>CAMBRF010000054.1 GCA_945870225.1 PVC group bacterium | reverse complement strand
CTGCAATCCCCGAACAGCGGGAAGGCCTCCATTCGATTACGGGTCCGGGAATGGGCCGATCACGTCTTGTTTGTCGGGTACGACGTGAGCGTTGGGAAGGATGGTAAGGGGCGCGGGGCTGGGACCCGCACGTTGTATTCGGCGGAGGTGCCCCATTGCATGGCAAAGAGTCGAACTACGCAAGAGACGATTCCGCTGGGGGATGATGGGGAGGCAGTTTGGGGAGCGGTGATTCGGTAGAGGAAACGGACTGAACGGACGAAACGGAAAGAGTTTTTCACGCGAAGGCGCGAGGAGCGCGAAGAAATTAGAAAGGAAGAGGACGATGGCTTTGATTCAAGAAGGGACTTACGAGGGGTTGACGGTGGCGGCGAGTATTTATGAGGCGCCGAGCGGGGCGGTAATGTGCTCGATGGTGGTGGATGTGGGCGGGGCGCATTTGAAGGGCGGGATTTGCCTGGTCCAGAAGGATGGGACTCTGAGCGAGCGCGGGTTCAAGGATGTGCAATTGATTTTCGGCTGGTCGGAGTGGGACTGGGCGAAATGGGATCAGGAGCCGGAGGCCTTTGCCGGGGCGGCGGTGCAGGCGGTTGTTGAGACTGTCCAAGGTGAACGCGGGGAATTCTCGTCCATCAAGTACATCAACCCGCCGGGCGGAGGGCAGCGGCTGGAAAAGGCGAATGCAAAGGGATTGGCGGCGAAGTACGGAGCGAAGACACGGGCGCTGTTTGGTGGCGTGCCGTCCGCACCTGCGGCGAGGACACCCTCACCTCGGCCCTCTCCCCTGAAGGGCGAGGGAGAAGAGCATGGAGGGAGAACTCCACCGCCTGCACCCAAGGCGTCGCCCCCTACTCCACCGCCTCCTGCACAAGTGGCGGTTAATCCGTCCTCGATGGAGGAATGCTGGGAGCAGTTCTGCCAAGTCAACGCCAGCAAAACGGAGTTGGAGCTTTATGACCTGTGGCCGAAGTTCGTCAAAGAGGTGACCGGCAAGACGCAGATGGAAGTGACTCCCCAGGGCTGGGGCAAGATTCGGGACGCGATCGGGGGAATGTTGCCGTACTGAGGCGGAAGCCGGGGGCGCGCGTATCCGGATCAACAACACGCGCGGGGACTTTCATATGCAGGAACTTTTGATTGAGAAAATTCGAACTGATGGCGGCGTGCAGAGCCGTGAGCGGATCAGCGATGATTATGTGATGGAGCTTGCCGAACTGATTAAGGCCGGGAAGAAATTGCCGCCTATCGATGTTTTCAACGACGGCACCGATATTTGGGCGGCGGACGGGTTCCACCGGATCCTCGCTCATATCAAGGCGGACAAGCGAACGGTTCGTTGCAACGTCCATAAGGGAACCAAGACTGACGCGATGTGGGCAAGTTGTGCGGCAAACCAGGAGCATGGGTTGCGGCGGACGAACGCCGACAAAAGACACTCTATTGAACTGGCTTACACCCTGAAAGCAGGATCAAGTGATGAGCTCATTGCATCGCATGTCGGAGTGTCGGGTGAGTTGGTCCGGCAGGTGAAGAATGCCATGCGTCAGGTTGGCAAACTTTGCCAACCTGACAAGGTCACCGGGAAGGACGGAAAAGAGTATCCAGCGCGGCGGATTCCTCCGCCTCCTCCTCCAAATCAAGCGGTTACGCCTGAACCGCGCAAAACTCTGCCGCCTCTGGCCCTCGGGCGCGTTCCCCCGCCTCCCCCGGCCATGCGACCTGTCAAAAAGGACCGACTTGATGAGGTTGGCCAGGTCATACCGGACCATCTTGAGCGTCTGTTTGACCGGGCAGGCGAGGTGCAGGCTTTGTTGTCAAAAATCAGTGGCATCCGAGGGGTGTTGCGCACCGCGCAGGAAGAAGGGGATGTGTTGTATGGCGATGTCAACTGGCAGTCGGTTGAAGCCGCCCTGCAAACCGCGTACAGCGACCTCAAGGCGACGATTCCTCATGCAGTGTGCCCGTGGTGTCACGGCACGCTGACCGACCACTGCAAGGGATGCGGCAAGCGCGGCGTGGTGGGACAGTTTCGATGGGATACAACCGTCCCCAGGGAAATGAAGCCGTGAGATTACGATCATATCAGGATGAGGCGGTACGCCGGATTGAATCCGAATGGCGGACCAGCCGGTCGACACTTCTGGTCTTACCGACCGGGGCAGGGAAAACGGTGACGTTCGCGGAGATCATTCGCCGGGCATTCCCGCGGCGGGCGCTTGTCCTGGCACATCGCAAGGAACTGGTTTATCAGGCCCGCGATAAAATCGCGACCATGACTGGCTGGCGCGTGGATGTGGAGATGGGCGATTCCCGCGCCGACATGGGGTGCATGTTCGGCGGCCCCCGCGTGGTGGTGTCCACGATCCAAACCCAGTCATCCGGCGGTGATGGCGGCGGGCGCATGACCCGATTTGACCCGCGCCTATTCGGGGTGGTGGTGGTGGACGAAGGACACCACAGCACGTCCCCACAATGGCGCAGGGTTTTGGAGTGGTACACTGCCGGAAACCCTGACATTCGTGTGTTGGGAGTGACGGCCACGCCTGACCGAGCCGACGAGGAGTCGCTGGGGCAGGTCTATAACACCGTGGCCTTCGACTACGAGATAGCGGACGCCATCAATGATGGGTGGCTACTTCCTGTTGTTCAGCAGATGGTCAATGTTCAGGGGCTCGACTTCTCGCAGTGCCGGACCACGGCGGGCGACCTCAACGGGGCTGACCTGGCCAGGGTAATGGAATACGAGGAGAACCTGCACCGGATCGTTGCACCATCCATTGAGATCATCGGGAACAAGCGCACCCTCGTATTCAGCGCCAGCGTCGAACATGCCGAACGGATGGCGGAGATGTTCAACCGCCACAGGCCCGGCATGGCCGCGTGGGTGTGCGGGGCCACGCCGGAAGAGGAGCGTGACCGGATCAACAAGGATTTCCGATCTGGGAAGATCCAGATCGTCTGCAACTGCGGCATCTACACCGAAGGGGCGGATTTTCCGGCCGTGGAGGTCGTCATCATGGCTCGCCCGACGAAAAGCCGGTCGCTTTACGCCCAGATGGCGGGCCGCGCCCTGCGGCCG
>CAMBRF010000053.1 GCA_945870225.1 PVC group bacterium | reverse complement strand
TCCATGACGTAGAGCTGGGGGGACCCTGCTCCCGCCATATCGGAGACGAAGGCGATCTGGGAGCTGTCCGGGGACCAGGTCGGACTGGCTTCACCCGCCCGCGGGGTGCGCGTGAGGCGGGTCAACTGGGCGCTGCCAAACGACTTGGAGTACACCTCGGGATTGCCGTCCTTCGACAAGACCATCAGCATTTCGCCGCCGCCGGGGGCAATGCCGCCCGCCATGTTGATTCCCGGACTGCGGGCGACCACCGAGCGCTTGCCCGAGGGGAGTTCGATCATGTAGATGTCGGCAAAGCCCTTGAGAAAAGAGGTGTAGACGATCTTGGAGCCATCGGGCGCCCAGCGCGGGGCAAGGCTGATGGATTTATCATGGGTGAGTTGGCGCAGGTTGCCCCCGTCGGCATCGCAGATGTACAGCTCCTTGTTGCCGGTCACGTTCCCGATCATCGCGATCCGTCCTGAACAGATCCCGCGAAAGCCCTTGATGGCCATAATGATGTCATCGGCGACCTTGTGGGCCAGCCTCCGTGCGTTCGGGGAGGCATCGGTGTAGGTTTTGTTCAGCACGACGCCGGACTTCAGGACGTTGAAGACCTGGCAGTCCACAGTGAGGGTGCCGGCATTGTCATGACACGAGCCCGTGACCGTGAAGGAGGCGGGGCGGACCATCGAGAACCAGCCGCAGCGGTCAAGATCCGACGTCAGCGTTTGGCGGAATACAAATCCATTGGCGCCAGCGGCGCCGAACGCCGAAACATCCAGACTGGTTTTGGCGCCGGTGGGTTTAACGACCCGGACCTCCTGGGCGGAGGCGGCGGACGTCAAGGACACGGCGAGAAGGGACACGAATAAAAATGTTTTCATAAGGGGCGCATTATCTCCTTCAGTTGTTTCCTGTCAATTCAAACGCAACGGGGATGCGGCGATGGGAGGAGAGATAGCCTGAGGGTAACCCTGAGACGCGGCGGACGGACTCAACGGCGCGCAGGACGGAGGCATCCATGGTCTTATTGCCGGAGCTGCTGGTCATCCGGCTCCCCACGATGGTGCCGTCGGGATTGAAGGTCAGTTCCACGCGGGTGACGAGGCCGGCAATGCCGATATCCGTCGGCTGATTCCAGGCGCGGTACATGGCCTGACGCACCATATCCAGGACGATGAATTCCTGTGTCACGGCCGAGCCTTCGCCAAAGCGGCTGTCGCTATTCAGCAGGCGCCGCATATCGGCCTCGGAAAGCGTTGATTTATTGCCGATTTTCGCTCCGCGCTCGAGCAGTTTGCGAACTTCCTCGGCGGTGAGTTTGCCCTTGCCGCCGGGAAGCGGGCGTTTGACGAGCTTGTCGCTGACTTTGATCTTCGGGGTTTTATTGTCCGATTTTTTGGAATCCACCGGCTTGACGTCCGGTTTCTTCGGTTCCACTGGCTTGATATCCGTTTTCTTTTTCTCTTTATCCTTCAGTTTGGGCGGCAGGATGGGCGCATCATCCGGGTCGGGAGGCGACTCGTCCTTTTTCTCGTTGATCTGCTTCTCCGGCACATTTTCCGGTGTTATATCCGGCTGTTGAGGGGCGAGATCGGTGGGGATGGGCGCGGAATCACCGGGCGGGGCTTCCACAATCAGCTCCATGGGGGAATTGATATCCGAGACCGGTGCATCGCATCCTTGAATGAGGGAGACGGCCAGCAGCGCCCCGATCAGCAGTCCATGACCGATGGTGACCAGAAGCAGTTCTGTTGTATAGTTTTGTCGGGTCTCATTCATTACAGGTCGAAAAAATACCGCATAAGGCGGACGCGGTCAAAGCAATCAAGCGGGCAGAGGGAGTGTTGCCCGTGTCATTTCGTGCCCCGGTAGCGAAAACAACCTGTGGTGTGATCGTTCATCATTCCGACTGCCTGCATGAACGAATAGCAGATGGTTGAGCCGACAAAATTGAACCCCCGGCGCTTCAGGTCTTTACTCATCTGGTCCGATTCCTTCGTCGTCACGGGAATCTCCGCCATCTTTTTCCAAGCATTTTTCACGGGGACACCGCCCACATAACGCCATAGAAACGCATCCAGCGTACCGTATTCCTGGCGGATGGCCAGGACGCCCCGCGCATTCTTGATCGCCGCTTCAATCTTGAGGCGATTGCGCACAATGCCGGGATCATTGAGCAGGCGGGTGATATCCTTTTGGCCGTACCTGGCAATGCGCTCGAAATCAAACCCATCAAAGGCTTTGCGGTAATTCTCTCTCTTTTTCAGGATCGTAAGCCAGCTCAACCCCGCCTGGGCTCCTTCCAGCACGATGAATTCAAAAAGGCGGCGGTCCTCATGAACCGCCCGGCCCCATTCATCATCGTGGTAGGAGATGTAGAGGGGGTCCTGGCTGCACCATTCGCATCTGATTTTCATAGGGGTCAGGGCAGGCGGACGCCGGTTGTGCCGGAGGCAAGGGAGACATGTTTTAACCCCTTAACCGCCTTGAGCCGCTTGAGAATGGATTCAATCCCTGGCGGCTTGCCGCGAACTGCCACAATTTCCATGCAGTTGTCGTGATCCAGATGGATGTGCTGCGTCGAGATGATGGCATCGTGGCAGTCGTGCTGGACCTTGGTAAGTCGCTGGACGATATCACTCTTATGGTGATCATAGACAAGTACAATGGCCCCGACGACTTCCTTCCCGGCCTGCCATTCCGTCTGAACCAGGCTGTCACGGATCAAGTCCCCAACGGCTTTGGATCGTGTCGGGCACTGTTCCCTCTGGATTTTCTGGTCGAACTCATCCACCAGAGCCTTGTCGAGCGATACACTGAATCTGACTATGGACATCTCACCCTCATTGAATAGATTGCTTGAGCCCTTCTCCTTGAAGAGAATAGATAGCGGAGAGTCTAGCGGGATAAGGACGGCTGTAAAGAAATTTGGGTCAGTGGCGGCGGCTGAAGAGGAGCCAGGCGGCGAGGGTTTTAGCATCCTCGATCAGGCCGCCGTCGACCATGGCCTCGAATTCCTCCCGCGTCAGGTATTCCACCGTGATCCGTTCGTCATGGTCGCCATTCGGGATTTCGGCGGATTCCGACAGTTCCGCGAAGAACAGGTGGATCAATTCATCCACATAGCCGGGGGAGGGATAGAGGCCGCCCAGGGAGTGGAGGGCGACCACCTCATGGCCGGTCTCCTCCTTGATCTCGCGGGCGGC
>CAMBRF010000052.1 GCA_945870225.1 PVC group bacterium | reverse complement strand
CGGCCGCAGGGCGCGGCCCGCCATCTGGGCGTAAAGCGACCGGCTTTTCGTCGGGCGAGCCATGATGACGACCTCCACGGCCGGAAAATCCGCCCCTTCGGTGTAGATGCCGCAGTTGCAGACGATCTGGATCTTCCCAGATCGGAAATGCTTGTTGATCCGGTCACGCTCCTCTTCCGGCGTGGCCCCGCACACCCACGCGGCCATGCCTGGCCTGTGGCGGTTGAACATCTCCGCCATCCGTTCGGCATGTTCGACGCTGGCGCTGAATACGAGGGTGCGCTTGTTTCCGATGATCTCAATGGACGGGGCGACGATCCGATGCAGGTTCTCCTCGTATTCCATCACCTTGGCAAGGTCGGCCCCATTGATGTCGCCCGCCGTGGTCCGGCACTGCGAGAAGTCGAGACCCTGAACATTGACCATCTGCTGAACTACAGGGAGGAGCCACCCATCATTGATGGCATCCGCTATTTCATAGTCGAAGGCCACGGTGTTGTAGACCTGCCCCAGCGACTCCTCGTCTGCTCGGTCGGGCGTAGCCGTCACTCCCAGCACGCGAATGTCAGGGTTTCCGCTGGTGTACCATTCCAAGACCCTGCGCCATTGAGGGGACGTGCTATGGTGTCCTTCGTCCACCACTACCACTCCGAATAGGCGCGGGTCAAATCGGGTCATGCGCCCGCCACCGTCGCCGCCGGAGGACTGGGTTTGAATGGTGGACACCACCACGCGGGGACCGCCGAACATACACCCCATGTCGGCGCGGGAATCACCCATCTCCACATCCACGCGCCAGCCTGTCATGGTCGCGATTTTATCGCGGGCCTGATAGACCAGCTCCTTGCGATGTGCCAGGACAAGTGCCCGCCGTGGGAATGCCCGGCGAATGATCTCCGCAAACGTCACCGTTTTCCCAGCCCCTGTCGGCAAAACCAGAAGGGTTGACCGGCTGGTCTGCCATTCGGACTCTATTCGGCGTACCGCCTCATCCTGGTATGACCGCAATCTCACGGTTTCATCTCCCTGGGGACGGTCGTATCCCATCGAAACTGTCCCACCACGCCGCGCTTGCCGCATCCCTTGCAGTGGTCGGTCAGCGTGCCGTGACACCACGGGCACACAGCATGAGGAATCGTGGCCTTGAGGTCGCTGTACGCGGTTTGCAGGGCGGCTTCAACCGACTGCCAGTTGACATCGCCATACAAAACGTCCCCTTCTTCCTGCGCGGTGCGCAATACCCCTCGGATGCCACTGATTTTTGACAACAAAGCCTGAACCTCGCCCGCCCGGTCAAAAAGCCGCTCAAGATGGTCCGGGATGACCTGGCCAACCTCATCAAGCCGGTCCTTTTTGACAGGGCGCATGGCCGGGGGCGGCGGGGGCGCCTTTCGCTTCCGTTCTTCTCCCTCTCCCTCCAGGGGAGAGGGCTGGGGTGAGGGTCTCTTTTCTCCCTCAATCCCTTGCCGTTGAGTCCGTTCCGTCCGTTCTCCCCCCATGGGCCTGCCCTCCGAAGCACTGAGCAACGTCGAAGGGGCGTAGGAGGGTGGAGGCGGCACACGATACGTCTTCCCATCTCTCCCAACCCGCTCGCAGGTGCTAACCGTTAGCACCTGACGCCTCAGTCCGCTTACAAATGGATCGCTTACTCCAACATGGTCAGCTATCGCCCGGTCGCTCTTCCCGCCATTGATTTTCAGCGCCATTTCCACCGCATGCCGCTTATCAGCATTCGTCCGCCGCAACCCATGCTCCTGGTTTGCCGCACAACTCGCCCACATAGCGTCAGCCTTGGTTCCCTTGTGGACGTTGCAACGAACCGTCCGTTTGTCCGCTTTGATATGAGCAAGGATCCGGTGGAACCCGTCCGCCGCCCATATTTCTGTCCCATCGCTGTAAACATCAATCGGCGGCAGTTTCTTCCCGGCCTTAATCAGTTCGGCCAACTCCATCACATAATCATCGCTGATCCGCTCCCGGCTCTGCACACCGCCATCCGTACGAATCTTCTCAATCAAAAGTTCCTGCATTCAACACCCCTCACTCTTCACGTTTCACATCTCACATTTCACTTCCCTAGTACGGCAACATTCCCCCGATCGCGTCCCGAATCTTGCCCCAGCCCTGGGGAGTCACTTCCATCTGCGTCTTGCCGGTCACCTCTTTGACGAACTTCGGCCACAGGTCATAAAGCTCCAACTCCGTCTTGCTGGCGTTGACTTGGCAGAACTGCTCCCAGCATTCCTCCATCGAGGACGGATTAATCGCCACTTGTGCAGGAGGCGGGGTGGGGGGCGGCGGAGTTCTCCCTCCCCGATCTGCTCCCTCTCCCTTCAGGGGAGAGGGTTGGGGTGAGGGTGTCCTTTTCGTCCCCTCAGTCCCCTTCGTCCCATCCGCCTTCTGGATCGAACCACCTGTGGTGAGCGGAGGCCTGCCCTGAGCGCGGTCGATGGGCGAACCACCGAACAACGCCCGGGTCTTCGCCCCGTACTTCGCCGCCAACCCCTTCGCGTCGGCCTTTTCCAGCCGCTGTCCACCGCCCGGCGGGTTGATGTATTTGATGGAAGAGAATTCTCCGCGTTCACCCTGGACCGTCTCAACGACAGCTTGCACCGCCGCCCCGGCAAAGGCCTCTGGCTCCTGATCCCATTTCGCCCAGTCCCACTCCGTCCAGCCGAAAATCAATTGCACATCCTTGAACCCGCGCTCGCTCAGGGTCCCATCCTTCTGGACCAGGCAGATCCCGCCCTTCAAATGCGTCCCACCAACATCCACAACCATCGAACACATCACCGCCCCGCTCGGCGCCTCATAAATGCTCGCCGCCACCGTCAACCCCTCATAAGTCCCTTCTTGAATCAAAGCCATTTTCTCCCTCTTTCGTATTTCTTCGCGCCCTTAGCGCTCTTTTGTTCAAACAATCTTTTTCTGCCCGCACGTCTCACTTCTCACGTTTTACGCCTCACACATCATCCGCCATCAGCGGATGATGTTCCCCCAAACCGTCTCCCCATCATTCCCCAGCGGAATTGTTTCCTGCGTAGTCCGGCTCTTTGCCATGCAATGCGGCACCTCTGCCGAATACAGCGTCCGTGTCCCTCTGCCAGACCCCGTGCCATCCTTCCCGACGCTCACGTCATACCCGACAAACAAGACGTGATCGGCCCATTCCCGGACACGTAATCGAATGGAGGCCTTCCCGCTGTTCGGGGATTGCAGGCGCGGCTCATACCGGAGCCAGTCTTCCCCGGCCGGGTTCGGCACCGTGG
>CAMBRF010000051.1 GCA_945870225.1 PVC group bacterium | reverse complement strand
GCCGTTAATGTGGGTGAGTGCACGGTTGGTTCCGATGAGGCTCAGGTTGTTCTGGCCGAGCACGAGCGGAAACGTCTCGCCCAGCGCAGTGTTGTACGTTCCTGTCGCCACATGGATCGTTCCTCCAGAGGAAATCTTCCCGAGCGCGGCGGTGATGGTCGTGAGCGGCGCTCCCTGATCATCGCCGGTGTTCCCGTCATCACCGTTCACTGCATCCACGAAGAGCGTCAGGAAGAACACCGCCTCCCCCGTCCCGTTGGTGTAATGGTAGCCCATATCCACCTGCCCCGAATCCACCCCCCCATCCGTGCGCGTCGTCCAGGGGGCCGCCCCCAGCCCGAGATTGGTCGCCAGGTCGCTCCCGCTGTTGATGCAGGGGCTGTCCGAACCGCCCTGCAACGCTGCTGCCGAAAGATGGTAGAACGGCGGCACGAACGCTGGGGCGCTTGATATATTGCCAGTGCCGGCTAGCGCGTTCTGCGAGTTGCAGTAGGTGGCGCTGACCGCGCCACCGACTCCGCCCAGCGTGTTGTTCCAGACGATCGAGTCCTTCATCGTAACCGTCGACCCCGCGTTTGTCACTCCCCAGTGCTGATTCTCCGTCAGGGTCGAATTCAAGATGGACACTGTGCCCGCCGTGGTATGGATGCCGTGCGAAGCCTGCGCGATAATCAGGCAGTTCGCCACGTTCATAGTCCCGTTTCCTGCCTTGTAAATCGCTTTGTCCGGGTTGTTCTTGAAATAGCTGTCGCGGATGGTGAGAGTGCCGCTGGACGCCGCGGTGTAGATTGCGTTGAAGAGCGCGTTGCCCCCGGTTCGAAGATTGTTCGTGAACACGCAATTGACAACCTGCGCATTAGAGGGACCGGTGCCGGTGAGTTGGATCAAGCCGCTTGTAATGTAGGGGAATAGCGTGTTCGCGCCAAAAACACTGTTCGACATCACGAACCCGGTCGGATTGACATAACTAAGCAAGCCCCCCCCACTGCCAGCGGCTTGAATGAGGTTGCCCGCAAACTGGCAATCGGCCATGACATGGCTGCCGCCCGACGCATAAATCGCCCCGCCATCGCTTGAGGCGTAGATGTTGATCTGATTTCCCGTGAAAATACTGTTTCGTATCTCGGAGTTAGCGTTGTTTAAGCTGATCGCGCCGCCTCGGCATCCGTTTCCACCTCCGCCGGATGTAAGCCCGTTATCCGCGAACCGGGAATTGAGTACGGAAAGCGCCCCGCTGTTGACGTAGATGGCCCCGCCGTTAATGTTGGAAGTTGTACGTATGTTTTTTGTAAAAAGGGAGTTCGTGATGGTGGTCCGGCAGCTAAGCAGCATCGCGCCGCCGCCAAGGTTAAAACCGGGCGCTACATTGTCAGTTGAACTCAGTCCATTGGTAATCGTCATGCTTTCAATCCACAGCGTGCCCTTGGCTTTGGCGGAAAACACGCGATTGGCGCTGTTGGCGTTGATGATGGTGGTGTCCCGGTCAGCGCCGATGATGCGCAGGTTTTCTTTTGAGATCGTAATCGGGAATCCTTCGCCGGATGATGCCGCACTGTAGGTGCCCGCCGCCAGATTGATCGTGCTGCCGGGAATGGCGCGCGCCATGGCATTGGTCAGGGTTTTCAGCGCCGCGCCGGATGTCCATCCGTTATTCGTATCGAAGCCAGCCGACGGGTTGACGTATAGCACCAGATTCGATGCCTGGACCCCGGATGTGTAATGGAACCCCAGATCCACCGTCCCAGAGTCCGCCGTGCCGTCCGTGCGCGTGGTGAGCGTATCGAGCCCGAACGCGGAAGCCGGGGCGCTACCCGCACCGATGCAGGGGCTATCCGCAGATTGATAAGGCATGCCGTTGACCGAAAGATAGTAACCAGCAACAAAACGCGGGTCGGTGGAAATATTACCGGTCCCGGAAAGCACGTTCTGGGAATTCATGTAGCTGGCGCTGACTGCGCCGCCGACTCCACCGGCGATGTTTCCCCAGATGATCGAGTCCGTCAGCGTCACGGCCGTGGCAATTGCATTGGTGATCCCCCAACCACCGTTATTGGCCACGGTTGAATTGAGCACCGTAACCGCCCCGTTCAGGATTCGCAGCCCGTGTCCGTCGTGCCCGGCAAGGAGACAGTTATTCAAGGTCAGCGGGGTAGTTCCGCTCTTGTGTATGCCCTGACCACTGTTCGGACCGATCACACAGTCCTGCAGGGTAATCCCCCCCCCGCTAGTGACTAACCATAGTGCCCAGGAGACCCTACCCATGTTATTCTCCATGAAAGTACAGTCCCTGACGACCGCGCCTGCCGGACAGGTCCCGCGAATGACAAGGATGGATGAACCGTAACTGGCGGCCCTATCGGTCGCGGTATTCGCCGTGAACGTGCAGTTGCTGACCACGAGGGAGACTGGTGATTCCAGCGAGACCACGCCGTCATCCGCCGAGGTATCCAAAAACTGGTTCCCGGTGAAGGTGCAGTTTTCGATTCGCTGGTTGCCGCCGTTCAAGTATAGGCATCCCCCTTTGGAAGGATTGTAGCAGTAGAGCGTGTTGTCGGAAAAGACGGTGTCGCGCAACGTGACATTCGCGCTCCCGAGTGAATAGATGGAACCCCCGTATCCCGTACCGGAGACGTAGCTGGCCTGGCCGTTTTGCGATACCGTACTATTGACGATGGTCAATGCACCTCCATTAACATGGAGGGCACCTCCATAGATTATAACGTTTTGATTGCCGTTCTTGGTGATCGTGCAGTTCGTGATCGTCGTCTGGCAGTTCCCCAGCCGCATTCCACCGCCCTGGCCGCTTGCCGCCAGGTAGCCATTGCTAACGGTCACGCTGTCGAGAAGGATTGTGGAGTTCGTTCCCTGGAAGATGCGGATATTGCTCGCTGTCGCCCGTGTGACGATGGTCGGGGTGGCAGACTTGGCGTAGGGGTCGCCATCGGTGCCGAGGTAGCCACCACGCAGGTTCACCGTGCGGTTGGAGATCAGGATCTCGGTGGTGTTCGAATAGGCTCCGTATTTCAGGTAAACGTTGGCGTCGCCGGAATCAATGGCACTCTGGATGCTGCCGTAGGCGTTGGCCCACGTGCTCCCATCCCCGGAGCCTCCGGGGGCCACGAATTTCTGCGCATAGGCGGAATGACACAGCACCCCGGCAAGCATCAACGCTATCGACACCTTACAAATTTTTTCCATTTTCGACTCCTCCTGATTCCAACCACGGCAAGTGCTTGGCGACAACTATATTATCGCACGATGTAAGGCCTTTAGGGAAGAGGAAATATATGTCTCAATCTAGCACAATTCTGCGGTGAGGTATGTGCCTTATGCTGCATGTTTCGGTATCCTGTACTTCATTCCTTCTTGCCCCCCGAGGTGACAAGTTCTATCGTGCTCTGAAATATTCGAGCCTCAGGGTAGCTGATGGCACCTCAATC
Organism: PVC group bacterium; assembly: GCA_945870225.1. GTDB lineage: Bacteria > Verrucomicrobiota > Kiritimatiellia > CAIKKV01 > CAITUY01 > CAMBRF01. Next base: position 162 of record CAMBRF010000051.1, on the reverse strand, counting down.
ACACGGATAGGAACGTAATCATGCTTACATGTTGTAGCACCTGGAAGGAAATCGAGGATTCGAATACCAAAACGGCCGTCGTGACCATCGGGTCCACCGAGCAGCACGGCACCAATCTCCCCTTGAGCACCGACACCCTGATTGCGGAGCGGTTCGCGCAGA
>CAMBRF010000050.1 GCA_945870225.1 PVC group bacterium | reverse complement strand
ACGCTCTTCACCAGCTACACCATGCTGCAGAAGACCACGGCGGCCGTGCGCGAGGAACTGCATGGCAGCGGGATCGAGGTCCTGGCGCAGGGGGAAAACGCCTCGCGCGAGGATTTGACCGAGCAGTTCCGTTTCGACATCAGTTCGGTACTCATGGGAACGCATTCGTTCTGGGAGGGGGTGGATGTGGTGGGCGAGGCCCTCTCGTGCGTGGTGCTGGCGCGGCTGCCCTTCGCGGTCTTCACCGACCCCGTGGTGGCGGCTCGCTGCGAGGCGCTGGAAGCGGCGGGGCAAAGCGCATTCACGGGCTTCTCGCTGCCAAACGCGGTCATCCGGTTCCGGCAGGGCTTCGGGCGGCTGATCCGGCACCGGACCGACCGCGGACTGGTGATCGTGGCCGACCGGCGCGTGATGACCAAGCGCTACGGGCACTGGTTCCGCAGCAGCGTGCCAACGCCGGCGGTCAAATTCTTCGACGAGGAAACCATGCTCGACGCCGTCGAGCAGTTCCTGGGTGAGGTGCAATGAGTCTTCAGCGGGAAGATGGCGGCACCGCCACCGGAAACAGCCAACATGCGCATTGCCGGGAAAAGATCGCCATACTTGCAATCCAACTGCTTAATCGGTAGATTGAAGTCATGAATGCATCCGGCAACAGAATTGAACGCTGGCTTGGGAGTGTGGTGCCTCAGATTGTAAAACAGGCAGCCCCGTTGCGCATTCTATTGTTCGGTTCCGCCGTTCGCAACCCGAGCGGTACGGTAAACGATCTTGATTTCCTGGTCGTCGTGCCGGATCGTGATCGCCCTTCTCGGATCATGGACCGGCTCAACAGCGGGGTCCGGAATAAACCCGTTCCGTGCGACTTTCTTGTGGCGACGCCTTCTGTCCTGGCGAAACACGCCCAGCGGAGGGACTCGATCTACAAGACGGCGCTGTCGGAAGGTCATGAGGTCTATGCACGCTGATCCCGCCCAGGTCTGGTTGCGCGACGCGCAAGGTGACCTTGCGCTTGCGCGCGTGAAGAAAACACGGGCAATCCGTTATGCGCACCTCTGTTTTCATGCGCAGCAGGCCGCTGAGAAATCGCTGAAGGCTGTCTATCTGGCATTGGATACGGACTTGCCGCGAACTCACGATTTAGCCTTTCTGATAGACAACCTGCCAAAGCGGCTGCCCATGTCGCCAACATTTCTGGTGTTGCCGACGCTGACCAAGTATGCGGTCCAATTTCGCTATCCTGGCCAGGATATCCCGGTTACCCGGCGTGATTGGCTCACGGCGGTGGATTTAGCGACCGAGATCTACCATTGGGCACAGGCGCAAGTCGATGGCATTCGGAAGGCATAAGCGGTCAGACTTGTAACAGTTTAGCGGTTGCCGTGGGTGGTCATGACGAGTCCAGTGGGGGGGCAGGGTGGCAGGGTTGTAGCAGGAGGCCAGCGCTCCGGCCACGCGAGGTGGCCGGTGGCGGGGGTGCAGGTGGAGAGGCGAGGGGTGCCCGACCTGCAATCCGGAAGGCGAGCGTTCTCTCGAGCCGCTGCGGGGGCAAAGGCAGTCCCTTCGCCGCCCCTTTTGCAGCTTGCATTTCACGCGCACTGTTGGCAGCGTAATACCATGAGTAGGGCTGCTTTGCAAAATTCGAATAACGCACGGGGAACGCAGACGTTCCCCGCGATGCGCAAGAGCCATTGTGCGCAGCAATCCTTTGCTGCTGAATTGAATCGCTTGCACGCGATGTCCATCGAGCAACGGGTTCTTGAAGCTCTGGGAATGAGCAGGCGTTTCTCCGGGATTTCCCCAGCCCAGAAGGATCGGTGATCCATGCCGGACCCCGAGGCAGACCTGCACGAGATTCGTAACGTCTGCAGGCGTTACCGGGTCGGTGGTCTGGATGAAATTCTGCGAGAACTCCAAGCGGCCTTATGCTCGGCGGGAACTTGATTCAATCGGCAACCCGGTTAGCGGAAAAAGATCATCGAGCCGACCGCCCCGTACAACACATCGGCAAGCGTGACATTCTTAGCGCTGTTATCCGTATAGGCCACGGTTCCCTTCCAGGGGGAAGTCCACGTCACCGATGCGAATTCCGTGCTGAGCGCGGTGTTGTTGCTGAGGATGGTGTACGTCTGTCCATCGGGATCTGTTTTTGCAGCGGCAATCTGGATATTCAGATCCACGTTATTGATGCCGCTGACGGCACGGGTCGCCGCCAGCCGCCCGGCCTTGGTGGCGTCCGCCACCGTGACCCCCAGCGACTTCGTGCCAGCGCTGATGGTGACGTTGCTCCCTACGTTCAGTGTGTTCGATGACAGGTTCAGGTTGCCGGCCTGCCACAGCAAGCTCTGGGTGGCGTAGGCCAGACTGAAGTCCGTCGCCAATTTGACCTCGCCACCGGTTTTGTTGATGGTCAGATGGCCTCCCGGAAATGTTCCTCCGGTCCGGGTGAGTTCCTGCTGACCTGCACCCGCAAGCGTAATTTTGGTCGTGCCGCCGCTGGCACCTGCCCCAATCTCGATATTGCCGTGTACTTCCATCGTTCCGGCATCTGCGATCGGTTTGGTCCCTTGCATGGTGAAATTGCCATCCACGGTCAAAGAGCCACTTTCAGCGATGTCGAGTGAATAAGGGGTATGCCATCCGTCGGTATTGCCGCCGGTGTAAGCGAGATTCTGAAGATTCAGCGGTTGGCGGAGATATATGGTAAGCGTTCTATCACTCCCGCCTGAAGCCGAGAACCTGAGCGTGCCGTTGTTCGCGTCATAGGTACCGCCGGTAAAAGAGAAGATGTTGATATTAGACGGCAATTCGAAAATATCGAAAACCCCTTCGGGGGCAGTGAAATCACCCGAAATGAGTTCGAATCTATAGCTAGACAGGCCTGTAGTGCCGACTGCCGGTGAAAAACTGCCGGAAAGCTTGTTCACCGACAGACCAGGCTGTCGTCCGGCCGCGGTTGACGTATAGGTCTGGTTCCCCGTTCCGTTGATCAATAGTCTGGTCGCAGCTACGATTCTTGTGTAGGAAACCTTGGATCCAAAAATAACGTTGCCGTGCAACTCGATAATTCCTTTGCTAGCCCCTAGGTAGTAAACAGGATCCATTGTAAAATCACCTTCCACGATCAGCGCACCTGTGTCGGTAAGATTGAGTATATAGCCAGTATAATAATAAACATCTTTACTGTTCCCTCCATCGTAAATGAGATGCTTCAGTGTCAGTGGTTTTGAGATGTTGATGTCATAGCTCGTGTTATTATTTGCAGTTCGAACGCAATAAAAGCGGAGCGTTCCGTTATTGTGGCTGAAACTGCCGCCAGTGAAGGAGAACATAGGGCTGCCGTAGGAGACTGTAAGCATGGCGCTGGTATTGGTGAACGCACCGCCTGCGAGTGTGAATCCCGCCGTCGTCGAGATGTTTGCCGTTCCGCCTGCGAACACGCCACCTGCCTGGTAAAAACCGTTGGTGGTCATCGTGATGGTCGCGTTTTCCTGTTTGACCGCGCCAGTATAGCCGCTCTCGATCCGCAATCCGCACACCGTGATCGCGATGTTCAGGAGGCAGTCACCATTCTTGCTGCCGGTACCATCGAAAATCGCCGTATCTGCACTGCCAGGAACGCTCGCACCGGACGATCCGTCCGAGGTCGTGGACCAGTTGGCGGTATTGCTCCAGTCGGCGGACGCCGCCGCAACCCAGTAGCGGTTCGCCGCTTCGGCCACGCTGCCGATCAGTGTCGCCACGACGCCAATGACTGCACACAGGACGCGTAAGCGCATTCCCGCAAATCGATACGACAGTCCATTCCGCTCGCTCATGAAACACCTCCATATTGGCTCACAGCCTTTTGCGGGCCCGTCCATCATAACGCTTCAGCAAGAGGATGGTATGCCATAAAGCGGGAGTCTGATCAAGGTTGTTTCCGGTTGTTTTCATCCGGTCCAAAGTGCGCCCAGGCGATTTTAACCATGGTGGGACGAGAATGGGAAGGGTGGGTGTGGATGGGCTTCTCCGCTAGCTGCCAGCCATGGCGTCCGGCCACGCAAGGTGGCCGGTGGCCGGGTCAATGCCAGGGCTTTCCGCATGAGGAGGAGGCTGCCGTAGTCGAAGAAAACGGAAGACAGATCAAGGGTTGTCGTATTGGCATTGACTTCGATCCGGGGGTGTTCGTAGTATTCGACTTCCCTCCAGCTATTACAACGGTTTAGGCCCGGCACGCGGGAAAAAAGGCGCTAGAATCGCCAGAATGTGCAGTTATCATGGCAACGATCAGCGAGAAGACAAAAGACATCAGGACACATCATCCGGCCAGTCTGGGAAAGCATATCCGAACCCGCTTCATTTCGGGGTTGTTCGTGCTGATCCCCCTGGCGGTGACGCTGTTCATGCTGAAACTGATGCTCTCCGCCCTGGAAGCCCTGGCCATGCCGTTTGTCCGCCCACTGCTGAAAACCGCGCCGCAGTCTGTCCTGATGATCATCGCCGTCTCCATCATGGTGCTGCTGATCTACCTGGTCGGGCAAATAGCCAGCCATATGGTTGGACAACGGGTGATCCGCTGGGGGGAGGCCAT
>CAMBRF010000049.1 GCA_945870225.1 PVC group bacterium | reverse complement strand
AGACTCTCCCACAAGCCGGTTGAGCCTGTCAAGATCGACGCCTTCCTTTTTCCGAAGCCCGTCCGCAAAGATCTTCACCGTCGAGCGCCGCTCGTGTAGTTCGTTCTGCTTCAGGCAGAGTGCCCGCAGTTCTGTGGCGCGCCACGATGTTCCCGTTTCGGCGACAACGACGTCATGTACATACCCGTCGCCAACTCCTCCTTGGAGATCGGATAGGGCCATTCCTGGTATTCCCGGTCCGGGTAGCAGTTCAGTCCCCGATTCGTACCCTCGATGTTGAAGGCAACACGACGCGACAGTATCGCGGGCTTCAAGACTGAATCGGGCGTCGAACGGCTTTACGACGGAAGAATATAGCAAGATTCACGACGACAACCACTGCCCAGATGAGAAGGGCAACGGACAATGCCTGGTCATGGTCCTGCGTGATGTAGTTGCCGACGCTGTAACGCATGTTATGGGCCAAACTTGGATCGTATTCAGCAAGGCGTTCTTCTGAAAGCACGCCCGCACGATCTAGGGTAGTCACGTACTTTGCTCCTGAAACCGACAGGAAGACCCGCTGATAGGCAAAGAACAGTACAAGGGCCATGCCACCTATTCCGTTAAAGACAACCCCGATGATATTAAGTCTGCGCATAGAAGCCTACTTGATGGACGGCCAGGAACCGCCGAACTTGCCGCCAGGAACGGTACCCGTCACGCTCGCGGGGAGAGCGTAAGGACACTGAGCACAGTCTTTGTAGTCCTTGGCGTGAGGTTTCGGGTAGTTCTTGCCCGTCACTGATGTGTCGTTCGCTTGCTTCCACAGGTCCGCGTCTTCTTTTAAGGTTGCACAGAGGGTAACCGACGACGAACTCGACTCGAGTTTATCGAACAAGTTACGCGCAATGTCGTAGCCGACCGTATCCCAAGGGGGGTCATCATATACTTTCCCTTGCGCATACTCTCCGCCCGTGTCGACCATCCAGTCAGGGAGATAGAACAACCTGCCGATGAACGCGTACATGAAATTTCCAATCCAGTGATCATGAACGCATTCCCCGCATAGCCAGTAGGTGTTCGCGCACTTCGTGCCAGATGGGTAGAGACACTTCCCCGCTGAATCGGTCACCTTGTAGGAGCCAGCCATGCTGAGCCAATCAAGGCTCATGCCGTTCTTGTGCATCCAGTTCATGCCGTCCCATCGCGATGCCTTGAACCCGGACCTCCACTTGACGGCGGAATTGATGAGATTCGCGAAGAAGTCGGTAACGTCCGGGCCGCAGAAATCACACTCCTGCAGGCCGAGAACATCGACACGGTTTCTCGGATTGTTGCGGACGAAGAGATAAAGATGGGCAGCAAATGGACGTGATCGGAAGCGGCCACCTGCTTGGAGATCGAAGCCTATGTCCCCAATCGGATCACGGGAAAGCCATCGTCCCTCGTCGGGGTGGTAGTAGGCTTGAGACTGGATGGCGAAGCTACTCAGCACCAAAGCGCTCAGTAGCAAAGACCGTGTGTTTGCCCGGTGCGCCTCTTTCATCGCCTGGAGTCCTCCATGTATTTGTGCTCGTCAGCGCCTGATACGGCAAAGCCGGATCGGCACCCCCGGTTACCGAAATAGAGTTGCCATCGCCAGACTCTCCCACAAGCCGGTTGAGCCTGTCAAGATCGACGCCTTCCTTTTTCCGAAGCCCGTCCGCAAAGATCTTCACCGTCGAGCGCCGCTCGTGTAGTTCGTTCTGCTTCAGGCAGAGCGCCCGCAGTTCCAGAAACGCCGCCAGTTCCCGCTTCGGCGACAACGACGTCATGTACATGCCCGTCGCCAACTCCTCCTTGGAGATCGGATAGGGCCATTCCTGGTATTCCCGGTCCGGGTAGCAGTTCAGTCCCCGATTCGTACCCTCGATGTTGAACCGCTCCTTGTCGTCCTCCCATCGCGCGAAGAGGTGCCCCTTGCACTCAACCAGCTTCAAGGGATAGCCCAGGCGCCTGCCGATGGCGACGTACAAAACCGGCAACGAGGCGCACGTCCCCTCGTGCGTGCTTTCCGTTAATCCATTCACAAAGAGATCCTTCGGGTTGCCAAAGAACGTTAGATCGCTGGGTGCCAACTCCACGGGCCCCGCCCGCATCTTCGGATCCCGGTTGTAGCAGACATGGAAGTCCTCCTGCAGGGTGCAAATCATCATCAGGATGCGGAAATACGCCTCGGAACTGTTGTATTCCTCCGGCGCCTCCCGGTACTTGTACAAATGCCTGTCCGTCTCATGCCAGACCCAGGCGGCCCAGAGATCGAGCGTCTTGAGCGACCGATCCACGTCAAGATTCTCGGCTCCAGGCAGTCCCTTGGCTGCCAAAAGGTTGATTTCGGCGATATCGTAGCCCGTCTCGACGGCCTTCTTCTCCAGCAACTGGCAAAGCCTAAGTTCGTCCGTATCAAAGGTATTGCCCGTCGGAAGCAGAGGTACCTGGCGCCGTTCCGGCCAGGACCGTGGTGGTTCCTCCTCCTGCATGAGTAGGTGGTTCTGCTCCGCAACCTGCCGCTGCCGTTGTGCCGCCTCTTCGAGCAACCAGGTATTCTGTTGCTCGATCCTGTCCCGGTATTCATCTTCTGGCGAATTGGCGAATTGACGACGATTGTCCGCTATCCTCCTCGTGAATAGATCCTCCTGCGCGTTCGGTTCACGCCGGTCTGTCTCCGTCCACTGCGCTTGGTCGGCCAATACACGCTTCGTTGTCTCGATATGCCCTTCCAGAGCCTTGAGTTCCTTGTGCTTTTCGGCGGCGTATTCCAGCAGGCGCGATGATATTGCGTCGGCAGGCATCAGGGTCAATGCCTCCAATTGCCGTCTGATTTTCCGCGCTTTTGCCTCGAACTCGGCCAGAGTCATCTGCTGAACGGCGATATTCTTCTCGTGTTGCGTCAGCCTCTCCCGCGTGGCCGCGATGGTAAGCTGTTCAGGATCGATGTCGCCAGGGGGCCGGTGGTTGTGTTGAGCCGATGCGGATGAGCCGGAACATGCCATCAGAAGAACGGGCACGAACAGCGCTCGCACAAGGGGGGAGTGCAATACCGACGCTGGGGGCTGCCTGCCTCTATCCATAATGCGCGTTCCAGAGGGTCAAGCGCTATCTCAATAGCCGTTGAGTAATAAACTTGGGTAAATCCTATACCACTGCAGGGGAGTTTTCAAGACGAACTAGCGGTGTTTCAGAACCTCATTTCGGTCCTGATACTCAACGGGCACCCGCTACGTCGTATACCCACCGCCGGGTATGCCTCTCGTGAAGGGCTGGTGCAAATCGGCCGCCACTTTGGCAGTCGATCGCGTATGAAACCGGCAGAGGGTAGGCGCATCGCGGCGGGTAGTAACCCGGAGAAACATCCTCACACGGGAATCGCGAACAAAGGGAATCCTGCATGCAATGGCGGGAGCGACGGGGCTCGAACCCGCAACCACCGGATCGACAGTCCGGTTTCTGTACCGTAATTATAATAGTAATTTATCGCTTTTTGGATCTATTATGCCTTGTGTGTGTGTTTGTGTGTGTTTTTTGCTTGTGTCGTTGTACAAATTGTTTCATGATATTGCCGTCCGTTTAATAAAGGAGGTCGGCTATGTCGGTGATGCTGCGAACACAACGCAATGGGGCTCTTCGCCCATTCTGGTATGGCGAATATAAAGAGGCTGGCAGGCGCAAGGTCATAAACCTGGGGGTGAAGTGGAACGGCACCCCTCCCGCGTCAGGAAGTCTGCTCGAACCGGGGGATAAGTCGTTCGAGACGAGCCGGGAAAAGGCCGAGGCCACCCTCGAACGCTTCCGGGATGAAGCCGCCCGCAAGGGCAATGCCGCTCATCTGGTCGAGCGCCTGATCGAGGCCAAAACCGGTCGGCGCATGGAGCATGTGCGGCTGGACAACCTGGCGGACCACTGGCTTGCCAGCCCCAAAGGCCGCCGGGTGTCTAACCAACATGCCGCCGAGGTGAAGGCATGCATCATGCGCTTCTGCGCGGTTATGGGAACGCGCAACAGCAACGCCGCGTTTGTTTATGAAGTGACCCAGTCAGACGCGGTCGCTTATATTGATGCGCTTCGTACCCGACTGACCCCTCGAACCACCCGCAAGCATGCTGGCTTCCTGCAAGCCGCTTTCAAGCAAAGCCTGCCGGAGGGGGCCAGAAATCCGTTTGAGGGATTGGCAAGCCGCGAGCCGAACGGCGACCAAACCATGCACCGGGTGCCATTTACCGCCGCTGAACTGCAAGCGATCCTGGCCACGGCGGACAATGATGAAATGATGCGCGACCTGATTACGGCCGCCGCCTGTACCGGCATGCGCCGGGGTGATGTATGCCGGTTGCGCTGGACCGCCGTTGATATGACAGGGGACATGTTGAATGTCAAGACGAGCAAGACTGGCGCGGGCGTTGAAATACCTATATTTGACCCGCTGCGCCTGGTGCTGGAGTCTCGTAATGACAACGGTTCTGAGTTTGTGTTCCCGGAGGCGGCGGCCATGATCGAGGCAAACCCAACGGGTTTAACCTACCGCTTTAAGCGGATCATCGCCCTAGCCCTGGGTTTAGCCGAAGCGACTGAGACCGAAACCAAGAAAGAGACCGTTGATGGTGCCGAAATCGAAGCTGAGGGCGTGGCCGCGATTGAGGCGAATACCCCTGACGGCCCCCGGCGCACGCGCATTCTGGAGGCGTTCAAGCGTTATTGCGCGGGGCAAACCTATCGCCAAATCGAGAAGGAAAGCGGTATCCCGCGAGGTGTGGTTTCGGTGGA
>CAMBRF010000048.1 GCA_945870225.1 PVC group bacterium | reverse complement strand
CGAGGAACCCTTCCTGCTGATGCTGGGGGATCATCTCTACGCCTCCGCGATCGACCGCTCCTGTGCCGGTCAACTGATGGATGTCTACGAGAAAACCGGCATGAGCGTCGTCGGCTTGAAGGCCATGCCGGCGGATCAGGTGAAGCATTTCGGCTGTGTGACGGGGATGTGGCAGAAGGAGGGTGAAATCCTGAGCATCACGGAATTCGCCGAGAAGCCGGATGTGGAATATGCCCGCGCCAACCTCAAGGTGGACGGTCTGCAGGAAGACACCTTTCTAACGGTGTTCGGGATCTATATCCTCAAGCCCCAGATTTTTCATCTGCTTGAGGAGAATATCCGGAACAATATCCGCGAGCGGGGAGAGTTCCAGTTGACTTCTTGCCTTGATGAATTGCGCAAGCTGGACGGGTTTGTCGGCTGTGTTGTCAAGGGGAGACGTTTCGATATCGGCCTTCCCGATGTCTACCGGCAGACCCTGATCGATTTCCCCAACGCCTGAATGCCGCCTCGTGTTGACTCATGCCTTGCGGTGAGGTAGAGTACCTGCCTGTCTCCGCCGCATGCGGAGCGCGGGAGGTCGACTGATGGCAACAACAATTCAAGTCAAGCTGGCGGAGCGTTCTTACCCTATCCACATTGGAAAGGGACTCTCCTTTGCCTCTACCCTTGACGGGCAACCGGGGACCCGCATTCTGATAGTTTCCGATTCCCATGTTGATGCGCTCCATGGCCAGGCGGTCTGCGCACAGTTGGAGGGCAGGGGGATGACCTGCTTGCGAGCCGTAGTGCCGGCCGGCGAGGAAACCAAGTCACTGAAGTGGGTGGAGTATTTATACGCACAGGCCGCGTCCGCCGGCCTGGACCGGAATGCCATCCTGGTCGCCCTTGGGGGCGGCATGGTCGGCGATCTGGCGGGATTCGTGGCCGCCACCTATTTGCGGGGGGTCCGGTTTGTTCAAATCCCCACCTCGCTCCTGGCACTGGTCGATAGTTCCGTGGGCGGAAAGACCGGTGTGAACCTGCCACAAGGCAAGAATCTGGTGGGCGCCTTTTATCAGCCCATTGAGGTGGATGCCGATCTGGACCTGCTGAAAACCCTGCCGCAACGGGAGTATGTGTCCGGACTGGCGGAAGTGGTGAAGTATGGAATCATCTGGGACGCCTCCTTTTTCCATTTGCTGGAGAAGCATCAAGATGGACTGCTCGCGCGGGATCCTGTGTTGCTTGAATCCGTCGTCGCACGCTGCTGTGAAATCAAGGCCGAGGTGGTGGCCATGGATGAGCGGGAAATAGGCCCGCGTGCGATCCTGAATTTCGGGCATACCCTCGGCCACGCCCTGGAGAAGGCGGGCGGATACGGGCGCTGGTTGCACGGCGAGGCCGTGGCCATGGGAATGCATTTTGCCGCCCACCTGTCGGTCAAGATCGAGGGATTCGCCCCTGCCGATGCCGCACGGGTCTCGGCCCTGCTTACGGCGCTGCGGCTGCCGCTCCGGCCTGAAGGCGAGGCCGTGCCCGCGTGGCCGGTCCTGCGTGGGGCCATGCAGTCCGATAAGAAAACGCTGGCCAGGCGACCCCGCTTCGTGTTGTCCCGGAAACTGGGGGCGGCGGTAGTGGGGTGCGAGGTGGAGGATTCCCTCCTTGAGGAGGTGTGGAATGTCTGCTGTAAATGAACAGATTGTCAGGGAATATTTCGAACATCTGGGCTTTATGGTCAACCAGCCCTGTAAATATGTCTCCGTAGGGCGGAACAAACGGATCGAGGAGGAGCTTGATATCCTCATCACCCATCCCCAGGTGCTCGAGCATGTGGTTCCGACGGAAATGATCTGGACCAGCACCCATTTGAAGTCCATCCGTAGGGCCGTGGTGGGAGTGCGGGGAGGGCATTCGGAACGCTTCTATTCGGGGACCTACGAACAGGCCCCTGAAATCCTGCGCTATGCCGAGCGCTCCGCGCGGCTGGCGGGTGCGGCACGATTAGGCGGGGAGCCACTGGCCATCATTCTGTGCATTCCGGAACTGCCTGCTTCAGAGGAGCTTCAGGTGAAAACCTTGCAGGGGTTGCGGGAACGGGGTGTGGATGGCGTGCTGACGTTCCGGACCCTGTTGCTGGAACTGGTGTCGGCCGTGCGGGTAAACCGGAATTATGAAAAATCGGATCTGCTCCAGATTTTGCGCATCCTCAAGGTTTATAACATCGTCAAGGATCCCCAATTGGAGTTTTTCGACAAGCGTGGACGAAAAGTTAAACCGAAAGTCGAATCATGATCAAATCTTTTGTTTTTAATCAAACGCAAGGCCGGTTGATCAGCCAGGACCTTTCCCTCGATCTGCTTAAGGTGGTGTTGCAGGATGACGGTGTTCAATTCTGGGTGGATCTGGGCGAGTGCACCGATGAGGAAGCCAAAACGGTTCTCGAAGGCGTTTTTCAATTCCATCCCCTGGCCATTGAGGATTGCTTCGCTCCCAGTGACCGGGCCAAGGTTGAGGAATACGATAATTACCTCTTCCTGGTGGTGCATGCCGTTACCTACACGAGTGGCGAGCTGAAGGCCAATGAGCTGGATATGTTCATCGGTAAAAACTTTTTGGTGACCTATCACCGGACCCGGCTGAAGTGTGTGAATGCGACGGTGGAGCGGGTGCTCAAAAACGCCCCCACCGTGGCGCGCGCACCGGACCGGCTGACCTACACGATCCTCGATTTTCTGCTGGAGGACTATGCCCCCGCCCTTGAGGAAATCTCCGTCGAAATCTCCGATCTCGAGAAGTCCATCATGGTGAACCAGACCTCCAAGGATATTCTCGCGGATGTGATGAAGTTGAAGGGCGAAGTGCAACGGCTCCGGCAGATTGCCTGGCCGCAGCGGGAAACGATTGCCCGGCTCGCTCACGCCGAGTTCAAGATTGTCCGGAGTCACATGCTGCCCTATTACCGGGACTTGCTGGATCAGCTGGTCCGGATCAGTTCATTGGCGGAAAATGCACGGGACTCGCTGACCGGCGTGTTGCAGGTGCATCTCAATATCCAGCAGATGCAGGTGAATCACGTGATCAAGGTGTTGACGGTGATGGCCACCCTCTGCATGCCTGCGCTGGTGTTGACCAGCTATTACGGCATGAACATCCATCATTGGCCCGGCCCGGATAATCAACTCGGCTGGATCTGGGTCTGGTTTATCACGCTGGTGACGACCGGCGTCCTCTATTTCTATCTGAAACGCCGGGGTTGGTGGTGAGGGGCCGTACGGCGCAATGAGAACCGAACTGCTTGCTCCTGCCGGCGATCTGGAGGCCGCCTACGCGGCCTTTCATCATGGGGCGGATGCGGTCTATCTCGGCTTGCAGCGGTTTTCCGCCCGTGCGGAAGCGGTCAATTTTTCCCCTGAAGACCTGAATGAAATCGTTGGGTTTGCGCATGCGTCCACTCCCCGCCGCTCTGTCTTTGTGGCGTTCAATACGCTGGTTCAGGATCAGGAACTGGATGAGGCCATCGAGACGCTGGCGCTGCTGGATGCCACCGGCGTGGATGCGGTGATCGTTCAGGACCTGGGCATCGCCCGTCTGGCCCGCACGTATTTCCCCCGCCTGGCCTTGCACGCCAGCACGCAACTGGTGATCCACAATGTGCCCGGGGCCATAGCCGCGCGTGAACTGGGTTTCAGCCGGGTGACCCTTGCCCGGGAATTGACGTTGAAGGAGATGGCCGCCATTGTCCGTGAAGGCGGGGTGGATGTGGAGGTATTTATCCATGGCGCCTTGTGTTATTCGTATAGTGGCCTCTGTCTTTATTCCTCGATGCTGCGCGGGCGGAGCGGCAACCGGGGCCGTTGCGCCTATCCCTGCCGCGATACATTCGGCCAGACCCAGACGTATCCATTTTCCATGAAGGACCTGGCCCTGACAGGGGACGTGCTGAAGTTGCGCGAGGCCGGGGTCTTCAGCTTCAAGATTGAGGGGCGCAAGAAAAGTGCCCTGTATGTCGCCGCCGTGACTCAATATTACCGTAAGCTGCTGGAAGGCCGGCTCTCCCTGCTCGAGAAGCAGGCCGCTGAGGAGGAGATTAAAACGATTTTCAGCCGCCCCTGGACGGAACTTTATCTTCATTCCGCCCGTAATCGCGAGGTGACGGATAGCGAGGTGGTCGGGCACCGCGGCGCTCCCATCGGGACGGTAGTGGCCCTCGTCCGGCGCGGCGTTAACGAATGGGTTCAGTTCAGGACGCAACGCCGCCTCGAGCGGCATGACGGGATCCAGACTGATGTTCCCGGGCGGGGTCGCCCCTTTGGCTTTCCGGTTGATCATCTGCGAAGGGTGAGTGAGCACGGCAAGCCACTTGAGGAAGTATTTGAAGTCCCCGCTCATTGCCTGGTCGAGGTCAGCCTGCCGCGGGAGCATCCTGAGATCAAAGCCGGGGCCCCCCTGTATTGCTCCTCCTCCCAGACCGTCAAACAACAGTACCGCTTTGTGCGCCCCAAACCCGGCTTGCATCGTGCACGCCTCGGCATGAATGTGGTGGTTACAGCCTCCGCAACGGGATTGGAAGGCGTGGCCACTCTCAACTCGTGCGCGGGCTTATCGGTCCGGTCCGCCATCGCGGGCCTCTTCGAACCCAGTCGGGATCCGGAGGGGGTGAGCCGGACGGTCCGGACGGCTTTCGGTAAACTGGGCGACACTCTGTTTGAATTGGCTGATCTTCAGATGAACAACCCCGCCAGCCTGTTCATCCCCGTTTCGATCCTCAACCGGCTCCGGCGTGAGCTGACGTCCTCGTTGTCTGACGCCGTGGACACCCACCGTCAGCAGGCCGTTAAGGCGGTTCAGACGGCCGAAAAGCCTCTGGCCGGTACACCTGCAGGCAAGACCCATCTCCTGCATTGGTCCATTAAAACCGATCGGCTGGCCCACCTTTCCGCTTTGGAACCGGCAGATTATCAGAATTTGGATGAGGTGGTGATTGAAATTCAGCGCGATTCCCTGGCTGAGCTGATGGCCGGATTGGCGCTCTGGCGCCAACAGGTCGGGGCCGGTAAGATCAGGTTGGCCCTGCCGCCCCTCATGCGCGAGTGGGAGCGCCCGGACCTCGAAGAGAAGATCAAGGTGCTGCAGGCGGAAGGGTGGACACTCTGGGAGGCGGGCGCGCTCTTCTCCTGGCCGATGTTAGGCCGATCCGGCGGAACGACGGCCAGCCAGCCAGCCGCCCCCGGACTGATCGTCGACTGGTCCGTCTATGTGACGAACCGGTCTGCGGCCCGGCAGGTCCTATCCATGGGAGCCAGTCGATTTACGTTCTCACCGGACGATAGCCGTGAAAACATGCTTCCGCTGCTGAAACAATTTGGGGAGCAGGCAACGGTCATTGTGTATCAGGATACCCCGTTATTCATTTCCGAGAACTGCGCCCTGGCCGCCCAGGCCCAGCACTGTCCGGCCAGTCCGGATTGCCGGACCT
>CAMBRF010000047.1 GCA_945870225.1 PVC group bacterium | reverse complement strand
ATCGACAAGGGAGTCGGTGTCGGTAGCTGGGATGCGCTATTCAGTCGGGCTTCAAATGTACAACTTGGAAATAGCCCCGGAGGACTATCCGCTAGCTATCCCGGACTCGCGGCATTATTCAGAATGGATAATGACTGGGTGGATGCGATTTCCGGAAACGCTGCCGTCTCGACCGGGCCAACTTTTTCCCCGATATCAGCCATCGGCAGTCATGCAGGGCTCTTTAGGCGATCTGGTCAAGTCACTATAGCTGATAGACACTTGAACTCCGCAAGTGTCTGTAGCGTTTCTGCTTGGGTTTATCCGGAAATAAATATTCAAGATTTCAATACTATATTCGGCGCAAGGGATAATACCAGTGGTTCGGTTTATTGGCTGGCGATTAATGGTACCGCGCTTACTGTCAGGTTTTTTGTTCGCGATCGCGCCTCGGGCGGGAGAATTCTCGATTTGGAACCAGCGGTAAAGCTTCCATCGGAACAATGGACGTATGTGACTGCCGTGTGGAATGGCAATCAAGGAAGTTCACGACTGTATTTCAATAAGACCCTCGTCGGGTCGCTTAATACGGGGGCTCCAATGCAGCCCCTGCTTCTGAATACATCTGCGGCTTTCGGAAATGAGCCTGGTATTACATCATGGAGTTATCGAGGGAAACTCGATGACCTCGCCATTTGGCTTCGGGAAGTGACCGAAGATGACATCAATGTCATCCTCGACAGTGCCCGGTCGGTACAATTCCGTTTACGCTCTTCATCGACACCGAATCTGGTTGGCGATTTTGTCGGCAACGATGGAACTGCTGCCTCGTATTATCTCGGCGTGGCAGATACGTTGACGGCCGCAGGGAATTTCAATCCCATTCACCGTTATTTGCAATACGAGGCTCGTATATTCACTGATGGACTGATGAGTGAAACCCCGCTATTACAATATATTAAATTCACGACGCGCGATGGACAGGTACATACAGACAGTACAGCGGGAGATTTCCTACAGGCAGAGTCGCGGGAAAGCCTGACAAATGCACCCTATACGGCTTACACCCCCTATTTCGGGTTGACGCGGTTCGCGAATGGTGGCTTCCGGACGGCAGGAACGTATCGCTCGGCCGCGATTGATGGTGGCAGTGATGCCGCGGTGTGGGAACGCCTGCGCTGGCGGCTGCCATTGGCAATCTCCGCAAGTGACAACGCATTGGTGGCACTTTATCACCTCGACGGCAACTGGGTGGATGTGGCCTCGACGGCGGGTGCGAATAATCCCTCTGTGCAGAATAATCCCGCCTTTTCGACGGCTTCGCGCCTAGGGTTCAATGCGGCGGTGTTCTCGGATGCCACGGGTGGCTCGACGTTTTCGAACTTTTTCTCGTCTGCGCAAACCATCTCGACGCTGTCGCTTTGGCTGAAGGCGGAGAAGATTAGTGCTGGAATGCTGTCGCTTGGCAGTGGACAGGTGAGCATCCGTGATAACCAAGTCGTCACGGAAGGATATGGCGCGAACAGCCCTGCGATTTATGTGAATGCCAATCCGCAGAGTGCGTATCTGAATCCGGGCTGGAACCACGTTGCCCTGGTTTGGCCGTCTGCAGTCTCGGTTACCAATCTGGTGGTCGGCACGGCCAATGGTAGCACATTCAACGGGCTGATGGATGAGCTGGCTCTGTATAGTAAATCGCTGACGATGGGGCAGGTGCAGGTACAGTATTATAACGCGCATCCTATCTCCTCCGGTTCTCCGGCGTTCCGGGTCCGTGCCGCGAACACGCTGGCCGCGTTGGATGCTGCGGTTTGGTCGGGATCGTTTACCGATCCGGCGAATGCCAACTTCTCAGTGCGGGGGCGCTATTTCCAGTATGAGGCTACCTTTGCCAGCGATGGCAGTGGGACTCCCGTCGCCGGGAATGTCAGTGTGGAGGGTAATGATGGCGTGAACACCTTGACCTTTGCCACGGCCTCCTTCGGGCAGGCGTCCGGTGGTGATTTCGGTGGCGGATCGACCACGTGGTACGGGGATGAGATCTACGTCGAGAATTTCGCGGCAACGGATCCGTCGAACCTGCAGCCGGGGGATTTCGTATCGGCTGATGTGCTGGCGGGGCTGTGGCATTTTGATGAGCAACCCTGGAGCATCGGCACGGTCTTGATCGATAGCAGCGGGCGGGGCCGTCCAGGCGCACCGGTCAATGGGGCGCTATCCTCGCCGAATGCCCGGGTCGGTTTTCGATCGGGGTATTTCAACGGTGTGGATGATTATGTCGAATTGTCGCAGATCACCGAGCTGGCTGGTAGTGATTTCAGTGTCGGTCTCTGGTTCAATTCCATCGATACGCGGCAGGGCGCTCTGATGTCGACGCTGGCGGATGGTGCTGGCTATTTCGAGCTGTCGCTGAATCATGACGGAACGCAGGCGGCCACGGGCAAAGTGGCGTTCGTGCTCAACGACCGGGTCAACGGTGTGAAGGCCGCTGTCTCGCAAACAGCGAACCTGAACAACGGTGCCTGGCGGCATGTTGTCGGGGTGCGTGCTGGCAATTACATCCACCTGTACGTGGACGGGGCCCGTGTGGCGACGACATCCATAGGAGCCTATGGATTGCTCAATCCGGGCACGCCGCGGATCATGCGCAATGGCACAGGGACCAACTACCTGAGCGGCAACGTGGATGAAGTCATTGCCTTCGGAAGTGCGCTTTCCCCGAAGAAGGTCGGGACGGTATTCGCCAGCGGGTATTCGACGAAACGGATCAACGAGATGACCTTCGCCCCGGTGGATGCGGGCGGTCCGACGATCTGGCAGACGTTGCGCTGGACCGCGGACGGGATCTACGGTTCGCCGCTTTCCCCGGCGGCGACCATCCGCGGCTTGTGGCACCTGGATGAGACGAACGGGACGGTTGCGGTCGATGCCAGCGGCAACGGCCGCGATGCCACAATGAGCGGCACGGCTGCCGCGCCGGGCGTCTTCGACAACGGACGCTACTTTAACGGTTCGGGGGATCACCTGCGCGTGCCGCACTCGGCGTTGCTTGAGAACGGAACGTTCTCGGTCGAGCTCTGGGTCAAGCCGGAATCGCTGAATACCCGTACTCTTGTGGACAAGCGCAGCGGGGGGAATGGTTATGCGCTTCTCACGGATTCGATCGGGCGGTTGACATTCCAGGTCGGCAGCGGTGCGTTGGTTGACAGCCTGCCGTTGCTGCAGAATGTGTGGCAGCATGTGGCGGCGACCTACGACGGGTCCACGATGCGGCTTTACGTCAACGGCGAGCTGCGCGGCGCGATGGTTCCCGTCGGGGCGAGTACCGCCTCCGGGACCGATCTCTTTGTCGGGCGCGCCTCAGGCGGTGGCCAGTTCCTGCGCGGTACGGTCGATGAGATCGCCTATCATGCCAGCCAGTTGCTGGACTCCGAGGTCCTGGACCATTACCGGGCCTACGCCGGGACGTTGAAATTCCAGGTGAGGGCGGGGGATGTAATGCCGCTGAGCGGTGAGTTCTACGGGCCGGACGGAACGGCGGCTTCCTACTTCACCGCCTTGGAGGAGGGAAATCTGCAGGACTTGGTTCCCCTTGTCCAGTATCTACAGGTGAAGGCGTATCTCGGCACGGAAGACCACCGCTTCTCGCCGACCTTCTTCGGGCTGAGTGTATCCGCCTCGCGTTATCCGGAGAGCACGCCATGGATCTCGCCGACCGTGGCCAAGGGGTTCCCGTTCCTGGGATCGCTGCTGGGATTCGATCATACACGGACGTACAACCCGAATACGGACGTGAAGTACCAGATTTCCGGGGATTCGTCGGCGACGGCATCCAGCAACCGCTGGTTCTACTACAATAGTTCCTCCGGGCGCTGGACTGCGCAGGATCTGACGAACGGTCCCGCCCTCTTCGAGTTCCAGACGAGCACGCGGGATCTGGTGACCGCCAATATCAGCAAGTTCTATGAGCAGATCTACAACACGACAGGCGGACTTTTCCGCTTCAAGGCGTTCCTGAAATCGGCGGGTGACCAGCAGATCTCGGTGAGCAATGTGACTGTGACCGCCTCGCGCGGGCGGGTTTCCGTGATGTCGCCGAACGGCGGGGAACGTGGCGCGCATGCCTGGATCGCGTCGGTACCCTACCATGTCACCTGGTCCTGGGCGGGGACGGTCAGCGATAACCTGGAGGTGGCTTATTCGATCAACAGCAACGCGGGCCCTTGGACGGTGATCGCGACAGGGGTTGCCAAGGGTGTCGGCGGGACGAATTCGGTCTTATGGACCACGCCACAGCCGCCCCAGGGGGTGACGCTCTTCTCGAATGTGGTCGTGCGCATCCGTGACCTGAACGATGCGACGGTGACAGATATGTCCGATGCGCCGTTTGAAATCACCCAGAAGTTCAAGGTGACGGCGCCGAATGGCGGGGAACGCTGGTACGTGGGTGAGGCGAATCCGGTCCGCTGGGAATCGGCCCATGACCTGAGCACGCGCACGTCCATCTACATGGCTCCGGACGGGCAGAATTTCTATGCGGAAGACGGCGGGTATCTCATCGAGTTCCTGGCGACCAACGTCAATGCCTCGGCCAACAACGTCTACGTCTGGAACACACCGCGCCAAGTGGCAAGCCTGCTTTCCACGAACGCGAAGATCCGGGTGCAGGCGCCGAACGGAGCGTTCGCGGATGATTCGGACACCGAGTTTTCCATGGTCGGTATTGTGATCACCAGTCCGGTGGCCGGGCAGAAGGTCAAGCGCGGGGATCCGTTCAGCGTTCAGTGGCGCTCGATCAGCGCGGGAACGAACGTGCATGTGGATGTCTCGCTCGATGGCGGGGCGACGTACGAGACGAATATCTACTCCTTTGTCGAGAATGCCGACGGCGATAACACGGTTTCCTGGAACGTGATACAGCCGGAAAGCGACACGACCGTGCTGCGCATCCGGTCGCTCTCCGACAATCGCATCATCGGGATTTCCGAGGTGTTCACCATCGCGGGAATCGACGTGCTCTCGCCGGATGGCGGCGAGGAGTGGCTGGCCGGCTCGTCGCAGTTGATCCGCTGGGTGGCTGGTGGCGCGGGCAACACGGTGAGCATCTTCTACACCGACCTGTACGACAGCACGAATACGGTGTGGCTGCCGATCGCCGAACGCACGGCGAATACACTATCGTACAACTGGACGCTCAGCGACCGGGTCTCGCCGAATGCGCGGGTGAAGATCCAGTCGGACGAGGACCCGAACCTGTTCGCGATCTCCGAGCAGAACTTCAACATCGCGGGGGTGAAGGTTACGTATCCGAACCTGTTCAACGACACGCTGGTGATGGGGCAGCAGGCGATCATGACCCATGCGGGTGCGCCGATGCGCTGGCTGCGGGTGAAGCTGGAGATCAGCTACGACCGGGCGGCGACCTGGGAGGTGCTGGGAGAGGGTGCGGAGGAATGGACGTTGCGCCAGCCCTTCCAGTTCCGCCCGACGTTCCCCTCGCGGCAGACGAAGGTGCGGGCGACCGTTCT
>CAMBRF010000046.1 GCA_945870225.1 PVC group bacterium | reverse complement strand
AAGCGCCGGGAATCCGCTCGGCCAGCGAGGAAAACACCGCCTGCCGCACCATATCCTGCGTCGGCCGCACGTCCTCCCCTTTAGGCGTCTTGATCAGACGCCCCCGCAATATGCCTCCCGTTACTCTCATAATCGCCACTATAGCGGGTAAGCCAGGGAGATGCAACCGTGCTGGCGCTTACAGCCCCAACGCACCAAACGGGTTTGAGTTAAACGAAGGCCTGGGCGCGGGGCGTGGCCCGTTCCCCGGCCCGCGCCGCTCGCCGGGGCGGTTGGCGCCCCGCTCGGCTCCGGAACCCGGGCTGGAGCCAGCCCCGGCCCGGCTGCCGCTTTTCGCGCTCAAGGCGATGCGCTTGCGCTGGGCATCCACATCCTTGACCCAGACCTTGATCCGGTCCCCGGCCTGCACCACCTCGGCGGGATCGGTGATATACCGGTCGGCAAGTTCAGACACATGCACCAGGCCATCCTGGTGCACGCCCACATCGACGAAGGCCCCAAAGGCGGTGACATTGGTGACAATCCCCATCAGCTCCATTCCCGGCTTGAGGTCCTCAATGGCATTGACGTCATCCCGGAAGCAGGGGGCCTCAAACGTCTCACGGGGATCGCGCCCCGGCTTCTTCAATTCCGCGATAATGTCCTTCAAGGTGGGTTCACCCACCTCCGCGCTGACATATTTGCGGATCTCAATCTTGTCGGCCAGCGCGGCATTCCCCACCAGCTCCTTCAGATCGACGCCCAGGTCCGCTGCCATTTTCTCAACCAGTGCATAGCGCTCCGGATGCACCGCCGAGCCATCCAGCAGATGGGCCCCACCCCGGATCCGCAAAAACCCGGCCGCCTGTTCAAACACTTTCGGCCCCAGACTGGGCACCTTCAATAGGGCCGCCCGACTGGTAAAGGCGCCATGCTTGTCGCGATAGGCCACAATTTTTTTAGCCAGACTGTTTCCGACCCCCGCGACCCGGGCCAGCAGAAACGCGCTGGCGGTATTGATTTCCACCCCGACATGGTTCACGCAGCTCACCACCACATCTTCAAGTTTCTGGGCCAACAGCGGCTGATGCACGTCATGCTGATATTGCCCCACCCCGATGGATTTCGGATCCAGCTTCACTAATTCCGCCAGCGGATCCTGAAGCCGGCGCCCAATGGAGATGGCGCCCCGCACGGTCAGATCCAGATCGGGAAACTCATCCCGGGCCACTTCAGACGCACTATAAATACTGGCGCCCGACTCATTGACCTGCACCACCATGATCGTCGTCAAATTGGCCTTCTTGAGGGTGTCCCGAATAAAGGCTTCCGTCTCACGCCCGCCGGTTCCGTTCCCCACGGCAATCGCTGCCGGTTGAACCTTGGCAATCAGTTTGGCCAGATCAATCCGGGCCTCCATCCCCGCGCGATCGCCCTGGCTCAAATACAAGGTCGTATTCTCCAGGAACTTCCCGGTGGCGTCCATCGCCGCCACCTTGCAGCCGGTGCGGATCCCCGGATCCACCGCGATCACGGCGCGGCCACCCAGGGGGGAGGCTAGCAACAGGCTCCGCAGGTTCTTGGCGAATATTTCCACCGCCGCCCGGTCAGCCTTCATCTTCAGATCCACCGACACATCCGTCTCCACGCTCGGCGCAATCAGACGCTTATAGCTATCCTCAATGGCGGTCCGCAGGTGAACGGCAAACGGCGAGCGCTCATTCACCTTCATGATCTCACCGATCCGGCGCAGCACCGGCTCGGACTCGACAATAAAAGAGCGTTTCAACACCCCTTCGTTTTCACCCCGGCGGATCGCCAGATAGCGATGCGAGGGAATATCAACGGCCTTCTCCTTGAAGTCGTAATACTGCTCAAACTTGGTCGGCTCCTGCGTCTTCTCCTTGACCGCCTCGGACACGATCACCCCATTGGCGGCATAATACTGCCGACCCAGGGCCCGGATATCCGCGTTCTCGGAGATCAGTTCGGCGACAATATCACGAGCGCCGGACAAGGCATCTGCCGCTGACTCCACCTTCTTTGCAGGATCAATGAACGCTTCGGCCTCCTTGTCGGGATTTCCCGTTGCCGGTTGCGCCAGGATCATCAAGGCCAGGGGCTCCAAGCCCTTTTCGCGGGCGATCATTGCGCGCGTGCGCCGCTTGGGCTTAAAGGGCAGATAGAGATCTTCGAGCACCGTCTTGGTGGTGCAGGCCAGAATCCTGGCCTTGAGCTCCTCGGACAGCTTGCCTTGCTCGGCGATCGAGTCGAGCACGGTTTGGCGCCGCTCCTCAAGATCCTTGTAATACTGGAGCCGCTCCTGGATCTTACCAATCTGGACCTCGTCCAGATTCTCGGTCACTTCCTTGCGGTAACGGGCAATAAAGGGAATGGTTCCCCCTTCCATCAGCAACTTGGCAACGGCCAGCACCTGCCGGGGCGCGATCGCCAGCTCCGCCGCCAACCGGGGAATGGACGAGGCATCCAACGCATCATTTTGATCAACTGCAGCAACCATCGGTATCTCCTTGAAAAAAGGGGGACATTTTTACCTATTTCCGGCAGGAAGAAAGAAAATAATCACGCACTTGCGGTGGGATCACATTTGGATTTGACAGCGCCCCCTTCGACGCCTATTTTATGCGGCTGATTTCTGAACAAAGGTGCGCAACGAAGGGATTGATTCTATGGCGGATTATACAGCGTCTGATTTTCGCAAGGGGCTTCGCGTCGAACTCGACGGCGTGCCTTATCTGATTTCCGAATTCAACTTCGTGAAGCCCGGCAAAGGGGCCGCCATCTACACCTGCCGTCTGAAGAGCCTCATTGACGGCGGCACCTTCGTCCGCGCCTTCCGCTCGAACGATGTCCTGAAGAAACCGGACCTGGAAGAGCGCACCATGCGCTATTCCCACAATGAAACCGACCACTACATTTTCATGGACGAGAACTACGAGCAGTTCACGCTCGTCGCCGACGTGCTGGGGAACAACCGGTTCTTCCTGTACGATGACTGCGAAGTCCGCGTCCTGTATCATAACGGCCGCCCGGTGGACGTCACGCTGCCGACCTTCATTGAAAAGGAAATCATCGATACCGATCCAGGCGCCCGCGGCAATACCGCAACCAACGTCCTGAAGCCGGCCAAGATCAACGGCGGTTTCGAAATCCAGGTCCCGCTGTTTGTCAATCAGGGCGACATCATCAAAATCGACACCCGCACCGGCGAGTACGCCGACCGCGTGTTGAAGAAGTAATCTAAATAGACCGAAGACCGAGGTCCGGAATCCGAGGGCAGCGATCGTGGTCCATCCTCATCTTGAACGAAGCCGGTTGCAGTCCCTGCAACCGGCTTTGATTTTTCGCAGCCGGGTCCTGTCCGCCCTCCGCACCTGGTTCGATGGCGCCGGCTTTATCGAGGTGGAGACCCCGGTCCGGCTCCCGATCCCCGCCACCGAGCTTCACATTGACGCCGAACCGGCCGGCTCCGGATTTTTACGCACCTCACCGGAACTGCACATGAAGCGCCTCCTCGCCGCCGGCTATGATAAACTCTTCCAGATCGGACCCTGTTTCCGCAAGGGGGAGTGGGGGCGACTCCATCATCCGGAATACACCATGCTGGAATGGTACCGGGCCAATGCCGATTACCTGGACATTCTCCAGGACACCGAACGCCTGCTTACGCACGTCTGCCAGTCGGTCTGCCCCAGCCGGCTCCCGCCCCCGCCATGGCCGCGCCTGACCGTAGAGGAGCTGTACGGCACGCATGCTGGCTGGAACCCGGTGACCGACTATGAGGCCGAGCGGTTTGAGCATGACCTGGTGGCCCTGATCGAGCCGGTGCTCCCCCGTGATACCCCGGTGTTCGTCATGGACTATCCGGCGGCGGCCGCGGCGCTCTCGCGACGCAAGCCCGGGCGCGCGTGCGTGGCCGAGCGGTTCGAGTTGTATATCAACGGCGTTGAGATCACCAATGCCTTCAGCGAATTGACGGATCCAGTGGAACAGCGCCGCCGGTTTGAGCAATGCGCCCGGGACCGGGCCGCCATGGGCGCCCCGACTTACCCTTTGGATGAAGCTTTTCTCGCGGCACTAGAGCTGGGGATGCCCCCTGCCGGCGGCATTGCCCTGGGCATCGACCGCCTGGTAATGGTCTTGCTGGGCGCCACCTCGCTGGACGAAGTCATCGCCTTCCGCGAGAAAATGTGACATCTCACCTTTTCCTACGCCAGGTGGTGGATCATCTGATGCAGGCGGGTCTTGAGGAGTTCCAGGCCTTCGCCAGTCTCGGTTGACACGGGGAGCGGCTTGGTTTTCGTTTTCCGGCGGAACACCTTCAGGTTTTCGGCGGACTCCGGTAAATCCATCTTATTCGCGATCACCAGCATGGAACGTTCCAGCAGATCGGGGTTATACATCTTCATTTCGTGACGCACGGTCCGGTAATCCTCGACCGGATCACGCCCCTCACTCCCCGACATATCCACCACGATGGCCAGACAGGTGGCCCGCTCAATGTGGCGTAAGAAATCGAGACCCAGGCCGACGCCCTGATGGGCGTTTTTGATTATTCCGGGAATATCCGCCACCCGGTACGACGTGGTCTCAAAATCTTCGCCCACCATCACGGTGCCGATGATCGGATTGATGGTCGTAAAGGCATAGGCCCCGATTTTTGGATGGGCATGACTGATCTGACTCAGGATCGAGGATTTGCCCGCATTGGGGAAGCCGACGAGGCCCACATCGGCCAGCAACTTGACATCCAGCTGGATCTTCTTCTCTTCGCCAGGCTCGCCATCGGTATGCTCATAGGGAGTCTGATGGGTCGAGGTCTGCCAATGGGGGTTCCCCAAGCCGCCGCGCCCGCCCTTGGCGATAATCATTTCCGCACCCGGCTCGACCAGATCGCACAGTAGCTGGCCGTTGGAGGCATCACGGACCTCGGTACCACAGGGGACGAGCACCACCAGATCCTCGCCGTTGCGGCCATGCATGCGCTTGCCCATGCCATGTTGCCCCTTTTCCGCCCGCTGTTCCGGATTGAAAAAGAGGGAGATCAGGCTGTCGGTATTGGGATCGACCCGCAGGATCACATGCCCGCCGCGCCCGCCATCGCCGCCATCGGGGCCGCCTTTGGCGATATACTTCTCACGCCGGAAGGCAAGACAGCCATTGCCGCCTGAACCGGCCGCGGCCAGGATCACCATCGAATCAATAAATTTCCGTGTTTTCATGGTGACTCCTCAAAAACAAAAGCCGCGCCCCAGGGGACGCGGCCTGCATGAAGCGGATGATTTAAAGCACCACGCTTACGCCGTGGCTTCGGTTGCAATCACCGAAACCGAACGACCCTCTCTCACAAACTTGACTTTGCCCGCGACCAATGAGAACAGCGTGTCATCCCGGCCCAGCTTGACATTCAGTCCCGCTTTGACCTTGGTTCCGCGCTGGCGCACAATGATGCCGCCGGCCTTGATTGTTTCGCCATCGTAGGCCTTAACGCCAAGGCGTTGCCCACGGCTATCCCGTCCATTCGCTCTACTGCCGCCTGCTTTCGACATAACTCAAACTCCTCTTTCAGCCAATACTGGCGATGCGCAACACGGTCAACTGCTGACGATGACCGACTTTCCGCTTATATCCTTTACGGCGTTTTTTCTTGAACGCCACGACTTT
>CAMBRF010000045.1 GCA_945870225.1 PVC group bacterium | reverse complement strand
ACGCTCTTCACCAGCT
This sequence comes from PVC group bacterium, assembly GCA_945870225.1. GTDB lineage: Bacteria > Verrucomicrobiota > Kiritimatiellia > CAIKKV01 > CAITUY01 > CAMBRF01. The sequence continues at coordinate 6,484 of CAMBRF010000045.1, read as the reverse complement.
ACACCATGCTGCAGAAGACCACGGCGGCCGTGCGCGAGGAACTGCATGGCAGCGGGATCGAGGTCCTGGCGCAGGGGGAAAACGCCTCGCGCGAGGATTTGACCGAGCAGTTCCGTTTCGACATCAGTTCGGTGCTCATGGGGACGCATTCGTTCTGGGAGGGGGTGGATGTGGTGGGCGAGGCCCTCTCGTGCGTGGTGCTGGCGCGGCTGCCCTTCGCGGTCTTCACCGACCCCGTGGTGGCGGCCCGCTGCGAGGCGCTGGAAGCGGCGGGGCAAAGCGCGTTCACGGGCTTCTCGCTGCCGAACGCGGTCATCCGGTTCCGGCAGGGCTTCGGACGGCTGATCCGGCACCGGACCGACCGCGGACTGGTGATCGTGGCCGACCGGCGCGTGATGACCAAGCGCTACGGGCACTGGTTCCGCAGCAGCGTGCCGACCCCGGCGATCAAGTTCTTCGACGAGGAGACCATGCTCGACGCGGTTGAGCAGTTCCTGGGCGAAACGCCGTGAACCTTCGGCGGGAGATGAGCGATTCCGGGTTTGCGACGGGCGAGTGAAGCGTTCCTGCAATCTGGCGAGCGTTCTCTCGAGCCGCTGCGGGGGCAAAGGCAGTCCCTTCGCCGCCCCTTTTGCAGCTTGCATTTCACGCTCACTGTTGGCAGCGTAATACCATGAATAAGGCTGCTTTGCAAAATTCGAATAACGCACGGGAAACGCAGATGTTCCCCGCGATGCGCAAGAGCCATTGTGCGCAGCAATCCTTTGCTGCTGAATTGAATCGCTTGCACGCGATGTCCATCGAGCAACGGGTTCTTGAAGCGCTGGGGATGCGCAGGCGTTTCACCGGGATTTTCCCAGCCCAGAAGGATCGGTGATCCATGCCGGACCCCGAAACCCTTCTGGACGCTGCCGAGGAAGTCATGCGGATCCTGGAACAGCATCAGGTTGATGCTGTTGTCATTGGTGCTGTGGCCTTGGCTGCTCATCATTATGTTCGAATGACGCATGACATTGATCTTGGAGTCAATGCCGATATCCAGTCGCTCCGCGCCATTTCCTCATCCCTGGATGCGGCGGGATTCAAGGCCGAACTGCGGGAACCGGACGCACAAGATCCGCTCGGCGGTGTCATCGACATCACAGGAGCATTCGGCTTGCTACAGATCATCAGCTTCGCGGATCGTTTTCCTGCCGTCATTGAAGATGCCCTCCGGGCAACAACGATACCGATACGTCCCGGAAGCCGCTTGAAACTTGTTCCATTACCCCAGCTTGTGGCCCTCAAGCTCTATGCGGGAGGGCTCAAGTCCAGGGCCGATGTCCTGGAACTGCTGACGCGGAATCCCGAGGCAGACCTGCACGAGATTCGCAACGTCTGCAGGCGTTACCGGGTCGGTGGTCTGGATGAAATTCTGCGAGAACTCCAGGCGGCCTTATGCTCGGCGGTCGAGGCGCGCCGGGCGTGATGCTGATTGGGCGAGGTGCCTTAACGCATCATGAAAACCGTGCCTTGCAATGCCGGCATTACAAAAAAGAATGCCGTGCCGGGCTCGGCGGGTGTGCCCGTATGCCCTGCGCCTTCCACGACGGAAGGCACAGAGCCAAGGTAGTATCGGGGAAGATCCGTGGAGCGAATCACCCGGCTCGACAATCCCTGCAGGTACTTCTGTTGTTCATCGGCGGGTACCCCCACCCACACCGCGATCCGGCCGCCCCCTCCACCGCCAGCCAACGTGGTTGCCGTGCCACTGTCACCACCCTCCGCCTGCAATGCCCCGGTTTCCGCGCCACTGAGTGATGCACAGGTGATGAATATCGCGCCGCCCGACCCGCCGGCACCTGATTTTAATCCATTCTCGCCATTGGCGGTCACCATTCCATCAATCTTCACGCTGCCCGCCGATTCGACTCTCACGGATCCTCCCCCGTGTCCGCCGAAGTTGATGTTGTTGTAGGTCCAACTACCGCCTCCACTGCCGGGGGCGATTGGCGTGTTTGTGGAACCGTAGGGACTGCCGCCGGCATACGCGCCGTTGCCGCCCTTTCCTCCATATCCCCCGCCACCGGGAGTGTTGACGGACGAACTATTGGCAGTGGTTGTGCCTTTTCCGGTGCCATACGTCCGGCCATACCCGCGCCCATTGGCGTCAATGCCGCCCCCGGTCATGAGTGTTAGATTCCCCGTCCGTAGAAGAACCGACCCCCCGTTTATTCCGTCCGAAATGGGATAAATCCAGCAAGCTGGTCCAACCGTCAGCGTGTTGGTCACGCTTACCAATGCGCCATAATCCGCATAAACCTCGTTTGTTGCACCTCCATAGACGATGAGGCGAGCGCCATTGGTCAATGTCAGGCTCCGGTCACACGCCAGCGTCGCATGTTCGGCCACGACCACAGTGCCAGTCGTCACGGTCAAATCGTTCGTAATCTGCCAAGCGTATCCTTCAGGAATGCCCAGGGTCGAGTTGGTCATGACAAGAAGTTTAGGGCTCCAGACATTGGTTGATTCAAAGTACACATAGCCATTCAGTCCCGAGCCAACCCCGCCCGCCGTTGCCAACACCGTGTCCATTAGCGCCGAATTCGTGAAACACAGCGTCCCTATGGCGGGCGCACTCCATTCCATTGAGTTAACATCCACCGTGAACCGGCTTGCGGAGCTTGAATTCGCGGAGAAACGGACACCCGGATTTCCATCCAGACTCGCATAATGGACAGCGATGCGCCCCCCCCCTCCGCCACCGCTGTAAATCGCCCCTCCGCCACCATCGGCCTGCAACAACCCATTGGAGCTTCCGCCAAAGCGATTACAGGTAATGAAAATCGCTCCGCCCGATCCCCCACCACCTGTGTTGCCGGTCGTGTCACTACCGTTGGCAGTCACCGTCCCTTCGATCATCACGGTTCCCGCCGCCGCGATCCGCACGGCACCTCCACCATGGCCAGGCGAACTGGCCCATTGCGCGTTAGCGCCGCCACCACTGCCAGGGTCAAGGGGAGCATTTGTGGATCCATAGGTCGGCCCGCCCGGCGTGACCCCCGCTTCGCCATTGTTGCTATTTTTCTTCCCGCCTCCGCCTCTCCCTCCATATCCACCACCGCCCCCACCATAACTGCTCGCAATATTAACTTCCGAGCCTTTGCCGGGACCGTTTCTTCTCACGAATCCACGCGCATCGGCATTGATCGTTCCACCGGCTTCAAGCGTGAAGTTGGTGCAAACGATATGGACACGGTTGGACATCTGGCTCGATGTGAACGGCGGCGGCAATGTCATGATCCCATTTCCCAGAACCGTCACGTTGCTCGCAACGACGGTTGTATCCCAGTTGGTGAATACCAGGGTTGCCCCGCTGGCTGCACCTTGTGCACCCAGAATGACCTCGCCAAGCGGTGAGGTGGCGGACGACAGCGTCACGGTCCCGGAGGCGATCCAGACATTGGACCCGGTCCCGGGGATGCCATTGACCCAGTTTTCAGGATTCGCGTGCCAATCGCCGGTGCCACGCCAGATGAGCGTGGAGGAATCCGCATTGACCGTTATCAAGCCGGTCGTCGCGGCAAAGAACGTGTCGTTCGTATGGGTTGCCCCCGATGTACTGGAACCCCATGTGCCGCGGGCCTGGTCCACACCGCCCAGCGTGAGGGTGGTCACCCTCATGTTCATGCCGTCCGCCAAGCTGGCCTTGGCGCCCGTGGCGATGCTCAGATTGCCTGCCGCAGCAGTACCCGCACTGATGGACTTGGCGCCACTACCGGATAGAATCAGGTTATTATAATCAACGGCTGCCAGGGTTTGATCCCCTGCGGCGTTCCATTCGACCGTCCCCGTGCCGCCCGTGAAGGCACCGCCGGACCCGCTGACGCTTCCCCCGATTTTCAAAGTGCTCGACCCGCCGTTCAGGGTGCCACCGATTCGGGTCCAGGCACCGGTGAAGGTGTGGGTCAACCCCGCACCCAGATTAAGCGTGCCGCTGGTCATCGTCAGGGCACCGCCGCTGATATTGTTCGATAGAACCGTTGTTCCGCTGGATCCATAATCCAAAACCCCGGCGACGGTAGTCACGCCGAGCAGATTTTTGGCACCGCTGCCGGAAAGGGTCAGATGGTGGTAGGGGATGGGCTTCACAGTCTGGGCGCCGCCGTAATAGTTGACGGTGTTGGGATTGTCAGAGGCGTTCAGGGTTCCGATCGCGGGCACTGCCGCCTGGCCAATCTTCAACGTGGAACCGACACCCTGCGTCAGCGAGTTGGTGCCTGTCAAGGCCGTGCCCACAGTCAGCATGCCATTATTCGTGTAGGTTCCACTGACCGTCACAGACGCATTGGTGATCGCCTTTGTCCCGCCGATCGTCTTTCCAGCGCCTATGAAGTAATGTATACCTGAAGAGGCCGTGATGATTCCGTCATTCCGCAGATTCCCCCAATAATAGACATCCTCGGCAACCGTTTCCTGCCACAGCCCCCCATCGTTGATCACGACATCGCCCGTAAAGATCTTATTGCCGGATGTGTTGCTGATAAAAAGGGAGCCGTTGACGGTCGTTGTTCCGTTAACGGTCAGCGTGTGGTTCAACGTGAGAGTTCCACCGGCGTTGATCGTTACGTTGCTGGGGAAATTCACGACGGCAACGGCAACTGTAACCGAGTGCCCGTTTTCGATGGTGACATTATCATTGGCCCCCGGTTGACCGCTTGGACTCCAGGTTCCAGCCGTCGCCCAGGAGCCGCTATTGGCACTGGTTTTGTCAGCCGCCTGGGCCACGCTGCCGATCAGGGTCGACGCGAAGATGACGGCGCACAGGACACGTAACCGCATTCCCGCAAATCCATAAGACCGTTCATTCCGCTTGCTCATGAAATCCTCCATATTGGCTCACAGCCTTTTGCGGGCCCGTCCATCATAACGTTTCAACAAGAGGATAGTATGCCATAAAGCGGGAGTCTGATCAAGGTTGTTTCCGGCAGGGAAGACGCATCTAGGTTTGGTTCTCCCTGCTTTCGTGTCAGGGCAAACGCATCTAATTCTGAGAGATTTGAGTGTACAAGACCTTATGTTAGCTCGTGGTTCAAAATAGTTCTTGCAGAACAAAGAGAAAGGCGCTTTCGATTCCTTAGGTATAAACGTTGCGAACAGGCAACAGGAAAGGAAAGCGCCATGGAGAGTAAACGTAGTGAAGTGCGGTTTGATGGTCAAGAGTTCATATTGGGGCTTGATGTTCACCATCGGAGCTGGAAAGTGACGATTCGAACGATGGGCATGGAAGTGAAAACAATGGCGATGCCTCCCGATCCACGGGGGCTGTATTCGCATATGACACGGCACTATCCTGGGGGATCCTACCGCTCGGTCTATGAAGCGGGATTCAGTGGCTTCTGGGCACATCGTCAGCTTGTCGAGCTTGGCATTGCCAATATTGTGACGCATGCTGCTGATGTTCCCACTACGGATAAGGAACGGCGGCAGAAAGATGATCCACGCGACTCGCGTAAGCTCGCACGAGGTCTCGAGAAGGGCGAACTCTATGCCATCCATGTTCCGGACCCGGCCACGGAGCAACTGCGGTCGCTGTGCCGGCTGCGAGAACGCAGCAGTTCGCATATGCGGAGGTTGAAGAATCGCATCAAGGGTTTTCTCAAGTACTACGGGATCCCGGTGGAGGAGGACTCCGCTTATCGGTGTTGGTCGGGAGCATTCCTTACGCGGCTGGAAGGCCTCTGTTCGGAGCCTGGCCCGCGCTCGGACTGCCTCTTGATAACGCTTGGAGCCCTGCGCGAAGAATCTCGGCGCATGGCAACCATTATCCGCAAGCTCCGGGCCCATTGCAGTGAAGGAGAGGCCGCGCGCATTACGGGACTGCTTCGAACGATTCCAGGCATAGGGCCCAAGACAGCCTTTATGCTCTATACCGAACTTCAGGACATTAGCCGGTTTCCCAACCTCGATACATTCAACTCCTTTCTTGGATTGATCCCCTCCACCGAGAGCTCGGGGGAAGACGAGAAGGCCACCGGTATTACCCCACGGTGTAACTGTGCGCTGCGGCCACTGCTCATTGAAGCGGCCTGGGTGGCTATCCGATTTGACCCGGAACTTCTCAGAGCCTTCAGCACACTCGCTAGTCGAATGAAAAAACAAGCTGCTATCGTGCGCATTGCCAGAAAGGTGGCGTCGCGCGTGGCCTACGTATGGAGGACTGGAAAACCTTACGAAATGGTTGTTCCGATCGGATGAAGTCACGTACATGCTAAAGCTTTTCTGCAGGCCGTTGTACACCTACTGCGGTGCGCCTCGCGTATCCGTCCTATTATGAGACTGCGGCTGCAGACCCGATGCGCTAACATGGATCTTGCAGCGAGTGCCTCTTGGTCTCGTCTGCTTATAACAGTCTGAGCTAGTACCTGACGCCTCCGATTAGATCAAGGAAAGAAATGATGACCTAAGGGTAAAAAAAGTGTCTTGACGGGGCTACATAACAGTA
>CAMBRF010000044.1 GCA_945870225.1 PVC group bacterium | reverse complement strand
GAGCGCGCCCTTGTTCCTGGCCACGAACGCGCAGACATCCGGAATCCCGGAAAGCGGGATCATGTGCGCGGCGGCAAAGCGTTTCTTGGCGACCAGGTGCGAATACGTGCCGAGCGGGCCGAGGAAGGCGACGGTTTGTTTTGTCATGGTGCGTTTCTCCACATGGATTGCCGGATGAACGGCCCCGTTATAGCAGTTGCCGTCCGGCAAAAGAAGCGCAAAACAATTTGCCGCGATTGTCACCGAACTCTCGATACGGGCGGATGCACGAGAAACTCGGCTTTCTCGGCGTGATAAAGGCGTGTCAGCTCCTCGAAATACGGTTCGCAGGCCGGGGTGACGACACCATTGTTCCGGAATAGTTCATCGTCAATGAGCGCGCGGAGCAGTAGCACCTGCCAACGCCAGCCACGCCGAGCCGATTCCGGCAGTGCGGTGTCCACACCCTGCAAAAGTGCTTTCGCTGCTGCCGCACCGCTGTCCGGCGGCAGGATCAGGCGGGTATGCGGAAACTTGAAATCACCCCCCTCCCAGACGCGGTGCTGGTTTGCCTCCAGGATATGGATGGCCTTCAAGACATCTTCCTCGACAGGCGGCCCGAATTCGTAGGCGATATACTGTCGCAATGTCTCTTCCGGTGCCTGGCCCCTCCAGTACAACTGCGCCATGATCGCCTTGTTCATGTCTTCATAGAGCCCCTCGGAATAAGGAAATCCACCCTCGACCCGGCCCCCCCATTCAGCCCACAACTGCGCGAGATGCCGGGGCATGGGATTGGCGCCGAACCCGCCCCATGGGCACATGCCCCGCATGCTGATTTCCGGGAATCCCACCAATGGCAGTCCTCCCGGAACCGGGTTGGACTGCAGGTAGGCCGGCAGGCGCTGATCGTGGGTGCCGGCGAGAATGTAATCCGCCCAGGATGAATCCCCGGCAAGCCGCTGCGCGAGCCCTGCCCAGTCGCCCTTGAAGCGGTGATGCTCGTGATCGAACAGCCAGGTGACCAGGATGACTTTCCCATGGGGGGAATGGTTACGGAACACCTGGGCGATTTTACGGGCCATGTCCAGAAATCCGTTGCCACCCCATGGCCGGCATTTTTCACAGGTGCAACCACCTTGGTCGTAGGGGCCGATACTCAAGGAATCCAGCTTCAAATCGGCGAACGCCTGGAATTCCTCATCGAACCACTTGAGCATGAGATCGGCGGCTCCGGGCTTGGCGGGACAAAGCTCAACGCCGAACGCCCATAGTTCGTTGATTTCGGCCCGGAGTTCAGGCGGACTGTCGGCGTACGCCTCATTGCCCAGCACGCACAGACCGATGCGCATCCCGATACGGCGGGCGGCGCTGTGCAGGACACGCAGCCGTGCCAGCATCGACTGGGCTGCCGGGTCCTGGATGCCCTTGAAATGATGCATGTCGAACCAGACGTGCAGCGTGTTGAAACCCCAAAGGCCCAGATCCTCCACATATCGTTCCACTTCGGCCAGGGGAGCCTCCTGGTAGTAGTTGTAGAAATGACTGGCGAAATAGATGCCGCGCACGGGTTTTTCTGGAATGCTGGTGCCGCGCCAGGCTCCCGGCTCGAAACCATCCTGTCCGTAACGCGATTCCCGGAGAAAGCGGCCTATCCCGGCCAGCAGTCCCAGATTGCCATCACCGGCAATCCGTATGTGCCCTGGCCCGGCATCCTCGATCCGGAATCCTTCGTTGCCGATTCGGCTGTCGTATGTCAACGCGATGACCAGATCGGGTGTTCCCCCCGTGTTGACTTCCACCGGGCAACGTTCGGAAATGCGAACACCCAGCATAGACGGAAGAACCGCCGGAATGCCATTGCCCTCTGTCTCGATTCGAATGGATTGCATGGTCCCCTTTCTTGCGCTCATCGCCAGTTGATCCTCCGCGCGCGAAAGGTTGTTTGCACCCGCCAGAACGCAGAAAGCCAAGCACAGACCTGTCCGAACACCAAAAATACTCATAAATCACGCGGGATCGCCACCGTCTGGTTGGATTCTGAACTCTCGATCGCGGACAGCACCATGGCCAGGCTCTTGATGTTGTCCTCGCAATGTGTTTCAGGGCGTTCGCCCTTGGCCAGCTGGGCAAAGGTATGATCCAGCCAGGCGTGATGACCATTTTCAAGGCATTCAACCGCAGGGATCTCAACCGGCTCCAGCGTGCTGAAGATGCCTTCTTCCGGACGGCCGTCGGGAATCTTGACAGCAGCCTGGGCGGAAACCGCATTCAACCCGTCCCACCGGGCGCTGCCCTTGGTGGCAATAGCGTGCCACTCGGCATCCCAGGCGGTGTTGAACCCCTCGGCGCACCAGCTCCCGCGATAGGAGAACACGACGCCATTGGTCATCTCGAAAAAGCAGACGGCAGAGGCTTCCCCATCGAACCAGCACCCTTCCGGTTTCCAGTCCCGGGCAAAGACGGAGACCGGCTCCGCGCCGCTGATGAACCGCGCCTCGTCGAAGGTGTGGATGGCCATATCGAGGAGCAGGGGGTGTCTCATGCGGTTCTGGAATGTCCAGAAGTGGGCGCCGATCAGGAAGGTGCTGTGCAGTGTCGTCAGCTTGCCGATGGCCTGGCTCGCCAGAACACGGGAGAACGTGCGGATCCCGGGGGTGAACCGGCGATTCTGCATTACCGCATAAACGCGGTTCGCCTGTCTAGCCGCCGCGACCATGCGCCGGGCATTCGCGATGGAATCCGCCATAGGTTTCTCGCCGAATACATGACACCCGTGTCGTAGTGCGGTTAACGTGACTTCTGTATGGGCGGATGGCGTGGTGCAGTCGAAAACGATGTCGGCGCGGGTGGCCTTCAGTATGGCCGCTAGATCGCTACCCACCTGGACGTTTTGGAGACCAAAAGCGTCCACCCATTTCCTTGCCTGTTCCGGTTTTAAATCCACTAGCCCGCAAATCTCAAGCCCAGGCTCGGCAACGGCATATTTCAGCCATTGTTCGACGATATGACCGCAACCAGCGATAACGACTTTTAGTTTCGCGCTCATATCGTTACGCTATTTCCACATGAAGTTCCGCTGCCTTCGTCCGGATATGCATGCCGGCAGCCCGGTAGTCCTCCGCCGTGCGGAGATGTTCCAGCATCAGCGGGATGCCGGCATCCAGGCGCGCCAGTTCCTGCAAGAACAGACCGTAATTCAGGACACCCAGCCCCGGGCGAACCTCTTCCATGCAGACGGAAACCCAGTCGTCGTGCATCCAGACGTCCTTGGCGTGACAGCTCTTGATATACGGTCCCAGTTTCGCGAAACACTCGCGGAGCAGATCATCAATCCGGAAATAGGCGCGGGGGCTGGTCACGAAATTGACCGGATCCAGATGCACGGCGAACGCGGGGCGGTCAATCGCGCGGATGAGGTCAAGATAAGAGTCCGGCGTGTCGGGAAACACCCAGGGCATGGCCTCCAGGGTATAGAACGTGCGTTTGGGTTTGACCGCGTCAATGATCTCGCGCGTGACCTGCACAACGGCATCGAACGTTTCGTTCGTCAGATTGTCGGGGTGGGGCCCGCACCAGATCTTCTGGCTGCGGGTCCCGGCGATATTCACGCAGCAGCGGGCACCGATCAGGTCGGCCGTCGCCAGGCGTTGCTGGCAAAGCGTCACGGCTTTCTTCCGCTCCGCATGGTCGAGGGCCAGGGGGTTGTTCCAGACGCCGACTTCGGAAATGATAATATCGCGCTCGGCGGCGGCCTTGGCGTGGGCCATCGCTTCGCTATCGTTATCCGCCACGTTGTCATGCGGCCAGAACGCCGCCTTCCAGCCTTCGGCGTGGACGGCGGAGGCCCACTCCTCGGGGCCTGCAAACGGGGTGAATATAGGAGCGCCTAATCGAATCATTGGAGTTACCTTCCCGTGCGGTTGTTGTTACTTGAACGTTACCATCGTGCCCTGCGGACCCTGCAACTCGTAGGCACCGATATCCACGTTCAAGCCTGACTTTCTCTTTTTCCCTTCAAGGTCAACGCTGGTCGTTACCCACGCGAGATTCGTCCCGGTGTCCTTGCAGGGTGATGAGGACGTCAGACGGAAATTATTCGTTGCGGCACCGGCGAAAAGCGGGTTGTTGGTAAAACATCCGTTGACATTGTTGGTCCAGAAGGTGTCGGTGGTCTGAATGGCGCAGAATCCCAGCGAAGCGGCACCGTTCAGGTCGTCGGTATTCGACCAGAAAATGCTGTTCGTGGCCGTGGTGACCGACGGGCTGCCGGTTCCCACCCCGACACTGGCCGAATTGCTGACCACCGTGCAGTTCTCGATGGTGAGCCTGCCGCCTGCGAGCGCAAAGTTCTGGATGATTCCCACATTGCCGGATTGCGGCAGGGTCTGGGTATTGCCGTAGACCAGGCAATTGACGAGGACATTTGTCCCGTAATTGAAAACGGCAGCCCCGGTTGACGATCTGGCGGCCGAATTCGAACTGATCTCGGTGTTGACGCAAAGAAGCTTTCCCTGCGAGTTGCAGACGCCTCCGCCGATGCTGTCGCCCCCGGTGTTGCCGGATAACTGGTTCCCGCGGATCAGGCAGTTCGAGACCACCAGCCAGTCATTGCTGAGGGAATAGATCCCGCCGCCGCGTTTGGTCGCGTTCGATAACAGCATGCGGTTGCTGGTGATCACGCATGACGAAATGAGAAAATTCCGGCATTGCTCGACGCTTAGCCCGACGCCATTCCACTGGGAGGACGCCGTCGGCGGGTTGCCGCCTGTCACGACAACCTGGTCCAGAACCCCGTTGGTGACCTTGGAGATCGCCATCACCCGGTCCGAACCGGTCTGGCGGATCACGGTCGGCCATTGCGCCGAATCCCGCTCGCCGCCGGAGATGGAGGGGTTGGTGGCCGCGTACCCTCCGCGTACCGTCACGTGCGAGGCGATGCCCGTCCAGGAAAGCTGTGACGTCAGCGCGAAGGTATGCCCGGCCAGGTAGATGGTGTCGTTGCTCCTGGCGGCGTTGAGCGCATCCTGGATGTTGGTGTACGCGGTGCCCCAGGTGTCGTAGGGATGGCTCGGGGTCACGGCGTTGGTGACCACGCAATACACGGCGGCTTGAAGGCTGGCTACCGTGATCGGGAATATCACCAGCAAGTATTTCCACGGGTTCATGATACCTCCGGTTTCAGCGAATAGGATGTATTTGCTATTTAATAGTCTTGATTAACACCGTCAGATTCATAATAACAAATGATAACGACAGATCACGATAGTATTATATTGCTATTATTAGTATTGTTTTGCAATGGCACGGCGGGGGTGGGGTGCATCGGCGAGTATTGGTGATCTTGCCGCCCGTCGGGCTTGTCCCGGTGGAGATGGACGTTGAGTAAAGGGGCTCCGACGGGGATCCTGGCAAAACCTGGAGATGCGCCTGCGGGGGTGGAACGGGAGGGTCTCATCATGTTGTTTTGCCCGACAGTTCGGCTGATCTACGAGGGATCCTGGAGCGGTGGCTATGTGGAGCCCGCCCGCCGGCTTTACGACAATGAGCTGGTGTATGTGTCGCGGGGGCAGTTCCACTTCGAGCTGGAGGGCCGGTCGCACCTTCTCACGCGCGGGGCGGTGGTGCTGATTCCGCCGGGGGTATGGCATGAGAGCCGCACGGCCCCGAATACCTGCGTCACCCGGCACTGCGTCCACTTCGACTGGCTGCCCATGCCGTTTCCCTCCTCCCGCCCGCTGGCCGCCTATGTCGGTGACGTGTACGATCCGGAATGGATCAGTCCGGTTCCTGCCGAGATCCGGGAGGTGCTGCCGTTGCTCGACCGTGTTGCCAGCCGTCGCGAGATAACGGAGATGATCATGCTGATGTTCCGCTATTTCCGTCAGCGTCACGATCTGGGGGAAACCATGCTGTGGCCGGTGCTGCGGGCGCTGCTTGCCGGGAAGGCGGAGGCTCCGGCCTCCGTGCTGCCCTCCTCGGGGAAGGGTTCGCGGCGGAGTCTTACCGTGCGGGATTACATTGACCGCCATTATGCCGAGCCGCAGGATTACGCCACGTACTGTCAACTGGTCAAGACCTCGCCGAGCCACTTGTGCCGGACGTTTGCCGCCCAGATCGGGCGCACCCCGCAGGCCTATCTCAACGATGTGCGCATGCACCATGCCTGCCGGTTGCTGCAGGAAGGGGTTTTGAATGTCAACGAGGTCGGGCGTGCCGTGGGGATTCCCGATCCCAATTACTTCAGCCGCCTTTTCCGGCGGCAGTTCGGCCAGAGTCCATCCCGGTTCCTTGCCCGGCACTATGCCTTGTCCAGGCCGGCAGGCAAATAACCTCTGCTATCTCAGGCACCGGCAGCGCAAACCCTCTTGATTCCTTCCGCCGCCTGTTTGAAAAGATCCCATTTTGCATCCGGCGGGATCAGGTGGTCGAATCCGGGCACATAGCGGCCCGACCGGATCATGGCGGCGCACCGGGCGATCTCGCGGTCAACGGCTTCCGGCGTTTGCGTCAGGCACCGTTTATCGAG
>CAMBRF010000043.1 GCA_945870225.1 PVC group bacterium | reverse complement strand
GCGTGCCGGCGGCCATTGGCGCGAAGATGATGGTGACAGGGGCCTGGTGCGACGCCGGCGTGTTCAATGTCGAGCAGTTCAATCCTGATCCGTTCATGGAGGAGCTGAGCCTGAGGGGCCTGCCCTGGGTCGTCAAGGAATTGTAGGGTTCAATCCAATCGCTTCCTGAATTTCAGCGAGGCCAGACCCAGGATAGTGATCCCCCACAGAAGCAACATCAGGGCGGGTTGCCAGAGTTCATGCCAGCCGGTCCCTTTCAGGAAAAGGCCCCGGACAATCTCCAGGTAGTATTTGAGAGGGATGAAGGCGGCAAGCCTCTGGATTGCCTGCGGCATATTCTCCACCGGGAAAATGAAGCCGGACAACAGAACAAAAGGCATCATCACGAAAAAGGCGGCCACCATCATGGCCTGCTGCTGGGTTTTAACCAGCGTCGAGACGAACAGCCCCAGTCCCAGCGTGGTCAGCAGGAACAGGCCGGAGAAGGCGTATAACAGCACCACGCTGCCGCGCAAGGGAACGCCAAATACGCCGAGAATCACTCCCAGCGCCAGGGTAATTTCAATGAACCCGATCACCACAAAGGGCAACAGTTTTCCGATCATCAACTCCACCGGGCGGATGGGGGTGACCAGTAACTGTTCCATGGTGCCCTCCTCCCGCTCCTTGACCAGCGCCATACTCGTTACCAGCATGGTGGTTACCAGCAACAGCACTCCCATCAGTGCCGGAACCATGTAATAGCGGGAGAGCAGGCGGGGATTATACCAGGCTCGTGAGTCTACGGTGACGGCCGGTGCGCGGCGGGCTATATTGATCTCAAGCCCTGCCAGCTTGCTTGAGAAAAGACGGGTGGCCTTTTGAAGAGTGTTGAGTCCATTGACCCCGAAATTGCTATCGGATCCATCCACGAGCACCTGGACGGTGGCGGGGCGGCGGGTGATCAGGCGTTTTTCGAAATCCGGGGGGATCACCACGATCAGACCAGCCTCGCCTGACACCAACCGGTCTTCATCGCCTGACTCCTGACCCGTGAGCAGGGTTGTCTTGAAGTAGCCCGAGGAGGCAAGGCTCCTCACATACTCGCGACTCTGGGTGGAGTGGTCGTTGTCTCGGATGCTCACCGAGATATTCCGGATATCCGTATTGGCTGCAAAGCCCATTACCAGCAACTGGAAGACGGGCGCGACAATCAGAATTCCAAGCAGGCTCCTGTCGCGGCGGATCTGCGCGAGCTCCTTGATAAGCAGGACTTTGATCCGGTGGAACGAAAAATTATTCCCTCTCCCCTTGAGGGAGAGGGCCAGGGTGAGGGGGTTTCGGGTGTTTTCTTCCCGGATTTCTTTCATGAGGCTTTCCTCGTTCTCGCCGCCGCGAGCAGGTTGAACAGGATTCCCAGGATGAGCATTCCCAGCAGATGAGGCCAGAGGGCTCCCAGCCCCGCGTCTTTCAGAATGATTCCGCGAAGGGCGGCGACAAAATAGCGGGGGATAACGAGAGTGGTCAGGCACTGGATCGGCACGGGCATATTTTGGATGGGGAAAATAAATCCCGACAGGATGATGGCCGGTAGCATGGAGGAGAGCACGGCGATCTGGAAGGCCATTTGCTGGGAACGCGTAATGGTGGAGATCAGCACGCCCATTCCCAGCGCGGCGAACAGGAAGAGGCCTGTCGTCAGGGTCAGAAGCCAGAGTGGGCCCCTGATTTCGACTCTGAAAAGAAAATAGCCGAGTAGTAGCACCAGAGCCATGGTGATCAGGCCGATCAGGATGTAGGGAAGAATTTTTCCCAGGATGAGTTCCTCCGGGCGGATGGGGGATACCCGAATCTGCTCCATGGTTTCCCGTTCTTTTTCCCGCACGATCGAGACCGAGGTGGCGACCACAGCGGAGAGCATCAACAGCAGCGCAATAAGGCCGGGAACCAGGAACTTGGCGCTTGTGAGTTCCGGGTTGAACCAGATGCGGGGTTCGAGAAGCACCATGGGTCCGGACGATGGCGGACGGGCTTGTTGCGTGAGGTTGAATTGGATCCGACGGCTGAGCCGGTCGGCGAGGGCGTCGAAGTAGCCCATGGTGGTCGAGGCGCTGTTGGCATCGCTGGCATCCACCAGAACTTGGAGACTAACGGGATCGCGACGGGCCAGGCTCAGGGCATAGTCGCGCGGGATCACCAGGACAGCCCGGACTTGCCCGTGATTCAAGAGATCATTTGCTTCTTCCAGGCGGGTGAGCGTGGCGATCCGGTCAAAATAAGGGTTCTGGAAAAGGCTGTCCTGCAGGGCGCGGCTTTCGGGTGTGTGATCATGATCCAGCACTGCGACGCGGATGTGTTTGACGTCGAATGACAGCGCATACCCATAGAGCGCGAGTAACATGGCGGGGATGAATACGAGGAGTCCCAGCGACAACGGATCTCGCCGGATCTGTCGGAACTCCTTTTTTAAAATGGCGAAAAACCTTTTCACGTTATTTTTTCCGCAAGCTTGATAAAGGCCGCCTCCAGGGAGTCGGTAGAGGTCTGGTGCTTGATTCCCGTCGGGGTGTCCAAGGCAATCAGGCGGCCGGCGTTGATGAAGCCGATGCGGCCGCAGAACTCGGCCTCATCCATAAAATGGGTGGTGATCAGGACGGTGATGCCGGTGGCAGCCATCTTCTGGATCTGATCCCAGAAGGCTCGGCGTGAAACGGGATCCACGCCGCTGGTGGGTTCATCGAGGAAAAGGAGGGGCGGTTCGTGAAGGATGGCGCATCCCAGCGCCAAGCGTTGCTGCAAGGCACCGGAAAGCGTTCCCGTGATATGGTTTTCGAGGCCGGTCAGGCTCGCCATGGCGGTGACATCTCCGGTGCGTTTCCGGAGCCGGTCGCCCGCAAGTCCGTAGATGCCGCCGAAGAAGGCGATATTTTCGGTGACGGTCAGATCCTTGTAGAGACTGAATTTCTGAGACATGTAGCCGATGTTCTGACGAACGGATTCGGGGTCACGGTTGATGTCATGGCCGTTAACCCGCGCGGTTCCGGAAGATGAGGAGAGCAGGCCGCACAGCATCCGGATGGTGGTGGACTTTCCCGCGCCGTTGGGACCCAGGAAGCCAAAAATTTCCCCGCGCCCGATCGAAAAGGAGAGGCGATCCACGGCGGTGAAGCGTCCGAAAACCTTTGTGAGGGAGTCAACCTCGATGACGGGCTGAGGGTTTATGGCGTGCCTCCCGTGGCGTGTTGCAGGACAGCCTGCCCGATCAGCACATCCGCCTCCGTGGCGATGCGCCGGGCGGTGGCGGTGGTGAGTTTGGATTGAGCCTCCATCACATCCGAGTGCCGGGCGGTTCCGTTTTTCCAGAGATCGGTGGCGACCTCGAGGTTGCGAGTGGCGCCAGCCTCGGCGTGACGCGAGGTTTGCAGTCGGGTCAGGGTATGCTGAAGCGACAGGTGAGCTTTTTGAACCTGGGCGGCCGCGGCTTCTTCCAGCGCCTGGCATTTCAGGGCTTCCCGTGAGGCGCGGGCTTTTGCCTCGGCGGTCCGTGCTCGAGTCAGGCCCCCGTCAAACAGGTTCCACGAAACGGTCGCTCCGATGAGGGCGTCGTCGCGCCACTGGGTGTCGGGCGGGAAATTCCGTTGATTGGGGCGCCCCTCTTCAACCCGGGCGATCAGGGCGAGTTGGGGGCGGTGGTCGGCTCTTGCGGCCTCCACGAGGGCTTCGCTACCGAGTGTGTTCAAGCGGAGCGAGGCGAGATCCGCCCTTTGTTCATACGCTTTAGCAAGGGATTCCGATAATGGCGGAACCGGGAGGTCGGCGAGCTGGAGGCTGGGCTTTCGAGGGATCTCGTTGGTGCTGAAATTCCGGCCGGTCAGGGTGGCGAGTTCAATGAGGATCAGATCGGCCGACTGTTCGGCGTCATCCAGTTCGAGTCGGGCCTGATCCAGCGCCACGTCGACTGAGAGTCGGTCGTTGTCGGTGGCCAGTCCGGCCCTTTCGAGATTTCGGGTGTCGGTGGCCATGACCTGCATCCGGCTGACGGCGGCCTGGAATGCCTCGATGTGGGCCAGTGCCTTGCTCCACTGCCAGTAGGCGGTCAGGGCTTGAAGCGTCAGGTCGGAAGAGGAGGCAGCCCGGGCGTGAATGGCGGCTTCCTCTCCCAGTCGAGTGCTTTCCTTCTGCCGGGTGACGCGTCCGCCGGTGTAGAGCGGTTGGGTGATGCCGAGGGAGGCCGAGAATTGGTTGTCGATCACGGGAATGGAGACAGGGCCGAGCGCCTGGTTTTCGAGTCCCTCGAAATGTAACGCCTGGGCGCGGGCGTCGAGTTGGGGCATCAGGCCGGCGTCGGCCTGGCGACGGCGAGCGCAGGCGGCCCGGATGGATTCGTCCTGGCCTTTAAGGGTTGGGCTATGGGCAAGGGTGAGGCGAACGATTTCATCCGGCGCAATCACCACAGGTTCAGCGAGGCACGTCACTCCCCATATGCCACAGATCATAAGATTCACCACCCGCTTCGCTTGAGACACAGAGGCACAGAGAAGACGAAGAGAAGACAATGTTTCGCGATTTTTTCGGAAGCGGAGTACCGTTTCCGCAAAAATCGCGAAACCCCTCTTGAAGGAAGAATCGAGGGAGAGGAGAGTATTTGTGTGTTGTCCCAACTCCTCCTTCTCAATGGATTGCTCCAGAACACCGTGGCGTTTATTTCGTCCCCATGAGTACATGTGGCCAAAATAAACGCCACGGTGTTCTCTGTGTCTCTGTGTCTCAAGCGAAGCGGGTGGTAAAATCTTTTTCAATAGGGCAGGCATTAGAGGTTTCATAGATATTCCCCTTGTTCGGGTTTGCTCATGAGGGCGACAAATACATCTTCCAGGGAGGGTTTGGTAGGGGTGAATTGGATGTCGGGTAAGCCGTTTTGCCTGAGCCAGGCGATGGCATTGGGTTTGTCATCCGGGTGGGTGGTACAGAAATGGAGGCGATCCCCGTAGCGAACCAGTGACGCGGCCGACCAGCGTTGTCTGAGTATCTGGTGAATGGTGCTGAGCGAGTCGCCGGTGACTTGGAATAGGCGGCCGTTGAGTTCGGACTTGATGCTGTCCGGCGTACCGAGGCGGATCAGGGTGCCGCGGTTGATCAAGCCGATCCGGTCGCATCGTTCCGCCTCGTCCATGTACGGGGTGGTCATGATGATGGTCATTCCACGGGAGAGGAGATCCTTAAGGATCAGCCAGAATTCACCCCGGGAGACCGGGTCAACACCGGTGGAGGGTTCATCGAGAAGCAGGAGGTCAGGGGTGTGGATCAGAGCGCAGGCGAGAGCCAGTTTCTTTTTCATTCCGCCCGAAAGCGCCTGGGCGAGTCTGGTTCGGAAGGGGGCAAGCCGGGTGAAAGCGAGAAGTTCGTCGCGCCGGGTCTGATACCCGGCGACGCCGTGGAGTTCGGCGAAGAATTCAATGTTCTCATTTACCGTCAGGTCTCCGTAAAGGGTGAATGACTGGGAGAGGTACCCGATCCGGGACTTGATCAATTCGACATCACGGCGTAGATCAAAACCGAGGATGCGGCCTTCTCCGGTGGTGGGGGACAGGAGACCGCATAGGAGGCGAATGACCGTGCTTTTCCCGGCACCGTCAGGGCCGACCAGTCCAAAAAAATCACCGACCTGGAGCGTGATCGTCAGGTCGCTGACGGCCGCGACCGAGTCAAAAGACCGGCCGAGTCCCCGTGTTTCTATGACGGGAGCGTTCACTGTCTCCTTTTACAAATATCCGTCCGCTGGCATGCCGGGTTTGAATAGACCCTTGGGATTCGCGAGCGTGACCTTGATGCGGTAGACCAGTTTGACGCGTTCGTCCGGCGTCTGAACATTACGCGGAGTGAATTCGGCTTCCGGTGAGATAAACGTAATGGTGCCCTTGTAGCGAGCCGGGTCACCATCGATTTTTACGGTTGCCATCTGGCCGGTTTTGATACCGGCCAGCCTGGTTTCGGGCAGGTAGAGTGAAAGCCAGACTTCATCCATCCGGGACAGGGTGGCCAGCGGGGCGCCGATGGCGGTCACCTCGCCGGACTCCGCGCTTTTGGTGGTGAGGATGCCGGCCATCGGGGCGGTAATGACGCAGTCCGAGACAGCCTTGTCAGCCTGGGCGAGTCGGGCTCTGGCAAGGGCAACAGCGGCTTGGGCGGCCTGGATTTCCTCCGGGCGGTTTCCCTTTACCAGCCGGTTTAACTGTTGTTCGGCGGCGGCGAGGCCGGCAGCGGTGCGCTCCGCAGCGGTGGCGGCGTCATCCCGTTGCTTGATGGAAACGCTCTTTTGGTTGAAAAGCGCCTCAATTCTCCTGGAGTCGAGGGACGCCGCTTTAGCCATGGCGTTGGCTTCGAGAACCTGGGCCCGGGCCCGGAGGATATCCTCACTCCGGCTTCCTGCGTTTATGAGATCCAACTGGGCCTGAGCCAATGCCAGGGCGGCAGCGGCCTCATCGCGGCGCAACCGGTAGGGGGTGTTGTCGAGAGTGGCGAGGAGCTGGCCGTTCGTCACGGTATCGCCTTCTGAGAAAGCGAGCGAGGCGATTCGTCCAGCCACTTCGAAGGCGATCCGAACCTGAGTGCATTCCATGGTTCCAGAACCATCAGGTTTATCGGTGTTCAAGGCACAGGAGGAACAGAGCAGAGCGGCGAGAGGTACGGTCCACAGGTTCATTTGAGATTATGATTAAGATTGCGATTACGAAGGAACTCTTTCGTGATCCATGAGGGGGCCGCCCATGATGGAGGCGCCGCCATCCACGGCTAGAATCTGGCCGGTAATTTTCGCGGACAGGGGACTCATGAGGAACGCGGCGGCATTGGCTACGGCCTGACGGTCGGCCACAGGATCCCAGGCGATGGGGCTCAGTTGCTGCCAAAGGTTACC
>CAMBRF010000042.1 GCA_945870225.1 PVC group bacterium | reverse complement strand
CCGAACCCGTAGCCGTCGGCCATCAGCCGCTGCACGGCCAGCCCCGGAAGCTGCCGGAAACCGTGCAGATCCTCGAAGGTGGTGGTGAACGCGCCGAATCCGCCCTGTTCGAGGAAGGCGCGCATGCCGATCTCGATACGGGCCTGTTCGCGAATGCTCGCGCTGGCGGCATCGCCGCCAGTGATCGCGTAGCACGTGGCGTATTCCGCCACCAGCGCCGTAATCTGCGCCTCGGTCACGTCGTTCACATAGGCGGCCAGCTCTCCCATGCCGTAGCCGTTGACCGCGTAACCGAAGCGGATCTGCGCTTCGACCTTGTCGCCTTCGGTCACCGCTACTTCGCGCATATTGTCGCCGAAACGGGCGACCTTGAGATGCTGCGAGGCATGCCAGCCGATGGCGGCACGTGTCCAGTCGCCCAGTTCGGCACGCACGTCCGGATCCTGCCAGTGGCCCGTGATGACAGTGCGTTGCTTGCGCAGGCGGGTGCAGATGAAGCCGAATTCGCGGTCGCCATGCGCCGACTGGTTCAGGTTCATGAAGTTCATGTCGATACTGGACCAGGGAATGTCGCGCCCGAATTGTGTATGCAGATGCACGAAGGGCTTTTTCAGCGCCGTCAGGCCGGCAATCCACATCTTGGCCGGGCTGAAGGTGTGCATCCAGGTAATCAGGCCGATGCAGTTTTCGTCGGCATTGGCATCGCGGCAGAGGGCGTAGACCTCATCCGGCGTCTTGACTGTCGGCTTCCAGACGACCGTGGCCGGGATCGCGGGGTCGGCGCTGAGCGCCGCCGCGATCTGTTGCGCATTCGCCGCCACCTGTTCCAGCGTCCTGGGACCGTAGAGATGCTGGCTCCCGGTTACAAACCAAAGTTCCTTGTGTAGTGACATATGAATCTCCTCCTTGTTTTATGAAATTCGTGCTTTGCAGTTAAATAGCGAATTACGTTGATGCCTTGCCCGCTTCTTCCCGGATCGCGATCAATTCCTTCATCACCATAAACTGGTTGTCGGTATATCCCGTTGTGCCGAACAGGTCGTGCAGCCGTTGGTAGAGTCCGAAAAGCCGCTCGTAGACCGCGACGTTTTCCGGAATCGGGCGGTACTGGATATCGCTGATAGAGGTCATCGTGCTCGCCGCCGCCGCAAAATCGGGGTGCGCCCCCGCCACAACGGCTCCCGCCATCGCGGAGCCCAGGGCGCAGGTCTGATCGCTGCCGGAAATCAGCATCGGGCAGTTGAATACATCCGCGTAGATCTGCATCAGCATCGGACTTTTGGTGGCAATCCCGCCACAGTTGATCACCCGCTCGATCGGTACGCCATATTCCACCATACGGTCGCGGATCATGCGTGCCCCGAAGGCTGTCGCTTCCACCAGCGCGCGGAAGATTGCGGCTGGCGAGGAATGCAGCGTCAACCCCATGATCATGCCGGTAAGCTGCTGGTCGACCAGGATCGTGCGGTTGCCGTTTTGCCAGTCCAGCGCCAGCAACCCGCTTTCGCCCGGCTTGAGCGCGGCCGCCCCCTCATCGAGCACCCGGTGATTGATCCCGCCGCCCGGCTGAAGCTTGTGTACGAACCAATTGAAGATATCGCCGACGGCCGATTGCCCGGCCTCGACGCCGTAACTCCCTGGCAGCACCGATTCGGGCACCACGCCGCAGACGCCGGGAATATCTGCCAGCGCGTGATCCATCGGCAGCACCGCCAGATCGCAGGTCGAGGTGCCGATCACCTTTACCATCACACCCGGCTGGATTCCGCAGCCGACCGCCCCGAGATGGCAGTCGAAGGCACCGCCCGCCACCGGGATGCCGGCTGGCAGACCCAGCCGCTTCGCCCACTCGGGGGTCAGCCCGCCGACGGCATTCGCGATCGTGATGGCCGTTGACGGCAGCGTGGCGCGCACGGCGGAGAGCACCCCATTATCAAACTTGGCAATAAACGCCGGATCCGGATAGCCACCCCAGGCCGGATTGAACATGGCCTTGTGCCCGGCCGCACAGATGCAGCGTTGCACATGCGAGGGCGCGGTGGTGCCCGTCAAGACCGCCGGGATCCAGTCGGCCAGTTCCACCCAGGTGTGGGCGGCATCGAAGACCTTGCGGTCCGTGCGGGCGCAGTGCAGCAGTTTGGCCCAGAACCATTCTGAGGAATAGGTCCCGCCGCATTTGGCGAGGTATTGCGGGTAGCTCGATTCCGCCGCACGGGTGATTTCGGCCGCTTCCCTGAAAGCCGTATGGTCCTTCCAAAGCCAGCCCATCGCATTCGGGTTTCCCGCAAAAGGCGCTTGCAGCGCCAACGCCTCGCCAGCCGCATCGACGGGGATAGGTGTGCTTCCCGTGGTATCCACGCCGATGCCGACCACCTTCGCGGCCACTCCGGCTCCTGCCTGTTTGAGCGCGGCCGTAACCGTCATCTCGATTCCCGCCAGATAGTCGGACGGATGTTGCCGGGCGACATGCGGGTCACGTGGATCGGTCACTACGCCCATGTCGCCGGTCGGGTAGTTGAAGACCGACATGCCGAGTGTGTGGCCGTCCGCGACGCACACCACGATGGCCCGCACCGAATTCGTACCGAAGTCCAACCCGATCGAATATTGTGGTTCTGAAGTCGTCATAACAAGTGCTTCTCCCTGCTTCAAAGTTGAAATATCGACACACAATATCGGTTGTCGCGATATTTGTCTTGTCGAATTACGATCTAAATTTGTAGATTTCAGATAGTATGTCAACGACTTTAGCTGGTACGCGAATATCGCCCTTCGAAACAAATGCCACTGCCGGGCGTGAGCCCGCGATTCCGCATGTCGCGCTGCTGGTTGATACCGCGCTTGAGTCCGGGCGTGGGACGCTCAGCGGGATCGTCGCCTTTACCCGGCAGTACGGGGCCTGGTTGACCTTCCATGAACCGCGCGATATCGAGCACTTGCTGCCTGACTGGATTGCGAACTGGCGTGGTCATGGCATTATCGCCCGCATCCAGAATGTGGAGATGCGCCGCTTGCTGGCACGCACCGGACTGCCGGTGGTGGATGTGCTGGGGGCTTCGCGCGGGTCCCCGTTTCCGCTGGTGCATGTGGACGATGCCGCCATTGCCAGGCTGGCCGCCGGGCATTTGCTCGATCAGGGTTTTTCGTCCTTTGGATTCTGTCATATGACCGGACAGCCGTGGTCGCTGGTGCGGCGCGATGCCTTCCGGCAGCATCTCAAGCACGCCGGGCACCCCTGCGCCTGTTTCAACATGGCCGGCGATCGCTTCGTGCAATACGCCTGGGAAACCGAGCAGGTGCAGCTCGCCACCTGGCTCCTGTCCTTGCGGAAGCCGGTCGGAATTATGATCTGCAGCGACTGGCGCGGACAGGCCGTACTGGTCGCCTGCCGGCGCGCCGGTCTGCGGGTGCCGGACGATGTGGCACTGGTCGGTGTGGATAACGACACGACACTGTGTGAGGCCTGTGAACCGCCGCTGAGCAGCGTCCACTGCGACTATCACCGCGTCGGCTTTGAGGCTGCCAGGCTGCTGGCACGGTGGATGGCGGGCGAACGGCCTTCCGGTGGTCCGCTGAGGGTGCCTCCGCGCGGTGTGAAGGTGCGCCGATCAAGCGACACGCTGGCCATCGAGGAAGGGCACGTCGCCCAGGCGGTACGCCTGATCCGTCAGCATGCCTGTGCAGGCATCTCCGTCAAGGAGGTCGTCCGGCGTGTGCCCTGCTCGCGGACGGCACTCCAGCGTGAATTCAAAGCCGTCCTGGGCCGTTCCATGCACGACGAACTGCTGGGCGTCAAACTTGATGCGGCGATGTTCCTGCTGCGCGAAAGCAATCTGTCGATTGCCGATATAGCAGAGCGTTGCGGTTTCGGCAGCCAGGCCTACCTCGGAGCCGCCCTGAAAACGCACCGTCGCACCACCCCGCTGCAATATCGTCGCCTGTGGGATACTACCCCCCGTGATATCTCGCTATGACCTCCTCCAGCGGTGGGGACGGGTCAGGCGGTAGAAGGCCTGATCAGGGGGAGGGGTTTTACTCCCGCCGCAAACTCTCAATGGGGTTCAGGCGGGCGGCGCGCCAGGCGGGGTAGAATCCGAAAAAGATGCCTACCCCCGCCGAGAAGGTGAGGGCGATGAGCACGGAGCCGGGTGAAATCACGACCGGCCAATGGTTGACGGCTCCCAGAATGTAGGCGGCACTGACGCCCAGCCCGATCCCGATGATGCCCCCGACTCCGGATAAGACGACGGATTCAACGAGAAACTGGCGCATGATATCCCGGCGCCGGGCGCCGAGCGCCAGGCGCAAGCCGATCTCGCGTGTCCGTTCCGTCACGGCCACCAGCATGATGTTCATGATGCCAATCCCGCCCACCAACAGTGAAATCGAGGCGATCACGGTGAGCAGGATGGTCATCAGGCTGGAGACTTGCGTGATCATCTGCGTCACTTCCGTCATATCCATAATGGTAAAGTCATCATCTTCGCCATCAATGCGGTGGCGCTGGCGCAAAATCGCTGACACATCATTCCGGGCCAGTGTCAGATTGTCCATGGACGTGAGGCTGCACAGCAGCTGATTGACATTATTGAACTTGGACTTGTCGAGAACCCGGCGGACCGTGGTCCACGGCGCGATAATGGTGTCGTCCTGATCCTGTCCGAAGGCAGACGTGCCCTTGGCGGCCATGACCCCGATGACCCGGAAGGGCATATTCCGGATCCGGATGGTTTCCCCGACCGGGTCTTCACTTTGAAACAACTGGGCGGCGACCGTTTTTCCCAATACGCAGACCCGGGTGGCACTTTTAATGTCCGCTTCGGTGAAAAAATCGCCGGAGACAATCTCCCAGTTTCTGATCTTGGGGTACTGGGTGTTCACCCCTTGAATCTGGGTGGCCCAGTCATTTTCCCGGAAAATGCACTGGACTCCCGTCCGGATCACGGGCGTCATGGCGGTGACAAAGCGACACTCCTGCAGGATCGCTTCCCCGTCTTCCACCTTGAGTGTCTGCTGCGTGCCGGAGCCCCCGCGGAAACCCCCGGCATTCTGGCTTCCGGGAAAAATCATGAGGAGGTTATTGCCCATGCTGCTGATCTGGGCCTTCATGTTGGTCGAGGCACCTTGCCCCACGGCCACCACGGCGATGACGGCGGCAATGCCGATAATGATGCCCAGGGCGGTCAGCAGCGAACGGCCTTTATTCCGGGCGAGTGCCCGGAGTGCGATTTTAATGATCATCAGCCCGTTCATGTGATCTCTCCATCCCGCATCGTGATGACACGCTTGGCAAAACGGGCGATGTCCGGTTCATGGGTGACCATGACGATGGTGATGCCTTCCCGGTTGAGTTCCTGGAAAAGCGCCATGATATCGTCGGCCGAACGGCTGTCCAGGTTGCCCGTGGGTTCATCCGCCAGAATCAGCGGCGGTTGGTTTACCAGGGCCCGCGCAATGGCCACCCGCTGTTGCTGGCCACCCGAGAGCTGGCCTGGGTGGTGTTTCATACGCCCCTCCAACCCGAGCCGGCTGAGGAGCTTCCGGGCGCGGGCCCGGCGGTCGGCGCTGCGCATCGGGAGCCCGTAATACAGGGGAAGTTCCACGTTTTCTTCCGCCGTGGTTCGGGGCAGAAGATTGAAGTTCTGGAATACAAACCCGATTTTGCGGTTCCGGATGGTCGCCAGCGCATCGGCATCAAGCCCGCTGATTTGCTCGCCATCCAGGTGATAGCTCCCGCTGTCGGGCATATCCAGACAGCCCAGCAGGTTGAGCAGGGTGCTTTTCCCTGACCCCGAATGCCCCATGATCGCAACAAATTCTCCAGCCGAGATGTCGGTGGACACATTCCTCAATGCCGGAACATCCACTGATTCCATGTGGTAGACTTTATTGATCTGGCGGAGGGAGATGAGCATGGCTTAACGGCGCGCGCGCGGAGTGCTTCCGGGCATCTTCGGGGCAAATGGGTTGATGGTTTTCTTATCTTCATTGCTGACGTCAATGCCGGTGATGAGTTCCTGTCCTTCGGTCAACGGACAGGGCTCCAGGATTTCCGTGTAGATGCCATCCGAAATCCCCAGCTTCACGGTGACCGGCGTAGGCTCGGAATCCGGACTGTCCTTGATCCAGACCTTGGGTCTCTGTTCCGTGCGGGGGCCCAGCCGTTTCCTTTTGGGCTCCGCCTCCGCTGATTTCTTTTCGGCAGGCTTGAACCGCAGAGCGGCATTTGCCACCTTCAACACATTGGTGCGCTGCGCCACTTCACAGATAATAATGGCGGTCATTCCCGGAAACAGCCTGTTTTCTTGGTTTTCGGCGTTCACAATCACCGGGTAGGTCACCACATTTTGCATGGTGCTGGCGGACATCCTTACTTGTTCGACTTTTCCCGTGAAGACTGTATCAAACGCATCCACGGTAAAGGTTACGTTCTGGCCTTCGCGGATGCGGCCGATATCCGCCTCGGGAATGCTGGCTTCCACCTGAATGGTGCGAAGGTCCGTGGCGATTTTGAACAACGTCATGGCATTCATGCTTGATACCACCGTCTGCCCTTCACTGACGTTACGCGTGATGACCACGCCGTCCACCGGAGAGCGGATGGTGGTGTAGCTTAGATTGGCTTGGGAGAGCCGGAGCGAGGCCTCGGTCTGCTCGACAGTGGCTTTGCTGACCTTGAGCTGGGCGGCCAGCGCATCCCGGACGGCAATGGCCGCATCCAGATCCGTCTCGGACAGCATATTCTGGCCTGCCAGTGTTTTCGTGCGGGTTAGTTCCTTGTCCGCCTGCACCAGTTTGGCGGTGGTTTGCTCCACATTCGCCCTGGCTGACATCAGATTGGCCTGATCCTGTGCGAATCGGGCTTCGTAGGTGATTGGATCTATCTGGGCCACCAGATCGCCGGCCTTTACAAGTGAATTATAATCCACATACAACTTGTTGATGCGACCGTTGACCTGTGTGCCCACATCCACCAGCTGGATCGGTTTAATCAGCCCGCTGGCCCGGACGAACAGGACCAGCTCGCCGCGTTTCAGATCCGCTGTGAAATAACGGGTCGTCTTTTGAACTGTATGATATTTCCAGTACCACAGGCCTCCACCGGTCAGAGCCAATACCAGAACAAGCGCGATGATCCATCGTTTCATATTATTCCTCTCCACAGGCATGCTTGAGTTTAGCGACGGCTATCTGATAATCAAATTTTGCCTTTACCTGTTCTGCGCGGGCGCTGGTCAACGCCACCTGGGCATCGGTCACGTCCAGGGCGGAAGCCGCGCCCAGCCGGTAGCGCGCATTGACGAGCTCATGGCTCTCCGTCGCCTGCCTGGTGATCAGATCGGTCAGGGTGAGGCGTTGCTGTGAACTGTCGTGCTCACTCAAGGCCGTCTGAATCTCTTCATAGAGGTCCTGTTCGAATTCCGCCATCTGAGAGCGGGCGGACCGGAGCTGGCTGACAGCTTCATTGACTTGCCAGGTTTGCCGGCGCCCTGTGAACAGGTTCAGGGCCCCTTGCAGGGTGGTTGACCAGTTCCAGGTCAGCGGGAACGAGGTGCCACTGAGCCCGTATCTGGCCTGCAATCCGAGCTCGGGATAGAGCGTGGCGATGGCTTCATCGACGGCGGCATGGGTCATGCGCTCTTTTGCCTGCAGTACCTTCAGTCCCGGATGAAACTGCCGGGCCCGGTCCATCAGTTGATCCGCCGGAGAGAGTGTAAAGGTTTCTGCGGCATCGGGCTGCAGGGTGTAGCCCGGGTCGGTGGCCAGGCCCAGGCTGCGGTTCAGCGAGGCCCTGGCGGTCATGATCCCGTTCCGGGTTTTGATTTTATCAAGTTGCGCATTCCCTAAATCCACTTCGGATTTCGTCAGGTCATAACGGGTGCGGCGCCCCACTTTTACAAACGCATTGACCTGATCCAGATGGGCCTGATACTGCCGGATGGCCTCGGATGCCACCTGGTCGAGCTCAAGCGCCTTGCCGAGATTGAGATAGGCGGTGCGGGTCAGGAGGGCGAGGTTGCTGCGGGTCGTACGGACCGTCTCCCGGGCGGCAATCAGGTTCGCATACGCCTGCCTGACCTGCGCGGGGGTTTTCCCGAAGTCATACACCAGCAGGTTCAGCCCGATGGAACTGCTGAAGGAGTTGCGTCCACTGGAACTGCCCGGAGCCGAATCCGTATTGGCCGTGGAGCGGGTTTCTCCCGCGCTGGCGGTGACCTGAGGCCAGTAGGCGGCGCGGACTTGATACACTCTGGCCGTCGCCACGGCGAGGGCCTGTTCGGCCTGGAATATCCGGGGATGACAGGCGAGGGGAATCTCCAGGGCGCGTGCCAGCGTCAGGGTGGTATTGGAGGAGAGTCCGACCTCGGCGGGTTGAAGCAGGCGCTCACC
>CAMBRF010000041.1 GCA_945870225.1 PVC group bacterium | reverse complement strand
GTCCATTCGCTC
Organism: PVC group bacterium; assembly: GCA_945870225.1. Taxonomy (GTDB): domain Bacteria; phylum Verrucomicrobiota; class Kiritimatiellia; order CAIKKV01; family CAITUY01; genus CAMBRF01. The sequence goes on along the minus strand of CAMBRF010000041.1, from coordinate 9,932 downwards.
TACTGCCGCCTGCTTTCGACATAACTCAAACTCCTCTTTCAGCCAATACTGGCGATGCGCAACACGGTCAACTGCTGACGATGACCGACTTTCCGCTTATATCCTTTACGGCGTTTTTTCTTGAACGCCACGACTTTTGGCGCCTTCACGCGCTCCACGATCTGGGCACTTACCTTGGCACCCTTCACAAAAGGGGTCCCCACGGTAAGGGTTTTACCATCAGAGAGCGCCAGCACTGAATCCAACGTCACCGTGCCACCCGCTTCTCCTTCGAGAAGTTCAACCTTAAGGGTGTCACCGGCCTTGACCAGATACTGTTTCCCGCCCGTTCCAACTACTGCATAGGCTTCCATATATCCATCCTTATCCACGGCTCGAGGCCGATTCCCGGCTCTCTGCTAACAAAAGGTCGGTAATGCTAGGTTTCGGACCTCCAAATGTCAATGCTTCTTTTCCATTTTCACATAATCCGTTCCGGCCCGTTTCATTTGTGGTCAAAATCCCTGACACTATGTTACTATTTCTCATGGACGACAAACGAAAATACCGCCGCTTTCAGCTGAACCTCCCCGCCTCGCTGTTGCTTGAGAATACAGAGGCGCCCCCTGTTCCCGTCACCCTCATTGACGTGTCCTTCGGCGGAATGGGGCTCATTTCTGCCGAGGATTTCCCCGTCGGCACCCTGATTTCCCTGAACTGGGACCGCCCTCCTTTTGCTGATAATGGTGCGGTGAGTTTCAAAAGCCGCATTGTCAGCTCACGGAGAAAACCTTCGCAGCCCGGGAAATTCTCCGTGAACATCACCTTTCTAGACCCGGATCCTGTTCTGATCCAAAAACTTTTACATTGGGCGCAAATGCAGTCCCTCATTCAAGCCAAGGCCCGCACCCGCGCAAACACCTCCGCCAGATCCGGGGGGCGCGGGTTCTTTTAACCCCCTCCTTCCTACAACCCGACACTCGACTTTATCCGGCATATTGCGCATATTACCGGCATCTTATGAGCCATGCAAAAATCAATATCCTGTCTGTGGTAGGGGCCCGTCCCAATTTCATGAAGATCGCCCCCTTCGTCCGTGCGCTGGCGCGCTTTCCGGATGAATTCACCCACACGCTCGTCCACACCGGCCAGCATTATGATGCGGCCATGTCAAAATCGTTCTTTCGGGATTTGTCCATTCCGGTGCCGGACGTGGACCTTGGCATCGGTTCAGGCACCCATGCCGAGCAGGTTGGAAAAACCATGATCGCCTTTGAAAAGGTGATTCAGGACCGCAAGCCCGATTGGATCGTCGTGATAGGCGATGTCAATGCGACCTGCGCCTGCTCCATCACAGCCAAGAAAGAACATATCCAACTCGCCCACATTGAGTCGGGCCTGCGCTCCTTTGACCTCGATATGCCCGAGGAAATCAACCGGCTGGTGACCGACCGCCTTTCCGATCTCCTTTTCACGACCGACTCCATCGCCGATGCCAACCTGCTGAAAGAAGGCGTGCCCCCCGCCCGGATCAAGCGCGTGGGCAATATCATGATTGATACGCTTGAGGCGCAGCGGGCCACTGCGGCCGCTCTGGACCTGACGAGCCTGTGCACGGCGTTTGCGCTTCCCGGCGCCAGTCACCCGCTCCCGCCACTCAAGGACAACCGGTATTGCGTCATCACACTGCACCGTCCCTCGAATGTAGATGACCTGGACATTCTCGCGCCCCTGGTGACCTTTCTAATCGAGGAGGTGGCGCCGGTATTGCCCCTGATCTGGCCCGTCCACCCCCGCACCCGGAATACACTGGAGTCGTCCGGACTGTGGAAAGGGTTACAGACTGCCCCAGGCCTGATCCTTACCCAGCCCCTGGGCTATCACGAGATGCTGCGCCTGACCACAGGCGCCAAGGTGATGCTGACCGATAGCGGCGGGCTGCAGGAGGAGTGCTGTGTCATGGGAACTCCCTGCCTGACACTCCGCTGGAATACCGAGCGGCCCATCACCCTGCGCGAACATGGCGGCGTCAGCGTCCTGGTCGGGAACGATGTCGAGCGCCTCCGCACCGGCTTCAGGGAGGCCGCCTCCCGTCCCAGAACCATCTGCCGGCCACCCCTGTGGGACGGCCATACCGCCGAACGGATAGTTGCCTGTTTCAAGGAATTAAAGTAAAGAGTTCCCGGATTATGAAACTATTGGTCACAGGCACGGCGGGCTTCATTGGAATGCATCTGGCGCAGACGCTGCTGGAGGAGGGCCATACCGTGGTCGGCCTCGACAATTTCAACGATTACTACCCGGTCCCCCTGAAGCGCGCCCGGCATGCCCGGCTAACCCCCCATCCCCATTATCTGGGCATCGAGGGGGATCTCTGTGACGCCGCCCTGCTGACCCGCCTTTTCGATGAGCACCGCTTTGATGCCGTCTGCCATCTTGCCGCCCAGGCCGGCGTGCGGTATTCACTCTCCCATCCGCTCGCCTACCAGAAATCCAATCTGGAAGGGTTCCTCAACATCCTGGAAGCCTGTCGCCACGCCCATACGCCGCGTCTGGTCTACGCCTCCAGCTCGAGCGTCTATGGCGGGAATACCAAACTTCCCTTCAGCGAGAGCGACCCCGTGGATTGCCCGGTCAGCCTTTACGCCGCCACCAAGAAGGCCAATGAGCTCATGGCTCACACCTATACCCATCTTTACGGGCTGCAGACGGTCGGCCTCCGCTTCTTCACCGTCTATGGACCCTGGGGCCGCCCGGATATGGCCTACTGGAGCTTCACCCAGGCCATGCTCGCAGGGAAATCCATTCCGGTCTTCAATCACGGCCAGATGCGGCGGGACTTCACCTATATCGACGACATCGTAGCCGGCGTCAAAGCCGCCCTGTTCAGCTCCGGACTGGCCCCCTATGAAGTGCTCAACCTGGGCAATCATCACTCCGAAAAACTGATGGATATGATTGAAACCCTGGCCACCGCCCTCGGGGTCACCCCGAAAATGGACCTGCTGCCGATGCAACCGGGCGATGTCCCGGCCACCTACGCCGATATCACCCTGGCGGAAGCCAAGCTCGGCTTCCGCCCGACCACCTCGATGGCGCAGGGGCTGCCGAAATTTGTGGCCTGGTACCGCGCCTATCATTCAATCTAAATATGGGGGGAAAATGATGCACTATCAACAGACGCTGATTGAGAAACTGAACAAGAGATCCGCCGTTATCGGCATTGTCGGGCTCGGCTATGTCGGCCTGCCCCTGATGATCCGCTTTGCGGAAGAGGGCTTCAAGGTCATCGGTATTGACATCGACGAGAGCAAGGTCAGTAAACTCAATGCCGGCAAGAGCTACATTGAACACATCCCCGCCGAGGCCATCCGCCGCTCCCGCAAGGCGGGCTTCCGCGCCACTGCGAATTTCGCTGATGCCAAAAAGGCCGATGCCCTGATCATCTGCGTGCCAACCCCCCTTGATAACCACCGTGAACCGGATATGAGCTACGTCATCGGGACGGTGGACTCCCTGACCCCCCACATCCGGGCCGGCCAGCTCATGTCCCTCGAAAGCACCACCTATCCGGGCACCACCGACGAGGAGCTGCTGCCCCGCATCGAGGCCCGCGGCCTGACGGTCGGCAAAAACTATTTCCTCACCTTCTCCCCTGAACGGGAAGATCCCGGCAACCAGAAATTCAATACCCGCACCATTCCGAAAGTCTGTGGCGGCATCACTCCAGCCTGCCTTCAGGCGGGCGTCGCCCTGTATAGCGCCATCATCGACCAGGTCGTCCCGGTGAGCTCCACGCGCGTGGCCGAAATGACCAAGCTCCTGGAGAATATCCACCGCTCGGTCAACATCGGGCTGGTCAATGAGATGAAAATTGTATCCGACCGCATGGGCATCGACATTCACGAGGTCATCAAGGCCGCCTCCACCAAGCCCTTCGGCTTCGTCCCCTACCAACCCGGGCCCGGGCTTGGCGGACACTGCATCCCCATCGACCCCTTCTATCTCACCTGGAAGGCCCGGGAATACGGTGTGCATACGCGCTTTATTGAACTGGCCGGCGAAGTCAACAGTGGCATGCCGGAATGGGTCATAGGCAAACTGAACGATGCGCTGAATGACCGCGGCAAATCCGTCAAAGGCAGCAAAGTGCTGGTGCTGGGGCTGGCCTATAAAAAGGATGTGGACGATTCCCGCGAGTCGCCTTCCTGCGTCCTGCTGGAATTACTCCGCGACCGCGGCGCCAAATTCTCCTATTCAGACCCCTACTTCCCCATCTTTCCGAAGATGCGGGAGCACAAGTTCGACCTGAAGAGCGTGGCCCTGACCCCGAAAACCATTGCCGCCTACGACTGCATCCTGCTGGCAACCAACCACACGGCATTCGACTATAAGATGATCAAGAAGCACGCCCAACTGATTGTGGATACCCGTGGCGTCTACCCGCAACCGGCGAAGAACGTCGTGAAGGCTTGACACCGGCGGTGATACGTTTTATTTTGCGCGCCAATAACTGAATTGTTGATGAGGCATCCCGGAACACGGTGCGAATCCGTGGCGATCCCGTCGCTGTAATCGAGGAGTTGGTTCTTCAAGGGGAAACCCACCACTGGACTGAACGGTCAAACGTATCCGTCCGGGAAGGATGAAGAGCCGGCTATGAGCCGAAAGCCAGAAGACCTGCCGCATCACACCATTTTGGGAATCTGATGGAAAAGGGTTCCGACAGCTCCGTCGCAAGGCAGAGCTGTCGGAACCCTATTTTTTTGCACTAACATAAAGGAGAAATGTAATGAATACCCTGAAACAAACGCTCGAGTCCATCCACCCCGTCACCCGCTCCCTCGCTCCGGCGATCCAGGCCCACCTAGATGACCTGACCAAGCCGCAAGGCAGTTTAGGCCGGCTGGAGGAGATGGCCATGCGTTACGCCCTGGCCACCGCCACCGTGAAACCCAAGCCCGGCAAGTGCCGCGTCTATTGCTTTGCCGGCGATCATGGCGTCGCCGACGAGGGGGTCTCCGCTTTCCCAAAGGCCGTCACCCCGCAGATGGTCCTGAACATGTTGGCCGGCGGCGCGGCCGTCAACGTCTTTACCCGCCACGTCGGTGCAGAGCTGAAGGTGGTGGATATGGGAGTGGATGCCGATTTTGCAGATGATCCGAACCTACTCAAACGCAAGGTAGCCCGCGGCACCGCCAACATGGCCATCGGCCCCGCCATGACGCACGCCCAGACCGTGCAAGCGCTGGAGACCGGCATTGCGCTGGCGACCCGGGCGGCCGGCGAAGGTATCCGCCTGCTGGGCACCGGCGAGATGGGGATCGCCAATACCACCCCGGCCACGGCGCTGTTTGCCGCCTATCTCGGCCTCGCGCCGGCCAGCATCACCGGCCGCGGTACCGGCGTGAATGATGCCCAGCTGAAACATAAGATCAGCGTGATAGAAAAATCGCTGGCCATTAACCAGACTGCCCTGGCCGATCCGTTATCCACTCTGGCCGCGCTCGGAGGCTTCGAGATCGCCGGCATTGCCGGCCTCATTCTCGGTGGCGCCGCCAACCGGTTGCCCGTGGTGGTCGATGGTTTTATCTCCACTGCCGGCGCATTGGCGGCCATCAAACTCAACCCGGCCGTTTCCGACTATCTCTTCTTCAGCCACTTATCGGAAGAAGCCGGCCACCGGGCCGTCATGAACGCCATCGGCATCCAGCCCATTCTGGACCTCCATATGCGGCTCGGCGAAGGCACCGGCAGCGCACTCGCCATGTCCCTCATCCAGGCTGCCCTCAAAATGGGCAGCGAGATGGCCACTTTCAGCTCCGCCCATGTGAGCGGGAAAGAGGGGTAAACCCTCCCCCCCTCTCCCTTTGCATTTGCCAGCCATACAAGCAAAACGCTACCCTGCGCCCATGAATTTTTTCTTGAAACATCTGCTCCGCCTGACTCTCAGCCTGATCCTCACCTTCGTCCTGCTGGAGGCCGGCCTCGGGTGGCTCTGCGCCACCGGCCGCCTCAAAATTGCCCAACCGTCCTACTGCATCGGCAACATCGGCTCCCGCTTCTGGGCCGACAGCAACCCCTTCTTCGGGGTCTGGCACGATCCCCACTCCTCGTTCAAACATGTTTCTCCCGATTACAACCTGACTTATCACGCGAACAGCCACGGCATGCGGGATAAGGAGCGGGAGCTAATGGCGCACGGCAAAAAGCGCGTGCTCGTTCTGGGCGATTCCTTTATCGAAGGCTGGGGAGTTGCCACGGAGAACCGACTGAGTGACCGGCTCGAGCAGCTGTCCGGAAGGGAGCACCTCAACTTCGGCACCTCGGGCTCGTTCGGACCCACCCAATACCTCATGCTCTACACACATCTGGCCAGCACATTCGAGCATGCGGGCCTAATCATCGCGATCCTGCCCGACAATGACTTCATGGATGATGATTATGAGTATGGCCAGCGGATGCATGCCAGCCGGATCCGCCCCTTTTTCACAGGTAGTCCGCCGGATTACAAATTGACCGTGACCCACCCGCCCGCTCCCGCACCCGGCTCAAAACTTCTGGAACAAATCCTGCTGAACCTCACCTACACCGGCAACGCGATCAAGTATTTCAAGAGCCTCTCACGCCATCAGCAGACCCCGCTCCCCGCCAACTACGCAGGGTACTTCGACTTCACCCCCGACCAATGGGATCGGCTGGAGCACGTGCTTAAGGAATTCCGGCGGACCGCCCCCGCGCTGCCGATCCTGGTGCTGACGATTCCCTGCGACACCGATATCCAGCGCACGGAGCAGCAGGGGCAGGCGCCGCTTCCCGGGAAAATGCAAGAGTTGTGCAAGACGCTCGGGCTGCAGTATCTGGACCTGATGCCGGCGATCCGCGCCACTCCCGAAGGCTGGCAGGCTTGCTACCTGAAGTCCGACCGCCACTGGAACGCCCGCGGCAATGAAGTGGCAGCCAAAGAAGTCAGTAAGCAGTGGGCAGTAGACAGTAAGCAGTGAACAGTGCGCAACAGGCAGTCGGCAGTGAGTGCAGTATTTGCTGCTCACTGCCCACTGCCTACTGTCTACTGCTCACTGTCCACTGACTTACGCGGCTTCCCTTTGACATCCGAGGTGTGCTTCTCGGGGAGCAGTGACAGGGCGAGCTCGCCAAATTCGGAATCCACCTTCATCGGGCCGTTTTCAAGCGGAGCCAGATGCTCTTTTCCCACCTGGGCAAATGACTGCGTCTGGGTCAGTTCGATCATCCCCACGCGGGGCGCCGGCACCCCCAGCTTGGCCTCCAGCAGGTTGACAATCGCCCGGGGATTGATTTTATCGCTCCACCCCACGCTCAACCTGACCCACTGACTCCCCCGCGGCGCGAGGCGTAAAACAGGAATGGGCTCTTCCGTGCTGGTCGTCGCCCGGGCGGCTTCCGCACGCCGTTCGCGCATGGGCTTGGAGTCCGGACCCGGCTGCTTTTTGGCGGCCGCGCCGGGTCCCGCTTTGGGCGCAACCACGGAGGGGATCTTTGGCACCATCAGGGGCGTCGCCTTGGGTGCTGCCGCCCTGGGAGCCGCCTTCGGGGTCGGGGCAATCTCGAGAATCGGTTTAGCCGACACCGGTTTGGCATGCAGGGGTGCCACAATGACCGGCGGCGTCATCGTGGGACGCGTGGGCGGCTTGGCTTCTACCGGTGCCGTCTTACCGGCAGGCGCGGCGTCGCTATCGCTTCCGCCGCCGGTGGCCATGACAAACAAAGCGGCGGCAATATCCGTGGAGGAGAAACCCTCCTCGAGCAACCGATCCACCAGCGGCATTTGCACGGCATAGGCATCCCCGCGCAGAACCTGGCGAACCTTTTCAATCAGTCCGTCGGTCCGTTTTTCCTCCACCTCGCCCATGGTGGGCATCTTGCCGCGAAGAATGCGGGTGCGGGTAAACCGCTCGATGTAGGGCAGTTTGTAGATGTCGCGGCCGGAGACAAAGGTCAGCGCCATGCCGCGCTTGCCGGCTCGCCCGGTGCGCCCGATCCGGTGGACATAATCCTCGGCATCATAGGGAATATCGTAATTGACCACGACCTCCAGATCATCCACATCGATCCCACGGGCGGCCACATCGGTGGCCACGAGAAACTCGAATTCGGACTTTTTGAATTTATTCATCACCCGGGTGCGCTGGATCTGGGGAATGCCCCCATGGAGCCGGTCGGCAGAGAACCCCTGGGCCAGCAGGGTGTCCGTCAGCTCATCCACCATCCGCTGGGTATTGCAGAAGATGATGCCGAGCCGGAAGCCGTGATAGTCGATCAAACGCAACAAGGCCGCCACCTTATGGACATGCTGAACCTCGTAATACCACTGCTCCACCGTGGAGACCGTCGCCGTCTTCTGCTCCATCCGGATGGGCTTGGGATCGCGCGAATAGCGTTTGATGAGCTCACGGATGGGTGGCGACATGGTCGCGGAGAAGAAGACGGTCTGGCGTTCGGACGGTGTGGAGTCCAGGATTTTCCCGATGTCATCGCGGAAGCCCATATCCAGCATGCGATCCGCCTCATCGAGAATGACCATGCTTACCTGGTCGAGTTTCAGGGTCCCGCGCTCGATGTGATCCAGGATCCGGCCGGGTGTTCCGATGACGATCTGTACGCCTTTACGGAGTTCAAACAACTGGCGGTCATAGGAGGCGCCCCCGTAGATGGGCACGGAATGTACCCCGCGCTTGTGAATGGAAAGCTTGTGGACTTCTTCGGCGACCTGGGTGGCCAGTTCGCGAGTGGGGCAGAGGATCAGCACTTGAACCGCGCGGTTGGCGGCATCCACCTTTTCGATGGCGGGAATAGCGAAGGCCGCGGTTTTACCCGACCCGGTCTGAGACTGGCCCACCACGTCATTTCCGGCCATCAGGACCGGAATGGCCGCCGCCTGAATGGGCGAAGGCTGTTCAAATCCCAGCGTCTCAACGGCTTTAAGAATGGCGGAAGATAGCCCAAGGGCGGCGAAAGTCGGTTTTAACGGTGTCTCAAGCTTTGTATCCATGTTTGGCAGTATACTGTTTTCAATCGTTAACAAGCGAGATTAATCAACCCCGACATCAGCTTTGTGTTACCGACAAGTCGAAAGGAAGACTTCAACTAATGGAGAAATGAAGAAATCCAGATATAGATTTTTTCACACGAAGCCGCGAAGCGTGCGAAGGAAAAGAAACTGGGGGTCAGCCCTATGCCTATTGGGAGCGCAACCCGGTAGCCTTGCGGCCGGATCAACTCCAGAAGTTGGCCGAAGCCTTGAGCGTCAGTACCGAGGAACTGCTCGGTGAAAGCGCCTCCAAGAGGCGTGGCAGTGGGCCCGCCGGCAAGATGCGGTAGCCGCCTCGCGGCTTCCGCGAAGCCAGCAACAGAAGATTGCCGCCGTCTTGGAGCCGTTCGTCCGCCAGCACGCTGCAGCACAGTAGACACCGCCTGACGCGATCTGAAACGTTTCAGATTCATTTTTAGCCGCTTTCCCCTCTTACCCTCGAAGCTGATTTCGCTTTGATGCCGTCCATGTTCCGGCCAACCCGGTCGGAACGACCGAGAAATATATGCCGCGTAAGCGGCCACCTTGGAAGGCCGCCGCCAACCGGGCGGCCTGACCACCGCGGCAGCCCCCTGGATCACAAAGCAGCTGAAAGAAAGATGGCAATGAAGCTACTAGCCGGGGGCGTCGCCGCAAGGGGGCCAAGCGGGCGGATGCCCGCGCCACAAAGAGCGCCCGCCGCGCGCCGGGAACAAAAGACCTTTTTCATGCGACGTGGCCTTGCGCGGTCAAGGGCGTCAGCCCAGCGCAAGGACATGTGTGAGGAGCCTGCGACGAACGAACGCATAAAAAGACTTTTGTTTCCGGCAGCGAGCCGCCCCAGGCGAGCGTGCAGGCTGGAACCGTGACGGGCTGCGCGCTGAGTACTCGAAGCGGGCAACCG
>CAMBRF010000040.1 GCA_945870225.1 PVC group bacterium | reverse complement strand
CATAACTCTCCTCAAAGGACTGGTAGGGTAGTTTCCCCTTTTTCCGGATGGGCACAAGGCCGGCCTTGAGTTTGTAGGCCAGCGCCGATCCAAAAAGAAATCCCCGGGCATCGATAACGGCAATTTTCCGGATTCCCTTATCGCGATGACGTTTGGCAAACAAATCGACCGCCGCACGAAAAAGCTTGGGATCCTTGAGAATCGGAGTGATATCCTTGAACATGATCCCGGGCTTTGGAAAATCAGGCACATCACGAACCGCCGCTCTCAACTTCCGAATACTCATGAACTTCCTTTCACAATACGGTTTCCAGCATCGACATATACCACTCTAGCAAAGACGGCACCAGGGGTTCAACAGGCAATAGACATAATACCTGATGACGGCGGGATTGAAGTGCCCGCCGGAATCATTCCGATATTCGAGAATTTCCCGAAGGAAAACTGGAAAGAAAACTGCGAAAACTGGGGGGAAAACTGGGGACAGATAGACTTTTAGATGCAACTGGCTGAAAAGGTCGGTGTGCATCATTCCAGCATCGCCTTCTGGGAGTTGAGCGGAACCCAGCCACGCGGGGAAGTCCTCCCCAAGGTCGCCGAGTTCGTCGAGGCCTTCGTCGCCCAGCACGCCCACACCGCCTGACACGATCTGAAACGTTTCAGATTCATTTTCAGCCGCTTTTCCTCCCCTGCGGTGAGCCTGCCTGCCCTGAGCATGTCGAAGGGGCCGAACCGTTACCATCGAAGCCGCATTTTCTCTTTTAGCCGCCCGGTGACAAGCTGGCCAACCTGGTCGCCAGTCGTCGGCGGCGAACGCCGACTCTTCAAAAAAGCCAATGCTGATCTGAAACAGGTTTAGCAACCGGTTTCCGCCATCTCCGGCGAGTGGCTGGCAATGCCCGGACGGAACGTCCCGTTGCGGCGCGACGGTGGCCGACGGCGGCATGCCCTGAGCTTGCCGAAGGGTACCGACGACGGCGACCGGTAGCGCCGCGCCAACCATGAACCCGGCGCGCGGTGAAGCCGGGATTTCCGGCGGAGAACGGCGGTCACGCCGGGCGGAGACGGGAAGCACGGCTTGACCGCCGCCGTCCGAGAAGGACCGCCGCCCGACCTGCCCTGCGTAGCTCAAGCGTAGCGCGGAGCAAAGCAGGGTCGGCGGGCCGACCACCGCGCCAGCCCCCTGGATCATCAGCGGCTAAAAGAAAGACGGATCAAGGTTCATGGCCGGGGGCGTCCGGCGCAAGGGGGGACAAGCGGGCGGATGCCCGCGCCACAAGTGACTTCCCGCAAATAGCCCGTAGTTCCGTCTATTTCTAAGCCAGAGTGAGGCAAGAGGTCAAGCGGTCATAATGAGGGAAAGTATCCCAGTGCCGTAGTGCCGTTTCCCAGACCTTCCCTTTACCTTTCAGATTGAGCCCCGTTCTTTTGCGGTTTGACGGGGAATCACGGACGGCTACCGTGCACCGATGCAGTTTTTCTTTCAAACCGCGGAGGAGATCGGGCTGTTCCGATCCACGCTCCCTTTTTGCCAGTGTCCGGCTTGCGGCATGACTGGCGCCATGATCCGGCACGGCTACACCTACTGGTTTATCAGCCCCACGGAAAACGGCATCCGTGGCTGGCGCATCAGATGCAAGCCAAGCAACCATCATGAGGGCTGTGGGGCGACTTGGCTTCTGCGGCTGGGTGATACCCTGCCGCGCCGGTGTTTCCCGGCCAAACAACTCTGGGCTTTCATTCAGACCTTACTCGACGCTCGTTCACTCAAGCAGGCATGGGAACGCTCCGGCTTTCCATGCTCTTTGGATACGGCCTACAGGCTTTACCGCCGATTGCAACGGTGCCAGACGGTTCTGCGGACTCACCTCTGCGCCAGGGGGCCGCCACCAAGAGGAAAGACGGGGGTGCCCCTCTTCCAGGTGTTCGCTCACCTGGAAAAGGAATTCGGCATTCTTTCACCCATCACGGCCTATCAGATCTCCTTTCAGAAGGATTTCCTGGCTGTGGCCTAGCACACACCCCGCATTCCCAAAATACCATAGTGTCTTCCGGCCTGCCAAGCCTACCGGTTGACTAGCAACACGCGAATCCAATGCGTTTCCTCCCATGACCTGCGGTACGGTCGAAAAAACAACCAAAGGAGGATCGCTTGAAACGAATAAACGTGTATTTGAAGCTACGGGTTCTGGGAGCCATCGATTCGATGGCGGGGAACAGCATTATCAGCCGCATCAAGGAGGTCTGCAAACAACACCAAACAAGGAGACATAGAAAATGCTACGTTCACACTTCGGCCTCGAGTTCAATCCCTTCGACCCCTCCCGCAAAACCACCCTGCTACCCCACCAGCAGGACGTTTTCGAGACGCTCAAAGTCCACTGCCAGCAAGGCGGTTTATGCATCGTCATGGGCGAGCCGGGCACCGGGAAGAGCGTCATCAAACACGCCCTGATCTCGCATGACCCCAAGCGCATGATCACCCCGGCCATCGCCAGGACCCTTCACACCTACACCAATACCCTGCACATCCTCTGCGAGGCCTTCCAGATCGAGACCCTCGGCAGGGATGCCACCTGCGAAAAACTGCTGATCGAGGACGGCTGGAAAATCAATCAGGAGGGCAAGATGCTCGTCCCCATCATTGATGACGCCCATCTCATGGAGGTCGAGTGCCTGCGCAAGTTGCGCCTGTTGTTCGAGGACTTCCCCAAGAACCACAACCTCGTCCTCTTCGCCCAGCCCCAGCTCATGCAAAAGCTGCACCTCACCGTCAATGAGGACATCAAAAGCCGCATCACCTACTCCGTCAAGGTACCGCGCCTGAATCCGGAGGACATGAAAACCTTCCTTTATGCCCAGTGCGACGCTGTCGGCATGGGTCATAATACCTTCAGCGATGACGCCGTCGCCCTCATTGTACGCTCTTCTGAGGGCCTTCTCCGGCGTACCCGCAACCTCTGCATCTCCGCCATGCTCGAGGCTGTCCGGGACCGCAAACAGGTCATCGGCATCGATCAGGTCAACCGCGTCCTGATGCAACCGCATTGGAGAAAAGATCATGACATGGTCCCGGCTTGATATACGCCAGGCTCGCCAGATCCATCTCAAGCCGGTGCTCGAACAGCTCGGGTACCGGCTTCTCCCCCGCCCAGAGGGCAACTTCGCCGTCGGGGGATTTCCCCGCGAGATCATTATCAAGGAGCATTACTGGAACTGCCCGGACTCCGGCCAGTCCGGTAATGCCATAGATTTTTTCGTGAAAATCAGAGGCGTCACTTTCAATGAGGCCATGACGCTTCTTTCGGCTAACAAATAGCCAGCAGGATCATAAACTTAGCATGTGAATATGACCGCACCGGTCAGATAGGAAGGTGGGGAAAATAGGCCAGCCGCCCAGCCCCGTCGTATCAGTCTCAAACTTTTACGACGGCACTGGCAAATATCGAAAAATCTTATGATGTCTACGGGGACTTTTTACGGTCAAAGCGCGGAAATCGAGGCTGTTTTTGACAGGTTTAATTCGGGAACCGCGTACGGTGTTAAAATGATCGGCAACAATTTATCAGAGCCGCCCATACTTCTTTTCTAAATCAGACGCCAAAACAACGATGTTGCTTGATGATTGCGTATCCGTTCGCCATCTTTCATCAAACCAAATAACCGCTTCACTTAGATCGTTCAATCGGCCTTCACGAGCAAGTCTTGTTAGAGTTTCAGAATACTGCTCAAAACTCCTGATGTGCGAACCCAAAAACACCATTTTTTGACTAATTCGTCCAACAGAGTAAGCTACAAAAGTCAAGAGACTCAGGACACATACACTAGCGATGATTCGTGTAAGCATGGATTTTCTTGCCACAATCCAGCTAAAAGCACCCAGAACCACCAACCCGCTCCCAATATACGCGAGACTTTGGATCATTGTCATAGCTCTCCGATCAAAAGGGGACTGCGTAACAATTCGGTCGCCAGTTAGACTTCAAGCAACACGCCTGCATCCGCGAAACTGTGCTCGCTTGGCAATTGCTCCATGGCAGACCGACACCAGGATCATAGGGATGTCGATCCAAACACGATGAAATATTATCTCCTGTTGCACACCGACACGGCTTGCCGCCATCTATGTCGCCGGCATCAGATTTCGTGACTTCATAGGATGTCTCATCCGACTCACAGGATCCACGACGCAGGTCGCAATGAGTAATAAGAGGATATATCCGCTTACCCCAAGGAGGATCGGATGCGGGATCATATTTCGCAGGACGACAACATACCTTGTACCGAGTTGATGATTCCGTCACGACGGGAATAACTTCATTGCTGTAGCAACAACTCGCCGATGGAGTATAAATGCGCCCTCCACAACAAGGTGCAGAAACCCTAGGCATATCATTAGCAAGCAAACCGACAGGATCAACCTTGTTCGCAGGAGAGTCACCAACAAACTGATACAGATTCAGGCCACCACTGAGGCCGATAGGATCCCGGCTCCCCCACCTCCCGATAACCGGCATATAGAATCTGTAGCCAAAATAATATAGCCCCGTCTCTTGATCTAAATATTTGCTAGAGAACCAAAAGCTGAAGTCATTTACCATCGGCCCGCTGGACGCGACTGTATTTCCGTACGCATCATAGTCCCGGTGCGCTACAACCGCGCCGCTGGCGTCAACATATTCCGTAATATTCCCGTTCGCATCGTAGCAGGGATAATAGGTCGCGCCATTCCGCGTTACGGAAAGCAGGCCGCCAATACCACCTGCGCCCTGTTGTGTTCCGCTTAGATCGAGCCCCCAGACGTAGGTATTCGTGACGCCCGCGCTGGAGGTTTCCCAGATCAAATTCCAGCCATCGTAAACGAAGTTATTCGTCACACCGCTGACAATCTTCCGATAGCGGCGCGACATGTAATCGTATAAATAATTCGCGACCACAGCCTCGTTTGAAGCCCCTGTCATCCGGTTCTCAGCATCCCAGGCGAAGGTGAAGCGGCCATCATTCGTGAGGTTTCCGTCGAGGTCGTAAGCGGGGGCAATTTGAGATTGCTGATTTGAGATTACAAAATACTGGTTAAGGGAATTTGCCAGATATTCCGTGACGGCCCCATTGTTCGTAGCCACCGTCCGGTTTCCGATGGGATCATAACGGTACGAGAAATTGTTCGTGCCCATGAGCGCCTCGATCAATTCACTTCTGGAATTATAGCCGAAGTCGTTGGTCAGGGAAGAAGAATCCACCCGCTGCGTCCGCCGCCCCACCGCATCGTTGACGTAGTCAAACTGTGAAATACGGTTCGTGCCGGAGGTGTTCAGGATTTGGGTGATGAGGTTGCGGTTGGGCTCGTAGGCGCGGGTTGCGGACAGCGAGGCCGCTGTCCCTCCCGAAAAGAGGTCGTTACCGGCGAGGAGATCGCTTCCGGGAAGATAGGAATATGTCGCGGCGCGTAGCGCCCCTCCCACAGTGTTGGAAAGTGCGGAGAAGCGCCCGAGCGAGTCGTGATCATAACGAATGGAGGACACCACGCTGGTGGAGCCGATCGTCACGAGATCGTAGCCAGCGGGTCGCCCTTTGGAATCATAGATGCGCACCAGTTCCGCAGTGGTGTTGGTTTCAGACGCCAGTTGGAAAGCATCCGTGTAGGAAAACAGGCGAGTGCCGGCGCCATCGGCGATGGTGACCTGTTGGCCGAGGCGATTGTAGGTGAAAGTAACGGCGGGGGTGTTGTCGCTATAACTGATCTTGGTCAACTGCCCGAGACTGTCATAATTGTAGGCGGTTACAACGCCGCGCGCCCAGGTGCGGGTGGCGAGTTTTCCGTCGGGGGTGTATGTGTAGGAGGGGCCGCGAAGATCGCTATATAACTTATTAGTTAACAGTCCTGTAGCCGCGTCGTAGAGCCAGCGGGTGCGGTCAAAGGATGAAGTATGAGTTATGAAGGTTGAATAATTGGAAATGACCAAGGATGAATCGCGCAGGGTGTACATGGCGGTCATGCGGCCGTAGGCGTCATAGTCGTAGGCCACGGGGTAAGTGGCTCCCCAAGTGGCGAGGACGCGGCCTTCGGGGTCGAAAGCAGTGACCGTGGAGTTCGACAGGGCGTCAGTGACCAGTGTACGGCGGCCCAGATAATCATAAGTGAAGGTTGTAGTGTTGGAGGCCGCGTCCATGGCTGAGGCGACTTGGCCGAGGGAGTTGTAGGCCGTGAAGGAGCCGACTAGGCGAGCACCCTCACCCCCACCCTCTCCCCTGAAGGGAGAGGGAGAAGAGGAGGAGGTCTGGCGGCCTAGGGCGTCGTAGGTGTAGGCGGTTTCGACGCCGGTTTTGGATATCGAGGAGGTTAGCAGGCCGTTGATGGTTACTTGTTCCGCGCTATTGGTGGAATCGGGGTAGAGCGCGATCTGGGTGGTGGTCTTGTTGGCGCGATCCACATAGGTGCGGGAGGTGGTGGAAATCCCATTGATGTCGGTAGACACCATCTCTGACATGAGATTTGAGATCTGAGAGAATCCAGAAAGGCGAGTTTTCTGGATGGAGTTTGTGGTGGGGGTGGCGGTGTTGCCTGCGTAGAGAATCGAGGCGCGGACTTGCCACCAGTTATTTGAAGCATCCTGATCGAACCAGGAGGCGGATTCGTTGATGCGGTCGGGGCCGATGAGGTCAAGGGTGCCGTTGGTGTTCACGTCAAGGCCGGAGCGGGTCTGCTCGCCCAGTTCGTTGTACTCGCTGAGGGTTGTTGAGTTGTTGGGTTGCTGGGTTGTTGAGATCAGTTGGCCCTTGGTGTTGTAGGAGTAGATAGTGGCAACCACAGCACCGCCATAGCCGGGCTTCTCCGTCTTGACGGGACGCCCCATCATATCGGTGGTGGTTTTCTGCCAGGAAGGCGAGCTGACGCCAGCAGGCCCGCTAAATGATTTCGTCCAACGAAACCCACTCGCGTCTATCCCACTATCGTAGGCCGTCTTTACAATTCCATTTTCGGTGGTGGACTTGGTCTGGCCGTCCAAATAGCGGGTAGTCGCGTTAGTCACGCCGCCCCGGATGGTGGTGCTGGCTACTCCCTCATAACGATAGGTGGTCACAATGCCCTGACTGTCCAAGGTCGAGACCAGGCGTCCGGCAAGGTCATATGTGTTGCTGCTAATCAACTGGGTCAGCGGCCCGGCTGACAGGGTTTCCGTCAGGCGTCGCCCCTCGCTATCAAGGGTATAGCTCGTGATCCGATCAGCCTCGTTCGTGGTCGCTCCTTTTCTTATGATGGTGGTCAACTTGCCCAGCAAGTCATACCCGTAGAGGAACGTGGTGCCGTCCGCTCCGATCTCCCATTCCCTGCCACAGCAGTTACCGCCCCATGACGCTTCGCTCTTCTCGCCCTTGGAATTCCTGACCAGCACGGGGTGCTGCCACTCATCGAAAGTCTTGGATGTCCAGGCCACTCGCTCATAGTTCGGTCCGCCGGTGCAAACCCAAGTCTCGCTAAGGATTTCCTGGCTCATCGGGTCGAAGATGCGGGTTTCCTTCGTGGTCTTTCCACCGACGCCTTCGGGACTTGTGACCGTTCCATGTACCACCGTCTCGCACCAGTAATTGCTGGATGGATTCGGAGTAAACGCCGGGGGGATTTCCCCTGCGCCCGGCTGATAGGTTCCATATTGGTAGGTGTAAGTGTCCAGCCGCCCATCCGGATAGGCCACCGAGGCCACGCGGCCGATCTGGCAATTGACCGAATTGGTTCCGTAGTACGTGGTGACGGTTCGCAGGTTATCGGTGTCGCCATAGGCGGCCGCCGGGGTCGCGGCCTTCTCGACAATTTCCTGCAGTTCGCCGTTGCCGCCCTGCCGGTAGGCACGATAGGTGCGGGCGACCATCGTGCCCAGGATGGATTCCGTGACCATGCGGGGCAACTGGTCGTTCAGGCGCGGGCTGTCGGCGGGATCCACGGGCGCATAACTGGTGAGCACCGCGTGAGCCGCAGTGACCGATGAAGTGAGCGACGAATCCTTGATGGAGGAAAGCTCATTGGTTACGCGCCCGGCGGCATCATAACGGTACCAGCGCCAACTTCCATCGGGCTCAATGGCGGATTCCGTCAGACCGGCGGCGGTATAGGTGAAGAGGTTGGTCTGGTTTACTCCGCCGGTTTCGGTGACACGGCGCGTCACGCCATCACCCCAGCCAAAGGACTTGATCTGCTCGACATAACGGCTTACGAGGGTGCCATCCGCCGCTTTGACGGAATGTGTGACCCATCGCTCAGTGCGAGCATCATTCCACATTGTTGCGTCCTCCTCCTGGCGCGCCACGTCAAGGCCGTTGCCCGAAGTCATGATCCAGTCTTCGGCATCAGGGTTATAGGTAAAATCGTAGACCGTCGTCCGCCCCGCCATGGAACGTGTAACGATGAGTTTGCGCAATGTTCCAGGCAACGGGTTGGCGAAGCTCCAAGTTTCGAAGGGAACCGCGCCCGCGTCGATGCGATAGCACCCATTGGTATCCTTGCCGCCGACCATGCTGGCAAGAGTGTAGAACTTCAGGGCATAGCGGCTCGAATCGGTGACCACGATATCCGCCAGCCGGGTTGGCAGAAGCACCTGCCGCAGGCTCTGGCTGGAATCCCGGATCACCTCGACGCCCATGTCTTGGAAGGTTTCCTCGCGCCCGGCCACAGTTCGATGGCTGACCATCTGCATATATTGCGGTGAAGCCTTATAGGCGATGAACCGGTACCGCTCCCCGTCCCCGGTGTAGAGATCATAGTAGGCGGGCTCCTTCAATACCGTCCACCCATTCGCATCCACCATGAACAGCCGGTGCTTCTTGATCTGCGCATCACCGAACACGGGAACACCGATGGATTCGTTATCCTTGAAATTGAAGAGGAAGGGGACACCCGCGCTCTGAATCAAGGTTACCTGACGGGGGGCGCCCGCGGCAGTCACCTCATGGGATACCCCTTTCATGGCATAGCCAGCCACGAAGTTCAGGGTCTGGGGTGAATAAACCGCCTCGGACAACTGATTCTCGCCCATCCGGAATAGCGCCAACTTGACGGAACTTCCCGGCCGCATCGGGCCTGCAACGATCTTCACCCAGGCGCACCCTGGTGCCGCGTCACTTGTGTCTGTCGGGCAAGTTGAACACGATGGGCCATACGCTTCCGCAGGGCAGGATAAATTGGTTGCAGGGGCAACTCCCCAGATCACCGCTGGCACACAACACCACACCATGACGCCCACAAACCACACCAGCGCCCTGATTGCTTTTATATTCTTCATTCTAAATTTCCTCTTGCATCCAATTTCAAAAACAACAACTACGGTTGCATTATCTTTGCATTTATCTTTTTGATGGCTGCCCGTGCGGCCGTCTTGAGCCGGATATCCGTACTGACAGCTGCCATCTGCAGCAACACCAAGTCCGACTGATCCCCTAAAACCCCAAGGCACGCGATTGCCGAAGTCCGGACAGGAATCGGTCCATCGGCAACAAGTTTACGGGCGTCGGGAAGAACGCCCACCTCACCCAGACATGCGCAGATCTGCAACGCCGTGATTTTGGCCGGTTCGCCATATTCCGGGGAACGCACCATCGAGAGAGCTTTGGTCGCGACGCGAGCCCGGTCAACATCCCCCTGCCCGCACAAATTAAAGAGCGCAATCAGTCCGGTTCCAGGGATGCTTCCCTGTCGCTCGTCCACCGCAGACCAGAGGACGCGGATCGCCTTTTCACGACCAGTTTCATCCCTGATCTCCAGAACACTGTCGCCCAAATGCTGGATGCAATAATCGCGCCAGACATTGCCGTGGGAACGGTCGGTGTACATGGACATCAGATGGCCAGGCAGTTCCTGCGGAAAGCGGTCTTGAGCCTTCAATTGGTTCACGACATCGTTCTTGATCGCATCCAGTTCGCCCGGCCGGGAGGGATCGTCAGCGGCCTTCCGGCCGAGAAAGGCGTAGAGGGATGTGATCTCCTCGGAGGAGAGGGACTTACTCAAAGACTTGACGGCCTCCAGCCGGGCAGGATAGGAAACCTCCGTTGCGCCGAGCACCTTGGCTAAAACCGCCGGGTCGGCGGCGAAGATACTGGAGGCGGAAAGGACGAAGGAAAGAAAAAAGATGCGGCGGGGAAGAACTCCGCCAAACACATTTCGGCAGGGAAGCCACCCTACCCCAAGACCAGCCACGTTTATCGCTCCCCTGCCCATCAGTTGCCTCCGATGTACAAGCCGCCCTGATAGAGCTTTGTCGTATGGCAGGTTGATGATTGGGATGACGCAGATTGGAGCAGGCGATAGGTGCAGACGCCCAGTTCGTTGAAATCCGCAGCCGTCAGTGTCTTGTTGAGGGTTCCGTCCAGGAAGGTAACGCCTCCGACGAAGATGTTGAGCTTGACCACAAGGTCAGCGGGGACGTACCCCAATTGCAGGCGGACCTCAACCATGCGGCTTCCATCGGCAAAGGTTTCGACCACCTTGAAATAAGTGCCATGGTCGCCCCTGATTGAACTGATCTTTGCACTATCCAGAACGGGGCCATCCGCACCCAGCCGCGCCACCATATAAAAAGGGCCGTCCGTCGGGTTCATGAGGGTGAAGCGAGTGCCGCCGCCGGCCAGGTTGGTGGACGAAACGCTGAGTTGGCTGTCGGCCTGCACCACGGCGTCTGTCTTGATGCCCGGACAATCCCAAGTGCGGGCCTGGCCGGTGACGCACTCAGCTTCCTCACCGTTGAATGAACCCGAGACAACCCGTACCGCAAGAGTCCCGTTGGTGAGCGTGGTTTCGTTGCTGCAGGTACCGAGGACCATGAAGTTTCCAGCCTGGTTGAAACAATAGGGAATTGGGCTGCCCGCCGTGGCGACGAGGTTGGTAATCACATTCGTTCCGGTTGAGACCATGAACGTGGCCAGGCCATTAGTGGCTTCCACAGGCCAGGCCGAGAGCCTGAGCGAACTGCCTCCACGAATCGCCAACCCATTGCTGTAAGAGGTGACAAGCAGGTTGACGGCCTCCCAAATCACACTGTTGGACACCACGACGCCGCTACTCTGATCCGCCGTCACTATTTCGGTCGTGTTGGTGGGAGAGATGAAGATATTGGCAAACCACGTGGACCCCAAGCCGTGCTGTACCGCCACAATCTGCTGGGTTTGGCCACCGGGCGCATAGGAGGCAGCGATGGACAGTCGATCCTGATAAACCGCGGATCCTTCCAGGCAAATCGGTGACACCAGAGTGGATTCGGGCACTGGCCCGGCTTCCGACAAGGAAGCCATGCGGTGGTCAAGCCAGTCGGGGACGCCATTGGTATTGGCATCCAAGCCGCCAAAGGACTGCAA
>CAMBRF010000039.1 GCA_945870225.1 PVC group bacterium | reverse complement strand
AACGTTGCCCTTCTCGGGAGCGGTACTCCGCGTACCGAGCGAGGGCGTGTTGGATTCCTTTTTAATCCCCGTACATCGTCTTGACCACTCCAGTAACAATGCCGTTGCTAATTTCAAGTCCTCTCCCAAACCAGGCAAAGTCCCCAAAGGGGGCGTTGCCATCTGATGTGTAGGACAAATGAATCATCCCATTGCGATTTGTCGCGATTTCTAATGGTGGACACATAATCCGGTTCACCTCGTCCCAAGTCATTCCGCCTCTGATCTTCTCGAACTCCGTCTCCGAATAACCTGGGGCATACCGGGTGTCGATCTTTGGCCAGAAAACGCAGTAACCTTCCGGATACCCACTCATGATCAGCAGTATGAACAGCCCCAGCACAACGCCAAAGGCAATCCCTATTGTTTTCCGTATCTTCATCCCTTAATCCAACATTGGCCTTCTCGGGCGGCGCGCTAGCGACGTGCCGAGCAAAGGCGTGTTCGATGCATTTCTACTGGGTTGCTAGTGTGGCGACGATACCTACTACACCAAAGACCCCCATCATCGCTAGAAGACAGCCCATAAAGATGGCACCCAGATAGGGATTGCTGTTCTCGTTCGCTCCAGGAAAGGTAATGAACATGAGTTGCCTGATTAACATGGACACCGGCTTTCCATCATGCTCCGATTTATTCACGTCTCGCAGGATGATGAACCCCGCATATCCTGCAAGCAAAGCGAGTGCACCAACGATGGTCGTGTACATTGCATCCATAATCCTATCCCATCCATCGAACGCCTACCTCTCTGGTGCGGCGCGGATAGCGACGTCGCCCGTAGAAGTTGGTTGGTATTTCTCCTCAATTCTGTATGGCTGTCTACCCAGCACCTTGCCAGTCTTGCTAAAGTATACGCGAAGGTAATCGTGTTGGTTCTTTGGAGCTGGCCACATTTCCACCGCCTCGAACTGACAGAGCATACTTGACGACAAAACCAGGATCCCTTCCATGGTCATCGAGTTGCCTGGTTTGCGAACGGTCGAATCCCACTGCTCCCGCGATAGAACTGAGGTTGGCTCGCCGAGTAGCCTGTGGACCTGTTCTCTCGGCATGGCGATGGTGACTTGTCCCCAATTGCGGACATAGCCTGTGGTCCCGCAACCGGCGCAGGCAAGCACGAGGAGCATTGGCACCATTCTTTTCATTCTTCCATGGCCAACGTCACGCCTTACTTTCGGCGCGGTTAGCGACGTAAAGTGCAGGCGTTGGTTCGCTCCCTCCATGCTTCCGAAAGACTCACGTAACGCATACTGCCGCTATGGATGGGACAGCTATAGGAGACATCCCAATGCGGAAGTCTGAGAGATGGAGGAGGACTTTCAATCTGGCTATAAGACAGCCGGGTGCCTGCGTAGACGCATTGATCACATTTGTTCCTTGCCTGGTCAGTGCCTGCAATTATGCGAGCACTCTGGCAAGTCACTCGCATGAAGTACGCGACGACCATCGCCGCCAGCAGTATTGCGACTACCGACACTAATATTGATTTTCTTTTCATTTTTCTGAAGCGAACGGCGGCCATGAGCGGCGGCGAAGCCGTACGTTCATACACTGGTTCGGCCAATCATGATGCCCACTTGAGAGCCAGCTTGCGATGCTCTGCGGCGCAATCGCGGAGATAAAGGTTGATCAAGTTTTGGTAAGGCATGCCCAGTTCTGTTGCCAGTGCCTTGAAATATGCCACCGTCAGCTTGTCCAGCCGGATGGTGATAGGCTGCTTGAGCTGCTTGATGTAAGGGTTCTTCACCCCCTTCATTTTCGAAAAGTCATAATGTGCTCTCATGGTATCACCTCCCGTAATCCTGAATTTCGTCCTTGTCGGCCTTTCTGGCCGAAATCAATCTGATGACCTCATCATTTTCCCGATAACAGTGGCACACTACCAGCACCCTGAGCTTGAAGCTAATACCCAGCATGATGAATCGGTCTTCCTCTTCTGAGTGATCCGGATCGAAGAACCGTATGGCATTCTCGTCCAGGAACACGGTCTGTGCCTCCTCAAAAGAGACGCCGTGCTCCCGCTTGTTTTTGCGATTCTTGTTCTCGTCCCACTTAAATTGGATACCACTCATGTATTTACAGTGTATGTATTGTCATGATGCCGGTCAAATCATTTTGCGTGCCAACGCTCACCGTCACCGTTTTCTGGAAGGCCGTCCGCGGCCTTTCAGAAATACGAGTGGATGGTGTTGTTGGAGCTCCTTGGTCTTCAGTTGTGGATCTTCAGTTGCCAGCGCCCGGACTCATTCGACGCCCAGGCGTCACATGAATATCGGTTGATCTTCGGTTCACGGTCGAAATACAGGCGGATGTCGCTACGAGATGGATTCTTGATGAGCGGCCCCACCGAATGCTGGAACCGTAGCGAGGCACTCGCGAAGAAGGGGGCTTGCTCGGATATGGGGTAGCCAAGCGATTCGGGCTGCGTCCTGCGGATGCTCTGGAACTCCGAATGTGCGCGAAGAAGACGGAGCGATGCCGCACCATACCAGCAGACGAGCAACACCGTGATTGCCAGTGCCGTGATTCTGATCCTTCGCATCATCTAATCTTGTGCTCCAACGCTGGCGGTCACCGTACGTGTCCGCCGCTTTGTTGGGAACTCATTGTCTTCTCGATCTCGCCAACGCGGACGCACTCAAAATCAGAGCGCCCGCCTGGATCCGGTATGAACGTAATAGCAGTAATCGCATTGGATCTCCCCGACACCGTCAGAACGTAGTTCCGACCATCGGGAAGATTGACGAAATACTCCTGTGTTTTGGGGGGATGTCTGACGCATATCACTCGTGTCAGGCACAACCCGACTAAAGGGATGCTAGAAATCACAACCCTTAACGTCAAGCCATTCTCATAACCATCATGGCTACAGCAAATAACGACATCTGCTTCTAACCTGCGGCAAACAAGCCTGCCCTTTATTCCTCACCCCAGGAGGACAAGGCAGGACAAGATTTAAAAGCATGCGGTGACGCATAAACCCGCTCAGCCGACGTTATACGTCAACAGCCATAATCCGGTGTGGCACCTGCAAGAAAGTCGCAATCCGTGACGTGATTACTGGTTGTACAGACGTTATGCGTCGTGACGTATAGCGTCTGAAAACGGAATTAGGCGTCAGGGATCGTCATGTAACGGGATGTCAAAGGAAGCGACAAGCTTTTGATGCCAACAGCTTGCTAAAGCTTGTCCATATTGGTTATTTCCACTGCGGTCCATCGGCGCGCTAGGTGGGGACAGGAAAATAGTTTCAGATCCAGATCTGGGCGAAACAGTTTGGCTATTTCTTTCCGTAACAAACGGAAAGGGTCGCGACAGAGCGCAACCATCCATAAACCTTGGACACAAACGCCCTACGCGGGCTTCACCGGCGGCGGGGTCCGCCCCAGACGGCGCAACACCTCCTGCAGATCCATCCAGACGTCCTTCTTGGCCGGCGGATTCCGCAACAGGTAGGCGGGATGGTAGGTCGGCATCAGGTCGATGCCCTCGAATTTCACCCAGTTCCCGCGGAGCTTGGAAATCCCCTCCAGCCCGACCAGCCCGCGGACTGCTGTCGCGCCCAACGCCACGATCACCTTGGGCTTGAGCAGCCGGATCTGGTCCTTGAGATAGGGAAGACAGGTTTCCATCTCCTCCGGCAGCGGCGGCCGGTTGTCCGGCGGACGGCACTTGAGAATGTTGGCGATAAAGACCTCATCCCGCTGAAAACCCATGGCCAGGATCATTTTTGTCAGCAACTGCCCGGCCCGCCCGACAAAGGCAAGCCCCTGCTCATCCTCGTCCGCGCCCGGCGCCTCACCAACAAACATAAGCTCCGGCCGGGGATGCCCCTGTCCGGGAACCGTATGGGTCCGGGTCGCATGCAGGGAACACTTCCGGCAGCTCCCGATCGTTTTGGCTATCTTTTTCAGGTCCATATCAACATCAACCCCTTGTGACGACCCGGCTCGTGGCGATGGAGCGTTCCCCGCTTCAATGCGTTGGACCCCCTCGTCTTTCATCCAGAGGAGATAGGCTTCCGCCTGCCCGGCAATATCCTTCATTTCCTCGCTCGGATCGGCGGGCATAGGGGACTCCCGTCAGGATTCCGATTCTTCGGGCTCACAAGGGGCACCCTTGGCGCGCCGGATGGCATGCCGCATATAGAGGGGCCCGAAGACGATGTAACCCAAAACCATCAGGACCATGAAAACGGCGGCTGGCACGGCCACCCTTTGCGGGCCAAAGAGCACACAGACCATGATCACCATGGGAATGAATAAAGCCGGATGCTTGGTGGGTTTCGGATAACGCACATTGGAAACCTGCAAATAGATGAACGCCAGCACGCCGATCAGGAATAGCGCCGCCACCGGACCCTGGCTCAAAGAGAACGTATTAAACGGCTTGCTCTGACTGATAAACACCAGCATGGCCACCCACCCGGCGCAGGCCGTGATGGGCAATCCCGTGTACCCCATCTGGCCCCGGAAAGGGTCACCGGCTTTGAACCGCGCCAATCGCACCACCCCCGAAAGCACCACCGCCGAGGTCATGACCACACGCCACAAGGCGCGCGAGGTATCCTGCGGAATCGACCCGGTCAACATCACCGCATAGATCAAAATCGCCGGCGCGATCCCGAAGGCGGTCATATCCACATAGGTATCCAACTCCGCGCCCATCTCGGTGCAGCCCTTGAGCCGGCGGGCGATATTGCCATCAATCCCGTCGAGAATCATCGCCAGCATGATCAGGAGCGCCGCCCAGCGGTGCATCTCGCCCGCCTTTTCAAGCGGCTCGCCCATGCTCTCAAGCGTCATAAGAATGCTGAAGAACCCGCACAGCATCGCCAGCAGGGTGACGCTGATGGGGATCAATTGACGCCAGGTCAGAGTGGTTTTCAAGGTGTTCCCTTCTTTTCGAGGTCAACCGGCCCGCCCCCGGGAGGCGGAAGAATCCTCGCCACCACCGTTTCGCCCGCCAGCACCTTGTCGCCGGGTTTGACCAAGACTTCCACGTCGCCACGCGGGAAATACATGTCCAGGCGGGATCCGAACTTCATCATGCCGAACGGTTCGCCCTTTTTCAGATCCTGCCCCACCTTAAGCCAGTAGACGACACGCCGCGCCACCGGCCCGACAATCTGATTCACCAGGCATGAGGTCCGCTCACCCTTGATCAGAATCGAGCTGTGCTGATTGAAGGTCGAGGACTTCTCCTCAAAGGTGAAGTACCGGGCGCCGGGGAAGTACTGCGCAAACTCGACTCGACCCGCTATGGGCGCACGATTGACATGCACATCGATCAAACTGAGGAATATGCTGATGCGTACGGCGTTCGTCTTAAGGAAAGTGGGCTCCACGACATCCACCACCGCCATCACCTTGCCCTCGGCACCCGCCACAATGAGCGCGGGATCGACCGGAGCCACGCGAACCGGATCGCGAAAGAAACAAACCATGTACGCACATAGGATAATGACCACGATCCCGCTGGCCACCAACGCCTTGCCCAGGGACACGCGCGACACGCGCAGCGCAGCCAACAACACCGCGCCCACCACCACGGAAGCAATCAAAAAAGGTATGATTTCTGGCCTGATCGACATATTTTTCCTCCCTGTAGAGCGGCCGATAATGCCGCAGAATAACCTCAAAAGTCAATGGTTATCGGGAAGCCCGAATCCGTCCGCCTGCACGCTTTACACAGAGGCTGGAAAATTGATAAAAAGGCGGCAATTGATCTGGAAAGGAGCCTTCTATGAAACGACTGTTCATTCTGGTTGCGGGGTGCGCCCTGCTGGCAGGAGGAGTTCGGGCGGCCCCGGTCTCCAACCGTGTTTATGATGCCTATTTCCTGGGTTTCGAAACCGACCCGGCCATGGACTATGGCGGGCGGAACATCACCACGCTGCACAGCCTGGCTTGCCGCGGAATCAGCTGGGCAGCCCGGACCGAGCGGTTCCCTTTTGTGGCACCCGCCTATGAATTCATCCTGGCCGGAGGGCTCAGCGTGGTTCAGCACGAGGTCTACGGGCACGGCTCGCGGGCTCGGGAGTTTAACCTCGACCCGGAATACGGGTTCGGACTCGACTTCTCAGGCTGGACCAGCATCGGCAAGGACCCCGCCGACAACGAGCAAAACATCATGCTGGCCGGCGGCGGAACGGAGGCCGACTCCATCCTGGCGCACCGCATTCTGCGTGATCTCTACACGGGCGACGGGGCCGATGGCTCCAAGATCCCGCTGATGGCGATTGCCAAACTGGACTTCAGTTTGTACTGCCTGATTACTCCCGACCCGAACGACTCTCCCGACGACTTCTCCGAGGAGTACAACGGCGGTAACGACATCGCCTATTATCTCGTCTCGCGTCAGGCCCAGCGGCGGCGGGCCGATGCCGGCGACGTCTGGAATAACGATTATCCCATCGATTTCAACGATTCAAAGCTCCGCGACAACTATGACGAAGTGCAACAGGCCGCCCTGTGGAACCTGTGTGATCCCGCCGCCCTGGCCGCCATGTACGGGTATGTGACCGACCACGTCCTCCGTGGCAAAACCCAGGTTCGCCCCCCGGTTATCCCCCTGGGGGGAGGGTTCGGCATGACCGCCGGCACACGCGCCTTTATCGGCCCGGAGGAGGTCACCCGGTTCCTGGACCTCTACTGGGTCACCCCCGGCCCGCTCGTGACCGTCTACGGACGCGATCTCTCCAACCCGCTCAACCGGACTTACGGATGGGGCGGCGGCCTCTACGGTCTCCCCGTGCTCCCCGGGGTGTCCTTCGGCGTGGCCGGCGACACCTGGCAGGTTCCGGATTCGGAAGAAGGTCTCTATGACGGATCCGGCTGGAATGCCGTCGGAGAACTGGAGACACTCCTGTTCGGCCGCTTCGGCCTCTCCTGTAAAGTCGGCGCCAAATCCGCGGGCTTTTTCCCTGGGACCCCCATGGACTCGGGCCTCTACGGCGGGGCGGGGCTCCTGGTTTCGTTTTAGAGGTCGCTGAGGTTAGGGTGCACGACAAATCTCTCTCTGGAATATGGAGATGATGAGGGGGTCGTCTGAAATTCGGTTAACATGGATGGACAGGATACACAGGATGAAGTCAGGAAAGATAATTCGGTTCTGAACGATCCTGTCTATCCTGCACATCGATGTAAAAATCTCTTCTCGGTGATGCAGGTATATATGTTTGAACAGACCTGTTCGCCTGACGACAAGGGGATTTGCGCATTGTCTTCAGAAAATTGTCTGCCCCCCTGAGGTTAGCTTGGGCGGTTTAGGACTTGCCAAGGGACGGCGATTCCGATATTTTTGACAATTCGACGTTGAATACTGTCGTATTATCGGCTTTGCAGCATAATTCTCGAGGAATGGTATGGCGAAGATTAAAGCACTGAATCCAAAAAGCGCGGCCAAGGCGGCATCCAGCACTCCCAATCCCAAAACCAAGACGGCAGCCAGTTCTCCCAATCCGAAAGCCAAGGCGGCGGTCGAAGCCCCCAGCCCCAAAACCAAGCCAACCGTCAGTGTTCCCGCCCCGAAAGTCGCGCCCAAGGCCGCCGCGAGCGCCCCGACCCTGAAACCCAAGGCGGCAGTCAGCAGTCCCAGTCCTAAAGCCAAGGCGCCGGTCAGTGAACCCGCCCTAAAGGGCGCGACCAAGACGGCCGTCGGCGCCATCCTCCTCAAGGGTAAACCCGGCGCGAAAGCACGGTCCTCACTGCTTGATAATATGCCGTCCGAGCAACCTGAGATGGAAGCCAAGCCGGAAGGCGACGAAGCCGTCGAGGGCGAAGGGGGAGCCACCAGCACCCTGAGCTGGGAAGAGCGCAGCCAACGCATCAAAGACCTCGTCAAGATG
The DNA here is from genome assembly GCA_945870225.1 of PVC group bacterium. Classification (GTDB taxonomy): domain Bacteria; phylum Verrucomicrobiota; class Kiritimatiellia; order CAIKKV01; family CAITUY01; genus CAMBRF01. The sequence continues at coordinate 3,687 of CAMBRF010000039.1, read as the reverse complement.
GCCGAGGAACAGGGCTATCTGACCTATGACGACATCAATGAGCTGATTCCCAGCTCCGTGATCAGCCCGGACGAGCTCGAAGGCTACATGGAGCTCCTTCGCAGCATGGACATCGAGATCATCGAGGCCTCCGATGCCGAAAAGTATCGCAAGGAACCCACCACCGCCAAACCGGCGGGCGCGGCGGGCCGCGCCGACCGGCTGGATATTTTTGATGACCCCATCCGGATGTACCTGCACCAGATGGGCCAGGTCCCCCTGCTCACCCGCGAGCAGGAGGTTGAAATCTGCAAGCGGATCGAAACCGCCGAAGTCACCGTGCGGACGCTCTTCGACAACCTCGGCATCGCCGCCGACATGTACCTCAGCACCGCCGAACGGCTGGAAAACGGCAAGGACCGTTTTGACCGCGTCATCGAGGACAAATTCGTCGACAGTCGCGATAAATATCTCGTGGCCCTGCCCCGCCTGAAACGCGAATTAACCAAGAACCGCGACAAACTTTTCGCCGAGTTCGCCGTAACGCGGAAAACGAAGTCCACGGCCCCGCAAAAAGCCGCCGCCCTGAAAAACATGGACCGCACCCGCAAGCGGTTGGTCGAGCTGTTCGAGCATTTTTATTTCAAACAGAAGATCATCGAATCGCTCGCCTCCAAGGCCGAGGACGACTACAAGGAATTCACGACCTGTCTGGCCCTGATTGAAACGCTCAAGAAGGCCCGCAAAGGCAAAAAGCAGGAACTCGCCCTCGCCGCCGAACAGCGCAAGCTGCGCCGGATGGAGGACCGACTGTGCATGAGCAGCGACAACTTCGTCGCGCGGTACAAACAGCTCAAAGAGGCCATGCGCAAAGGCATGACGGCCCGCACGGAGATGGTCGAGGCCAACCTGCGCCTGGTGATCAGCATCGTCAAGAAGTACATGAACCGCGGGCTTTCCTTCCTGGATCTCATTCAGGAAGGCAATACCGGCCTGATGAAGGCGGTTGAAAAGTTTGAATATCGCCGCGGTTACAAATTCAGCACGTACGCCACCTGGTGGATCCGGCAGGCCGCCACACGCGCCATCGCCGATCAGGCTCGGACCATCCGTATCCCCGTGCACATGATCGAGACGATCAATAAGCTCATGCGCGTCCAGAAAAAGCTGGTGCAGGAGCTGGGCCGCGAACCCACCCCCGAGGAAGTGGCCGAGGAAATGAGCCTGCCCGTGGACCGGGTCCGCGCCGTCTACAAAATGGCGCAGCAGCCCATTTCCCTCCAAAGCCCCGTAGGAGAGGGAGACGACGCACATTTTGGTGATTTTATCGAGGACAAGGGCGCTGAGAATCCATCTGAGATGACAGCCTACAGCCTGCTGAAGGACCGCTTGAAAGACGTGCTGAGCACGCTCACCGAACGTGAGCAGCAGGTCTTGAACTTGCGGTTCGGGTTGGCGGACGGATACTCGCGCACCCTCGAAGAGGTAGGAAAGCAGTTCAACGTAACTCGTGAACGAATCCGCCAGATCGAGGCGAAAGCCCTCCGCAAACTGCGCCACCCCACGCGCATCCGGAAACTGGAAGGGTTCATCGAGATGAAATAACCGGGACGCGACCGCCGGCATCTCACGGCGCGAGCACCCCGGCACGGAGAGTAGATCGCATGCAAAATGAAATAACAGTGACAGTGTGGCGTTGTATCGGTTCGATGGCGGCAGTAACCTTGGCCGGGTTCCTCGCGGGAATACTGGCGGGCATGAAACTCCGCCTGCGGCGCAACAGCAACCGTCCGCTCCGCACCCCGGAACTCTATATCGGCAACCTGCCGGAGAACGCCACCGAGCCGGCTATTCGCAAGCACCTCGAAAAATTCGGCGATGTCCGCGATGTACGCTTGATTTCCGGACGCAGCGGCGACGACGGGCAGAAGACCTTCGCCTTTGTCTCAATGGGTGACGTGGAATCAGCCCAGGCCGCCGTCAACGGAACCAATGGCCGCGACTTCAATGGCCGCAAGTTGGTGGTCAACGAAGCCCGCTCACGCCGTCACCACGGCCGCCGGTAAAATAGGGAGGGACGGCATGTTGCCGTCCGCGGCGGGCAACATGCCCGCCCTCCCCTCATAACAATCCCTTCAACCGGTCGCGCAACGTGGTGCGCCGTCCGGTGACGTGGTTGTTCTGGATGGCAATGTTCACCGCCTTGTTTGAGCCCACCAGGCACACCAGCTTCCGCCCGCGGGTCATGGCCGTGTAGAGCAGATTGCGCTGCAGTAATTTGTAATGCTGCGTGGTCATCAGCAATACCACCGCCGGATATTCACTCCCCTGCGACTTGTGCACCGAACAGGCATAAGCCAGGTCCAATTCATCCAGCTCGTCCAGGGTGTACATCACCAGACGGCTCTCATAGCGAACCCAGACTTCCTGAGCCTCCGCCTCGATCCGTTCAATCAGCCCGATATCCCCGTTGAACACATCCTTGTCGTAGTTGTTGCGAACCTGAAGGACCCGGTCACCGGGTTTGTATTGCCGACCGAACCGCTTGATCGAATGGCCGCCGGGATTGAGAGCCTCCTGGAGAATCCCGTTGAGGTTCTCGCACCCCAACTGGTTGCGCCGCATCGGGGTGAGAACCTGGACCTCCGTCATCGGATCAAAATGAAAACGCCGCGGGATCCGTTCGGTGACCAGTTCCAACATCTTCGCGATGGCATCCTCCGGCGTGTCCGCCTGAATGAAGTAGAAATCGCTTTTCTGGCCGTCCGGCGGCAGCTCGAACGGAAGCCCGTCATTGACGCGGTGGGCGTTGCGCACAATCCAGCTCTGCGCCTCCTGCCGGAAGATCGTCTCCAGCTTGGTCATGGGCACGGCGCGGGACTCAATCATGTCCCGGAGGACATTCCCGGGCCCCACACTGGGCAACTGATCGGCATCGCCCACCAGCACCAGTGTCGCCGCCGCAGGCAGGGACCTCAGGAACGCATGCATCAACTGGATATCGATCATCGAGACCTCATCCAGAATGAACACATCCCCCTCGAGCGGATGCTGGGCATCGCAGTCAAACCGGCCGGAGCCGGGATTGAATTTCAGCAGCCGATGCAGGGTTTTCGCCTCGAGGCGCGTGGCCTCTTCCATCCGCTTGGCGGCGCGCCCGGTCGGAGCCGCCAGGCACGTCTTGAGCCGGCGCGCCTGAAAGATATCCACTAGCGCCCGCACAATGGTGGTTTTACCCACGCCCGGTCCGCCGGTGATGATGGAGACTTTCTGCGACAGCGCCATGACCAGCGCCGCCTGCTGCGCCGGCGCAAAGCCGATCCCCATGCGCCCTTCCGCCCACGCCACCGCCTTCTCGGTCAAAATCGCCGCATGGGGGGCTCGCGCCTCCATCAGCCGCTGCACATTCTGCGCCACGCCACGCTCAGCCTGATAGAGGGAGGTCAGGAATACATTGCCCCGCTCATCCACAATCGTCCCGCCGTCCACGCCGTGTAAAATGGCCGCCCTCAGGACGTCGCCGGGAATCTCCAGCAGCTGCTCGGCCGCCTCCACCAGATCCTCCCGCGGACAATAGCAGTGCCCCTCGTCGGTCATCGTTTGCAACAGATAGGAAATCCCGGCCCGCGCCCGGATATCCGACTGGGGCGGCACACCCAGGCTGACCGCGATGCCGTCCGCCGTCTTGAACCCGATGCCCCAGACGTC
>CAMBRF010000038.1 GCA_945870225.1 PVC group bacterium | reverse complement strand
TTATATTGCTAATCAGAGTGTATCAGCACACGCTGGCGGCGGTGCTGGGCGGGCAGTGTCGTTTTTACCCTTCCTGTTCAGCCTACTCCATTGAGGCGATTGAAATTCATGGGTGCTGGCGCGGGCTCTGGCTCGGAGTCCGGCGGGTGGTGAAGTGTCACCCCTTCCATCCCGGTGGTGTGGATGGTGTACCGGATGCGATCCCGGAAAAGGGTGTAGACAAGGGGAACAAAATCCGGATTTGAGGAGACCAAGAGAGTATGAAGAAGTTTTTCAACATGGATACCGTGATCATTGCCGGCTTGTTGCTGGTTATGTTGGCCTGGAACCCGGTCTATCAGAAATATTTTGCGCCCCCGCCTGATCCTGTTGTGATCCTGGCGGCGACCAATGCCGTGGACCGGGCGGCGGTGACCAACGCGGTGAAGCCGCCGGTCGCCGTTGTGGCTCCTGAAACGGTCCCGGCTGTCGCCCCCGAAGCGGAACTCCGGCCTGCCTCCAAGGTGGCCCGCCTGCCGGAACAGACCGTGATCCTGAGCAATGATCTGGTCCGCCTGACGCTCTCCTCCTGGGGTGGCGCCGTGACCGCCGTCGAATTGCCGAACTATTCGCTGACCCAGAAATCGCCCGAGCCGGCGAGACTGGATTTTGCCCGCTACCCGGCACTTGCCTATACCGGTCTACCCGGCGTGAGCGCGGATGCCGATTTTGCGATCACCGTCCTATCCAACGGTGCGGCGGCGCAGTTGGAGGCGGAAGGACCGGATGGATTGCGCCTGGTGCGGTCCATCCATCTGGGCCGCCGTTATGAGGTCATGATCGAGGACACGTTCGTCAATGCCGGCGTGGTGGTCAAGGTTCTGCCTGCCCACTCCATCAGTCTGGGCGAGATGGGCATGCTTAAGGACGAAAGTCACATGAACGGCATGGACTCTCTGGCGATCGATACCCTGAGCGCGACGGGCGGTGAATCGGTCCGGCATTGGGCGAGCAAGCGGTGGTTTTCGGAAGACCTGACGCTGGGTGATTATTTCCAGGAGGACGGAGTCCGGGGCCATGGCTGTGTGGGACGCCCGAAGATGACCCGGGCCCTGCCGCACTCCATTCAGCAGCGGATCGATCATAATCTGGATTGGGTGGCGGTGAAGAACAAGTTCTTTGTCCAGATCCTGGCGCCTGCGGACGGGGGATCGTCTGGCTGTAATCTCATTGCCCGGCGCACACCGTCCGCGAGCGAAGTTCCCGCCGACAGCCGGACCTGGGACAGTGTCGCCATCTTGTCCGGCGTGGCGGCGGATATGCGGTTGCCTGAACGCGCCCTGACCCCGGGTGACTCCTTCCGGCAGGCCTTCAGTTATTATGTGGGGCCGAAAGAACTCTCCTCCATCAGGCCGCTGGGTCGGCAGATGAAGGAAGTCATGGACTTCGGAACCCTCAAGTGGCTCTGCGAAGGTCTGGTCTGGAGCCTGAACGGCTTGCACGCCGTCATTCCCAACTACGGCATCGCCATCATCCTGTTGACGCTGATTGTCCGCATCGTGTTCTGGCCCCTGACGCACAAGGGGACAGAGAGCATGAAGCGGATGCAGGCGCTCCAGCCCCAGCTCAAGGCGTTGCAGGAGAAATACCGGGACAAGCCCCAGAAACTCCAGCAGGAAACCATGGCGATGTATCGCGAAAACAAGGTCAACCCGCTGGGCGGCTGCCTGCCGATGTTGATCCAGATCCCGGTGTTTTTCGCGCTCTTTAACGTTCTGCGCAGCGCCATTGAACTGCGGTTTGCCGGGTTCCTGTGGGTGGGGGACCTGAGCGCGCCGGAGAATCTGTTCGTCGGAATGTTGCCGTTCGGGCTCGCCCTAAACATCCTGCCGCTGGTCATGGCGGCGACCCAGGCCTGGCAGCAGCACCTTACCCCCATGGCCGGCGATCCGGCCCAGCAGAAGATGATGATGTTCATGCCGCTCATCATGCTGATGTTCCTCTACTCGATGCCGTCGGCACTGGTGCTCTACTGGACCGCAAACCAGGTGATGATGATCATCCAACTGTTGTGGCAGAAAAGGGCCAAGACGGCCTCGGCATGATTTATTAATGAACGTCCAACCCATGGTGAGTGGATGACTAACGCAGGTTATTGGGCCGCCGGCTTCGGGGTGCTGGCGTATCTGGTGGGTGCCATTCCCAACGGGTTTCTGATGGCCCGGGCCAAGGGAGTGGATATCCGCAAAGTGGGCAGCGGTAACATCGGCGCCACGAACGTGTTCCGGTCCGTCAGCAAGACCCTCGGCATTCTCACTTTCATCGCCGATGCCGTGAAGGGACTGGTCCCGGCTTTGGTTTTTCCGATGCTGGTGGCCCGGATCAGCGGCCAGCCCTCGCCGTCATGGCTGGGCCTCGTTTACGCCGCGCTGGCCATTGTGGGTCACACCTGGCCGATCTACCTCAAGTTCAAGGGCGGCAAAGGCGTGGCCACCAGTGCCGGGGCGCTGATCGGCCTTGCCCCGCTCGCCACAGGAATCGGGTTTCTGGTTTGGATCCTGTTTTTCGTAACCTCCCGTTATGTGTCGGTGGCCTCCATCGCGGCGTCGGTGGCGGTGCCGGTGGCGGCGTGGTGGCTCTATCGCGCCAGCGGGGTGGCCTTGCCTGTTTTTCTGACCGTTCTGGGAGCTGTCATTATTCTGCGGCACAAAGCGAATATTCAGCGATTGGCTAAAGGCACCGAACACCGGTTTGAGTTCAAGAAGAAAAGGTAGGACGGCGCGCCCTGCCCGAAAAGATGAGCCCGTTTAACGAAGAGGTTCACTGTGACGAAACGCATCGCGATTATCGGCGACGGTGGATGGGGAACGGCACTAGGTCTGTCATTGCTCCGTAACGGACACCACGTCCGGATCTGGGGCCCCTTCCCGGATTACATCGACCGGGTTCGCGCGGGCGGTGAGAACGTCGATTACCTGCCTGGCGTCAAACTTCCCTCCGAATTGGAGTGGACTGCGGATTCCGATCACGCCGTGGAAAAGGCCGATGTCGTGGTGCTGGCCTCACCTACCAGGTATTTCCGCTCTGTACTGACGTCCTTTGCCGGTAAAATCCCCGCAGGTTCCCTGCTGGTCAGCGTGGCCAAGGGTCTGGATGGCCGGACCCATCATCGCATGACCCAGGTGGCGGAAGAGGTTCTGAAAGCCGGGCCCGTGGCGGCTTTGTCGGGACCGAGTTTCGCCTGCGAAGTGGCGGCGGGGGCCCCCACGGCCGTGGTGATCGCCTGTCAGGATGCCGCGCGTGCGACCGCTTTGCAGCAGGTGTTCAACGGATCCCGGTTCCGGGTTTATACCTCCGATGATGTGGTGGGCGTTGAACTCGGGGGAACCCTCAAGAATGTCATTGCCATCGGGGTTGGCGTCAGCGACGGCCTGGGTTTTGGTCACAATGCGCGGGCGGCGCTGATTACCCGCGGGCTGGCCGAGATCGCGCGCCTGGGCCTCGCGTTGGGGGCGCATCCCGCCACCTTTGCCGGGCTGAGCGGAATGGGTGACCTGGTTCTCACCTGCACCAGCCGGCTCAGTCGCAACCACACGGTGGGCGAACGGCTTGGCCGGGGCGAGAAGATGGAGGCCATTCTGTCGGGCATGAAGCAGGTCGCCGAGGGTGTGGATAATTGCATCACGGCCCGCGCGCTGGCTCACGAGGCGCGGGTGGCGGTGCCCATCACGGAGCAGGTTCATGATATGGTCATGGCCGGGAAGGATCCCCGTGCCGCCGTGAATGACCTGTTGACGCGTGATCCCCGTCCTGAACGCGACCCCTGACGGGCGCGGCGTTGTGGTGATATCGGAAAAGGAGACCAAAACAATGAAAAGCAAGGTGAGAATAAGTTTTTTCGGTAGTGTTGTACTCTCATGCGTGTGCGGATGTGCCTCCATCACCCCGTCTTTAGACAGCAAGGCCGGAGCGAGCTCGAACCCGGTCCTGATGTCCACGAATGCACCCCTGTGTGTGGTCATCGATCTTGTTGACGGGTCCCGCATCATCGGTACACCCCGCATCAAAGGAGTGACCCTGCAGACGACGTACGCCAAGGTCGATCTTCCCCTCACGCAGATCCGCACGATCCGGATGAATCCCGACCATGAAACGGCTCTCGTGGAATTGAAAAAGGGCGACAAGCTGACCGGGGTGATCACTCTGGCGCCGATCCAGCTCGCAACGGTTTTTGGAAAAGCCACCGTCGGTATCGAGCATGTGGCGCGGATCAGCATTCGGACCGGCGTCTCCCGCGAGGGGCTGGTCCTGTACTATTCCTTCGATCAGGACGAGGGCGAAATCGTGACCGACCAGAGCAGCAACGGGAACGGGGGCAAGGTGACCCGGGCGAAATGGATGCCGCAGGGAAAGGTGGGCGGGGCCTATGATTTCAGCGGCAACGAGTCCGCGTGTGTCAGTTTTGATCCCAAGTTCCTGGAGGGGAGCCGGGCCATGTCGGTCTCGGTCTGGTTCAAGAGTTATGGGGACCCGGGTGACTGGGAACAGATCATCGGGTGCAGTACGGAAGAGGACAACGTCCAGACGCCGGTCAGCTTTTTGTGGTTTAACCGGACGGGCCTCGGGAATAATGCCCACACGCGGTTACTGATGCACAAGGATTCAGGCTATCGCGAGTCCGTGGCCATTGTTCCCTCAAAATCCACCCCCTTCTTCCGGGACGGGAACTGGCATCATGTTGTGCTGACCTGGGACGGCACCAATGCGACCTACTACATTGATGGTGTGCTTGATGCGAAAAAAGCCACGGGCGAAGGCATGCTGGCCTATGCCATCGACCGGCGCAGTTTGATCGGCAACGGTTGGGCGTTTGGACGGGCCTCCCATAATTTCAACGGGCTGATCGATGAGGTCATGATCTTCAACCGCGCCCTGCAGGAATCTGAAGTCCGCGAAATCCACGACTCGCAAAAATAGACCGCTTGGAAGGGTTTCTCGGGTCTTGTGTTTGGGCCCCCGTATGAGGATAATGCGTCCATGAATCGCCCTCATACCAGTAGACAGGTGTGCGATATTGCCTTCGCGCTGACCCTGCTGGCAGGATCCGCCCAGGCCGCATTGTCCTTCGATCCCTACGGGATTATTCTGGACCGCAAACCCTTCGGCGAGGAGTCGGTTGAGCTGGTGCCCCCTCCGCCGCCGGTCCCGCCCGAAAAATCCGTGGTGAACCAGATCCGGATGTCGGCCGTGGTTCGGGATGTGGCGGGCGTTTTGCGGGTGGGGTTGGTTGACCTCAAAAGCAACCGCAACTACATGCTCGGAATAGGCGACAGCATGGATGGGATCGAGGTGATCGCGGCCGACTATACCAAGGAACGTGCCCGGTTGCGGCGCGGGCCGGAGGATTACTGGGTCTCCATGTTTGGCGGGTCGAACCGGTTCGAACGGATCGTCGAGACCGTTCCGGCGCCAACCGCCGTGGCGTCGCCGTCGCCGATCAATCAGAAGCCTTCTTACGCCAAACGCCGGCAGCAGCGGGAGGAGGCCCGCCTGAGGGCTGAACTCGAACGCATGCGCGTCCTGGAGACCGAAAAAGAGGCGGCAGCCGCAACGGCAGATGCGCCACGCGAACCGGCGGTGGGCGTGATCCGGGCCGGCGCAAAACGCGGCAGCCAACGGGGGGTCGAGACCGCTCTGTCCGCAGCTTTCAGCAACACCAACCGGCTTGACCTCTCGGATGAGGAAATCGCACAGATGCTGCAGGAGTACCAGAAAGAACTCCTGCGCAACGGTCAAACACCCCTTCCCATTCCACTCACTCCGGAGACCGATCGCCAACTTGTCGAAGAAGGAATCCTGCCTCCGCAGGAATAGCGACTGGTGGAATTGGGAATGAACGACCAACAGCCAACGTCTAACGTCCGGCGTGCGGTGGATCTTACCGGGATTGTGCAAGGGGTTGGCCTGAGGCCTTCCGTATACCGGCTGGCGGTTAAGGCCCATCTGGGCGGTTGGGTGCAAAACCGTTCGGGCTATGTTCGCCTGGTTCTGGAAGGGCCGGCGCCGGGGCTGGCGGTGTTCCTGCGCGATCTGCCCGGGAACCTTCCGGCTCCCATACGGGTGGAAACGGTGACCATGATTTCAGAGGAACCCCTTGCGGACACGATTCATCCATTCCGGATTTTGGAGAGCCTCGCCGGGCAACAGCCGGAGGTGTTGATTCCCGCCGATCAGGCGTTATGCCCGGACTGCCGGGCGGAAATCTACAATCCCGCCGACCGGCATTATGGCTATGCGTTTACCGCCTGCACGCAGTGTGGTCCGCGCTACACGGTGCTGACGGCCATGCCCTATGACCGGGAACGAACCACTCTGGCCGCCTTTCCTCTTTGCGAGGCCTGCCGGCGGGAATACAACGATCCGGCCAACCGCCGCTTTCATGCCGAGAGTACCGCCTGCCCGGTGTGCGGTCCGCAACTGACCTTGACCGATGCCGGCGGCGCACCGCTGCCGGGCGATCCCCTGCGACGCGCCCGGCAGGCGCTGCGGGACGGCCGCATCCTCGCGGTCCGCGGGGTCGGCGGGTTTCTGCTGGCCGTCGATGCGTTCAATCGCGACGCCCTGTCCTGTCTGCGGGAACGGAAACAGCGCCCACACAAACCGTTCGCGGTGATGGCGCCTGATCTTGAAACGTTGCGGCGTTATGGCGATGTTCCATCGGAACTCGCCCGGCTACTGCAATCACCCGAGGCGCCCATTGCGATCATGGACATGCGGCGGGAGGGCGGCGGCGGATGCAACCTGCCCCTGGACCTGATCAGTCCCGATACGGGAACGCTGGGTGTCATGCTCCCCACCACGCCGCTTCAGCAGCTGCTGTTCAGTCCTTTGAACGATGATCCCGTGGCACCCTTTGATCTTCTGGTTATGACCAGCGGCAACAAGCGGGGTGAGCCCATTTGCATCCATAACGATGAAGCCTGGCATCGATTGGGCGGGATCGCGGACCTGTTTCTGGTGCATGACCGCGACATCAATCTGCGCAATGACGACTCGGTCTGCGTCATTCAGGGAGGAGCGCCGCAGGTCTGGCGGCGGGGACGCGGTTACGCGCCGGGCCCGATCCGCCTGGAACGGCCGGTGAGTCGGTGCGTGCTGGCGATGGGGGCGGATATGAAGAATGCCATCGCGGTTGCTTATGGCGACCGGGTGGTGCTGTCGCCCCATGTCGGCGATCTGGATACGCCGGAGGCACTGGAAGGGTTCGAACAGGTCGTAAGCACGTTACCCGTTTTTCTGGATCGTCGCCCGGAGGTTGTGGCGGTTGACCTGCATCCCGACATGCGGGCCACGCGGCTCGGGCGGAGCCTGGCGGAACGGTGCGGGCTGCCGGTGGTGGCGGTTCAGCATCATCACGCCCATGCGGTGGCCTGTCTGGCTGAACACGGGCTACGGGAAGGACTCGCCCTGGTGATGGACGGCACGGGCTGGGGCCCTGACGGTACGGTGTGGGGTGCCGAGTTGCTGGAGGTGCGGGCGGACGGGTTCACGCGTCACGCCACATTTGCGCCGGTGCCGTTGCCCGGGGGGGACATGGCGGTGCGCCATCCCGTTCGGCAACTCATCACCCGCTGGGTGGAAGCGGGCGTTGAGATATCCGATGCCTGGCTGGCTCGGCTGGGAATCACCGCTGCCGACGCGGCGGTCTGGACGCAGCAAGGCCGGCAGGGACTCAATGCTCCGCGGAGCCATGCGGCGGGCCGGGTGTTTGACGCCTTTTCGGTCCTACTGGGCTGCTCACCGGAGACGGTGACGTACGAGGGGCAGCCAGCGATTCGTCTGGAAGCCTGCGCGCGTGGCGGGCAGGCGGGAGCCTTCCCGGATATTCCCTTTGGCGCTCTGGAAGAGAATGGACTTTTTCTGATCGACTGGAATCCTGCCTTTAGAATGCTGAGCAAGCACACTTGGAATGGCGCAGCGTCCCCGCGACCTTGTGTCGCAGGATGCGAAAATGTGTCGCTCCAGCGGCACGAGGCCGCTGGGCGCGAAAATGCGGAGCAATCAGCAGGCGCTCTGGCGGTTCATCTCGCCATTGTGAGGGCGGCCAAGGAAATGGTATCCTACGCGTTCGGACTGACCAAGGTTCCAGTGGTGGCCTTGAGCGGCGGAGTCTTTATGAACCGAATTATAAATGATCGCCTGGTGCCCGAACTGGAGGCGATGGGATTGACGGTGCTGCGACATCGACAGGTTCCGCCCGGTGACGGCGGCATCGCTTTGGGGCAGGCCGTGGTGGCAGGGAGATAAAGCATGTGTCTGGCTGTACCCATGAGAATTACGGAAGTCCGCCCTGATAAGACGGGTGTGGCGGAACTCGACGGCAGCCGGCACGAGGTGAACCTGTCCCTGGTCCCCGGGGTCGGGGTGGGGACCTATATCATCGTCCATGCCGGGTTTGCCATTGAGAAGATGAACGAGCGGGAGGCCAACGCCATTCTGGCGATGTTCGAGGAACTGGCCGCCCTGCAAGAGGGGAGTCCGCCCCGTGAAGTACATTGACGGATTCAGAAATCCTGCGGTGGCAAAGGCCATCCGGGCCCGCCTCGACCATCTGGCGGCCGGGCTGCCGGCGGATCGCCGACTCAATGTCATGGAAGTCTGCGGCAGTCACACCATGGCCATCGCGCGGTACGGCATCCGCGACATTCTGCCGGCGAATCTCGAGCTGATCAGCGGGCCGGGTTGCCCGGTGTGTGTGACGCCCACGAGTTACATCGATGCGGCCATTGCGCTGGCTGAAAAGGGGGCGATCATCGTCAGCTTCGGCGACATGATCCAGGTGCCGGGCTCCGCGTCCTCGCTGGCGACCTGTCGCTCGCAGGGGGGGGCGGTGGAAATCGGCTACTCCCCGCTGCGCGCCATTGAACTCGCCGAGGCGCATCCCGACCGGGAGATTGTTTTCCTGGCCATCGGGTTCGAGACCACGATGGCCCCGGTGCTCTCCATCGTGGAGCAGGCGGAACAACGCGGGCTGAAAAACGTGTCGCTCCTGTCGGCCTTCAAAAGGGTGCCGCCCGCGCTCCACGCGTTGCTGGCCGATCCGGAGATCCGTATCGACGCCTTCCTGTGTCCGGCCCATGTCAGCGCCATCATCGGGTCCGACGCCTATCGTCCCTTCGCGGAGGAGTATCACCTTCCGTGCGTGGTGGCGGGGTTCGAGCCGGTGGATATTCTTTACGGGCTGCAGGGTATTCTTGAACAGATCCGGGGCGGCGAGGCCCGGGTGGTGAACCAGTATGCGCGCGTGGTGACAGCCGGGGGCAATGCGTGTGCCCAGGCCATGATGGCCCGCTATCTTGAGCCGGTCGATGCGGCGTGGCGCGGGCTCGGGGTCCTGCCCGCCAGCGGGCTGGGGCTGAGAGCGGAGTATGCGCGGTATGACGCCGAGCGGCGGCATGGCGTGACCGTCGGACTGGGCCGCGAGAATCCCGCCTGTGCCTGCGGGGATGTTTTAAAAGGGAAACTTCGGCCACCTCAATGTCCGCTGTTTGGAAAAACCTGCTCGCCGGATCATCCGGTGGGGCCCTGCATGGTCAGCACGGAAGGAACGTGCTCGGCATATTTCAAGTATATGAGGCCTCAATGAAGGACGAGACCATTCAACTGGGACATGGCGGCGGCGGGGTGATGTCGCGCGATTTGATTCGCGGCGAGATCATGACCCGATTCGGACAGGAAGGGGCGCTGCGCGGGTTGCCGGATGCGGCGACGTTGCCCGTTCCGCGCGCCGGGGCGCTGGTGTTCACGACGGATAGTTTTGTGGTCCAGCCGATTGAGTTTCCCGGCGGGAATATCGGGGACCTGGCGGTTCATGGAACCGTCAATGATCTGGCGGTCAGCGGGGGCCGACCGCGCTGGATGTCGTTGGCGCTGATCCTGGAGGAGGGGTTGCCGCTCTCCGTCCTGCGGCGGGTTCTGGATTCCGTTCAGGCGGCAGCCGCCGCCTGCGACCTGTCGGTGGTAACCGGCGACACCAAGGTTGTGGGGCGCGGGCAATGTGATGGGCTATATATCAACACGGCCGGCATCGGGGAACTGATGGACGGTTTCAACCTGGGCCCGGAGCGAATTGCGGCGGGGGATCACCTGCTGGTTAGCGGCCCCCTTGGCGATCACGGCATGGCGGTGCTCGCCGCCCGGGAGTCGATCCGGATTGAGAACGGACCGCTGAGCGATTCGGCGCCGGTTCACCGGTTGGTGCTGGCCATTCAGGACCTTGCGCCGTCCATCCGGTTCATGCGCGATCCTACCCGGGGCGGGCTTGCCGCCGTGACCAATGAAATGGTGGAGGGTCGGCCCTTTGGGGTATTGCTGAAGGAAACCAGTCTGCCGTTCTCCCCAGGCACCAGGGCGGTTGCCGAGTTGCTGGGACTGGACCCGCTTCAGGTGGCGTCGGAAGGCCGCATGGTTCTGGTCTGCGAGGCGGGCGCATCGGAGGCCATCCTGAACATCTGGCGGGGTCTGCCCGAAGGACGGGGCGCGGTGAAAATCGGTGAAGTGACGGCGGCTTCATCCGGCCGGGTGGTGCTGGAGACCGTCACCGGGGGGCGGCGGCTGGTGGATGTGCCGCACGGTGAACTGCTGCCGAGGATCTGCTGATGCACGAATTATCCATTGCCATGTCGCTGGTCGAACAGGTTGAGAAGGTGGTGCGTGAACAGAAAGCCGTGTCCGTTCCCCGGATCACCGTGACGGTGGGTCAGTTGTCGGGCGTCGATCCCGAGGCCTTGCGCGGAGCGTTCCCGCTGGCGGCCGAGGATACGCCGGCGGCCGGGGCAGAGCTCGTGGTGGAACTCGTCGCGGCGCGGGTGCGCTGCCGGGCCTGCGGACAAAGCTCCACGCCGACGGCCCCTTTCCTGTTCTGTGTCGGATGCCGGTCGACCGAGGTGGATGTGGAAGCCGGACGCGAGCTGTACATCAAGTCGATCGAAGTGGATGTGGACGAATGACAGGCGGACGAGAAAGAGGGACTTCCCATGTGTAAAGATTGCGGCTGCGGGGTGGCGAACTCCGCCCATAAGACCGGTCACCATCATGATCACGTGCATCCGCACGATCATTCCCATGATCATCCCCATGACCACGAACACAGTCATGAGCCTCCGGTTCTGAAGCGGCGCACGGTGGATCTGGAGCGCAAGGTGCTGGCGCAGAACGATGAGCAGGCGGCGGCCAACCGCGCCTGGCTGGCGGCCCACGGCGTGGTGGCGATCAACATCATTTCGTCGCCCGGGTCGGGGAAGACGTATCTGCTTGAGCGGACCCTTGAGCGTCTGCGGGGTCGGGTTGCCTGCGGCGTGATTACAGGGGATCAGCAGACCGATAACGACGCCATGCGGTTGCAGGGGAAGGGCGCCGTGGTGCGCCAGATCGAGACGATCAACGCCTGCCACCTGGATGCCGGCCATATTGGATCGTTATTGCCCGAGGTGGCGGGGAACGGTGTGAAGCTGCTGTTCATTGAAAATGTCGGCAACCTGGTTTGTCCCGCGGCCTTTGATCTGGGCGAGACCTTCAAGGTGGCGCTGCTCTCGACGACGGAGGGGGAGGACAAGCCGGTCAAATACCCGGTGCTCTTTTCTCAGGCACCGGTGGTGGTGCTGACCAAGATGGACCTGATGCCGCACCTCGACTGGGATCTAGGCAAGTGCCGGGAGTACTTGCGGCGGATTCATCCCGGTGTTTTCATCTTCGAGTTAAGCGCGAAGACCGGCGTCGGTATGGATGCCTGGATCGAGTATCTGGAAAAGCTGGTCAGTTAGGTGTTCCAAGTCACACCGTGACGACCCACAGTTCAGTTTTCTTCAGGATATCCCCTGTTGGAGCCGGGGTGACCCCACCCCGGTCTTGTGAATTCTAGTGTCCAGGTCTGACCCGAATGGGAAACTCGGATTCGGCGGCGGGATGAAATTTGACAACCTTCATGTGAGTGAGGCGTGAGCGCGGGCAAAAACAGCATCGGCGTCGCGAAGTTTCACGGCGCCGCTATCCACCTCGGCGCAGCGCCGCCGAACTTCTTTCTTCCATTTGGCGGACAATGCAGGTGCATCGGGAGCGTCAAGGCTCTCGATCAACTTTTCGGCCACAAACGCCCGCAACACGGGGGGGAGCCCCATCGCTTCCGTCATGACTCTTTCCGCTGTAATACTCATGCGTGCATTATACCTCTTAGGACTTTGCCATCAATCAGTCTTTTGGGGGAAGTAGGGACAGGTTAATGGTAGATATCAGGTCAGTGCTGTATGAATTGTCACTCTCGGGCAATCGTAAAGATGGGATGACTCCAAATTGCATTAATCCAGGCAAAAAATATCCATCCCGATAAACAACCTGTCCCTGCTCTTTTGGAATGTCTGTTAGTACGTTCTTCATCTTCTGCTCTCCCAATGCGTTTGTTGTCACGATCAATGCGGCCAACACTGCTACACAAAACAACCTTGTCATATCACTCCTTCCCTGTTTTATCGTGGTTTCTTACTTCCGGTGTTCGGATTGCGTCCGCCTTCCATCCACCTCCCATGGCAGAGTAGAACGTAACGGTATCGATCAGTCGTTGTGCTTGGGCGGCACACATGTCCATGCGACTCGACTCCACCACCTGTTGCGCGGTCAGCACTTCGAGATAGTTGGCCGCGCCCATGGCATACCGT
>CAMBRF010000037.1 GCA_945870225.1 PVC group bacterium | reverse complement strand
ATATTGCGCCGGAAAAACTCAAGGGGCATCCGGCGGATGCGCGTTCGGATATCTACAGTTTGGGCGGAACCCTGTTCCATGCGTTGTCCCTGAAGCCGCCGTTCGAGGGCGAAACCCCGCTGGATGTGGTCAAGGCCCGTTTGAAAGTGCCGGCTCCGCTCTTGCATACGCTTCGGCCCGGCGTTAATCCCGAGGTGGAGGGGATCGTTGCCCGGATGCTGGAGCCGGAACCACAGAGGCGCTATCCGAATTACAACTCCCTGCTGTGCGATCTGCGGCGGGTGCGGGCCACATTGGCTCCGCCACCCGGGCAGGTTCCGCAAACGGTGAAAAAAGGGGGGAAGTTTGTCCTGACCAAGAAAAAAGGGGCAGGCCCTGCGGGCGTGATGACGGTCAGCGCGGCCGGGGCCGCCGACTCCCTCTCCAGTCAGGTGGCGACGGCCGCAGGGGTTCCTCCAACGCCCTTCCGGCATTGGAAGGCGGTCCTCTGGAGTGTGGCGGGGGTGTGCATGCTGGGCGGATTGATTGGCTGGGGCCTGGCCCACAAGGCGTCCAATGAACGCAAGACCGAAGCGGGCCAGATCAAGGCCCAGGTGGCCAAGGCGCTCAAGAGTGCGGACCAGATCTGGAAAGAGCTCCAGCCGATTGCCGGCGATTTCTCCAATCGCGTGATCATGGCCGGCATATGGGCCTCCAACGCCCAGAACATGATTTCGATGGTGCAAACCGGGGCACCGGCCTTGGCGGAGACGGCCGAGTGGGTGGAGGCCGGTTCCAATGCCACAGACGTGGCGGGGGCGGTGGCTCAATTCCTGGCCGGTCCGATGGCCAGTGCGACGAATGAGTTGAAGGGGATCCTGGAGAACGTGGACACGCAGCGCAAGGTGATTCTGGCGACCACTAATTCCGCCACGGCGTTGGTGGCCGTGGCGAGCCTGACTAATATTCCCGACCGCGTGGCGAACCTGCATAAATCGGTAGCGGACGAAATGGCAAAGATTCAAAAAGGGGGGGATGCCATGGCGTCCCGGCTTGCCCGGTTCTCCAAGGAGGTGCAGGCGGCCAATCTGGCGGTGGCCGACCTCGCGGAGCGAACCGCCCGGGAGAAGGTGGCCCAGGAAAAACTGGAAGCGGAGCGCCTGGCGGCCGAGCAATTTGAAGTGGCGAAGCAGGCGAAAATCCAGGCGGATATGACGGAACTCGCCGATGCGCGCAAGGCTTGCCGTGAGTTGATTCAGCAACACCGGTTTATCCAGGCCCTCGAGCCCATTGAACAGGCGGTCAAGCGGCTCCAGACTCCCGAGGGTAAAGCCAAAGGGCGTCACATGGTGAAGGTCTATAAAATGATGGCCGACATGAAGGCCGTCATCATTGAAGGGGTCAAGGCGGAAGTGAAGGCCAATCCCGAAAACGGTTACCGGTTCGGCTGGATGGGGAGCAAGGATATCCTGGGTGCAGATGACACCAAGGTGATCACCCGTGATGCGCAGTATCCCTGGGAGGCGGTGCCTCCGGCGCAGATGATGCGGTTTATCAAATATTTTTTGGAGAAGGGCGACATGAACCGCAATGATCAGGCGCAACATTTCTTTGCGGTGGCGTTCTACCTCCATGAATCTTTCGAGGGGAATGAAAAAGCCGGGGTGCAGGCTTCCAAATATCTCAAGGATGCCGTGCGGGCCAGTCCCCGCCTTGGGGAAATGGCTAAGGCGGTCCTGCCCGGCCTGAGCATCGACTAAGAGGATTACCAATATGGCTATTCCGGTTCTTGATCCCAGTAAAGAAGGCCTGCCATTGTTGGAGTTGACCCATCTTGCTGCCATGATGGCGGGCGCGGTGTCAGGGGCGCTGGTAGCCTGGTTCTCGCGGCGCAACGTCCTGCTGACTCTCTGCGCCTTCCTGTTGGGGATCATGGGCGGCTTGAGCATCGGGACGGGGATGGGGAATTTGTGTTATGTGACCCATGATGGCGCGGAGTCCATCGTCCGGGCCGGCTGCTGCTCCCTGTTGCCCGCCTTGGGCGCGGGGCTGGCCGGGGCTATTCCCACGGCATTTGTAATTTCCATCCTCATAGGATTCCTGTCGCTGCGACATCTTCATCCCCGCCCTCCGCGCGTTTCCACGGCGCTGAAAGGATTCCTGATCGGGGCCGCGACAGGCACCCTCGCGGCGGTGCTTTGGACGGTCGTTTAATCGCAAAACCTTCTTGCGTGAAAAGGCACATTTCGATACAGTCGGACTCTAAATGACCCCCCTCTTGGGTGGTTGTTTTTTGACCCTAAAGACGGATGTTCATTGAACCCCGTAAGTTATTCCAGAAGAATGAGTTCGTACTATGGCTGAACAACAAAAAAAGACCGGGGCGTATGACGCCTCCCACATCACCGTCCTTGAGGGCATGCAGGCTGTCCGGAAGCGTCCGGCCATGTATATTGGCGACACGTCGGTCCGCGGGTTGCATCACCTGGTGTATGAGGTGGTTGATAACTCGATTGATGAGGCGCTGGCCGGCTATTGCACAAATGTGCAGGTCCGGCTGAACGCCGATGGCTCCTGTACGATTAATGACAATGGCCGCGGGATTCCGGTGGATATGCATCCGACGGAAAAGCGGCCGGCCGTGGAAGTGGCGCTGACCGTGCTGCATGCGGGTGGTAAGTTTGATAATGACAGCTATAAGGTGTCCGGCGGCTTGCACGGCGTCGGGGTTTCGTGTGTCAACGCGCTGAGCGAGTGGCTGGAAGTGGAAGTCCGTCGCGATGGCCAGATTTATCACCAGCGCTATGAGCGTGGCGTGCCGGTGTCCAAGTTGGAGACTATTGGCAAAACGCGTGGAACCGGAACCAAGATCACGTTTTTGCCCGACACTCAGATCTTCACCGGCTCCATCAAGTTTGAATGGGACATCCTGGCGAACCGGCTCCGTGAACTGGCCTTTCTGAACGGAGGCATTGAAATTCAATTCTCCCAAGAGGAGCCGGCCCGCGAGGAGATGTTCAAGTTCAAGGGTGGCGTGGTGGAATTTGTGGAGCATTTAAACCGCAGCAAGGCCGCGATTCATCCCAAGGTCATCTCGTTCGTCAAGGAGAAGGACAAGATTGAGGTGGAGATTGCGTTCCAGTATACCGACACCTATACCGAGACGATGTTGTGCTTCGCCAACAACATCAACACCATTGAGGGCGGTACCCATCTGAGCGGTTTCCGTTCGGCGCTGACGCGGACCGTCAATGCCTACGCCAAGGCCAATAAGCTGATCAAAGAGGACAAGGAAAGCCTGTCGGGCGAGGATATCCGCGAAGGCATGACGGCGGTGATCAGTGTCAAATTGCCGGGTCCCCAGTTTGAAGGGCAGACCAAGACCAAGCTGGGCAACAGTGAGGTGGAAGGGATTGTGGCGTCGGTGGTGAATGACGAGCTATCCACCTATCTTGAGGAGCACCCGCCCGTGGCGCGGCGGATTATTGAAAAGGCGCTTCTGTCGGCGCGCGCCCGGGATGCGGCCCGTAAGGCCCGCGACCTGACCCGCCGCAAAGGGGCGTTGGATTCCGCCGCCTTGCCCGGTAAGCTGGCCGATTGTTCCGAGCGTGATCCCGCCCTGTGCGAGTTGTATCTGGTTGAGGGCGACAGCGCCGGTGGTTCGGCCAAACAGGGCCGGAACCGCGAGTTCCAGGCCATTCTTCCCCTGCGCGGCAAGGTGCTGAACGTGGAGAAGGCGCGGCTGGACAAGATCCTGAATAACAACGAAATCCGGACCATGGTCACCGCTATTGGCGCGGGAATCGGGGCGGATGAGTTTGATGTCGCCAAGGTGCGCTACCACAAGATCATCATCATGACCGATGCCGATGTGGATGGCTCGCATATCCGGACCCTGCTGTTGACCTTTTTCTACCGGCAGATGCCCAAGCTGATCGAGAGCGGCTATGTGTATCTGGCCCAGCCGCCCCTGTACAAGGTGAGCCGCAAGAAGCGCGAGGAGTACATCGATACCGATGAGACCCTGACCCGCAAGCTGCTCGAGCTCGGGGCCGAGGAGATGACGCTCAAGGTCAGCCGCAACAAGACGCTGGAGACCAATGAGCTGATGGCGCTGCTGGAACTGCTGCTGCAGACCGAGCAGGCCTCCAAAAGCCTGGGTCGCAAGGGGATCCGGTTTGAGGATTATCTGGCCAAGCGCAGCAAGGCGGGTGCCTTCCCCCGTTATTATGTGACCATCGGCAAGGGCGAGACCGCCGAGCATCATTTCGTGACGACCGATGAAGAGCTCAAGGGCCTGCGTGAAGAGCAGGAACGGAAATTGGGCGAGCAGCTCGAAATCTTTTCCGAGAACGGCCATTCGGCGCCCGCCCATGGCAGCTCGGCCTTCCGCATCCAGGAGCTGTATGTGGCCAGCTCCCTGGCCAAGGTGATGGGCGCCATCGAGAAGAAGGGCTTTTCCATGGAGCAGTTCAATCTGCAGGAAAAGCCTATGTTCACGCTCAAGGATTCCGATGACGAGGAAACACCGGTCAATTCCCTGCCGCACCTGCTGGAAGTGATCCGGGAGTTCGGGCGCAAGGGGCTCTACATCCAGCGGTATAAAGGTTTGGGAGAAATGAATCCCGAGCAGTTGTATGAAACCACCATGAACCCCGATAAGCGGAAGCTGCTCAAGGTGGTGCAGGAGGATGCGGTCAAGGCCGATGAGATCTTCACCATCCTGATGGGCGATGAAGTCGAGCCGCGTCGCAAGTTTATTGAGGACAATGCCTTGAACGTTCAGAATCTGGATATCTAAGTATGTATACACGAAACGAAGTTTTGGCCAATATCAACATCGAAGACGAGATGCAGCGCTCGTACATCGACTACTCCATGAGTGTCATTATCGGGCGCGCCCTGCCGGATGTCCGGGACGGGATGAAGCCCGGCGCCCGGCGCATCCTGTTCGCCATGCGGAATCTCGGGCTGCTGCACAATCGGCCCTACAAGAAATGCGCCTACGTCGTCGGTGAAGTGCTGGGTAAATACCACCCGCACGGCGACTCCTCGGTGTATGACACCCTGGTGCGGATGGCGCAATATTTCGCCATGCGCTACATGCTGGTGGATGGCCAGGGAAACTTCGGCAGTATTGACGGCGATAATGCGGCGGCCTACCGGTATACCGAATCGCGTTTGACCAGCATGGCGGAGGAGATGCTGGCGGATATCGACAAAAATACCGTGGACATGGTGCCTAACTACAACGGCGATCTCATGGAGCCCTCCGTGCTGCCCGCCCGCGTCCCGAATCTGCTCCTGAACGGCAGTACGGGAATTGCCGTCGGAATGGCCACCAACATCCCGCCTCACAACCTGGGCGAACTGGTGGATGCCCTGGTGCACCTGATTGAGCATGAGAATGCCTCGGTCGATGAGTTGATGAAATATGTGAAGGGCCCTGACTTTCCCACGGGTGGCATCATTTGCGGCTTGAAGCCGATCGCGGACATGTACCGCACCGGACGCGGCCTGTTGAAGGTGCGCGGCCGCGCCGGCATCGAGGAAGGCAAGCAGGGCAAAGAGAGCATCATCATCACGGAGATTCCTTATGCCGTCAACAAGGCGACCCTGATCACCAATATCGCCTACCTGGTCCAGGAAAAGAAGATTGAAGGCATCACGGATCTGCGGGATGAGTCGAATAAAGATGGGATCCGGATCGTCATCGAGCTGAAGCGCGGCGTGGTGGCCCGGGTGGTCTTGAACAACCTCTACAAGCATACCCAGCTGCAGACGACCTTCGGCGCCATCATGCTGGCAATCGATCAGGGCCGTCCAAAAGTCATGACGCTCAAGGAGATCCTGGAGGCCTATTTGGATCACCGCTATGACGTGACCCGCCGTCGCACCCAGTTTGATCTTGATAAGGCCGAGGCGCGCGCCCACATCCTGGAAGGGTTGAAGATCGCGCTCGATCATCTGGATGCAGTCGTCAAAATCATCCGTGCGGCCAAGGATCGGGATCAGGCCCGCGCCCAGTTGATGGCCAAGTTCGGGCTGAGCGAAATCCAGTCGAACGCGATTCTCGATATGCGGCTCTATCAGCTGACCGGCCTGGAGCGGGACAAGCTGGAAGCCGAATATCTCGAGCTGATCAAGCTGATCACCTATCTGAAGGACCTGCTGGCCAGCCGTGAGAAGCTCTTCGGGATTATCAAGGCGGACCTGATCGAGGTCCGGAAGCAATACGCCGATGAGCGGGTGACCAGCCTGGTTCCGGATGAGGGCGAAGTCAATATCGAGGATCTGATCGCTGATCGCGGTTATGTGATCACCATCAGCCATACCGGTTATATCAAACGGACGGCCGTGAGCACCTATAAGGCCCAGCGCCGTGGCGGGAAAGGGGTGGCGGGCATGGATACCAAGGAGGAGGACTATGTTCAGCACCTCTTTGTGGCCAATACCCATGACTATATCCTGTTCTTCACGCCGACCGGCCGGTTATACTGGGAGAAGGTCTATGAAGTGCCCGAGGCGAACCGCAATTCGCGCGGCAAAGCCCTGGTCAACCTGCTCAATGTGCAGAGCGGCGATAGTATCGCCTCGATGATCAAGGTGCGGGAGTTTGCCGAGAACCAGTTTGTGGTCTTTGCCACCGCGAAGGGGGTCGTCAAGAAGACCAATCTGGCCGCCTTCAGCAATCCGCGGACCGCCGGCATTATCGCCATTGCCATTGATGAGGGCGACCGGTTGATTGGCGTCAAACAGACGGATGGCCATGCCGATGTCGTGCTTACCACGCACAATGGAATGAGCATTCGCTTCAATGAGAGTGAATTACGCGATCAAGGCCGGGACACGCGCGGCGTGTGCGGGATTTCGCTGGATGACGATGACAAGGTGGAGAGCCTGGAGATTGTGGATCCGCGCGCGACCTTCCTCGTCTGTACCGAGAACGGCTACGGCAAGCGGACCGGGTTTGATGAGTACCGGGTCCAGCACCGCGGTGGACGCGGCCTGATGACCATCCGCACCTCGGACCGGAACGGGGCCATTGTGGGGGCCCATGCCGTGCAGGAGGGTGATGCCCTGATGCTGATCACGGCGCAAGGCCAGATGATCCGGATGCCGGTCGCGGATGTCCGTGTGATCAGTCGCGTGACGCAGGGCGTCCGCCTGATCAATCTCGATGCCGGCGACAAGCTGGTGGCGGCGACGACCGTTGAGCCCGAGGATGACGAGGGAGTTGAGGCAAGCCCTGGAGGGGCAGAGCCGGAGAAGGGCGAATAACAGGGTCCTTATTACAGCGTGTCCGCTGACTGACTACGCCCAGTGTGAAGGAAACGTCAACCACGAGGAGTAAACGACGGTGAGCAGTTTTGGTCATGAGGGAAAAATCTCAAATCCGGCGCAACTTGGCGGCATCGAAACCGCTGTCCTGGATAACGGGCCCGCCCGTGGCGTAAGGGTTGCCTGGTTCAATACGGGATCCCCGTTGCGTTTCAAGGTCGTGCTGGACCGCTCCATGGATATCGCCGATGCATTCCACGGGCAGCATGCGCTGGCCTGGGTGAGCCGTTCCGGCGTGACGGCCCCGGATCCTGCGGCAAATCAGGGACTGGAGTGGCTGCGTTCATTCGCGGGCGGGTTGATGACCACTTGCGGGCTTACGCATGTCGGCGGGCCGGAATCAGATGCGAATGGCACCCGCGGGCTGCATGGACGGATCAGTAATCAGCCTGCGGAACTGACCCGTGTCCAGCAACCGGACCCGGCGTGCGGCGAGATGCGAATGGCGATCAGCGGGATCGTGCGTGAGACCGGCGTGTTCGGTCCGCATCTTGAAATGCGCCGCACGATCTCTGCCGAACTGGGGAAAGCCGAGATCCGGGTTGAGGATGAGGTGATCAACTGCGGCAATCAGACTGCGCCACACATGCTGCTGTACCACTGTAACCTGGGGTATCCGCTGGTGGACGAAGGGGCCGAGCTGTTCTGGGATGGCGAAACCCGTTCGCGCGGCGGGGCACAGGATGATGCGCTGTTCGGCGGAGACCATGATTTCCGCCATTGTCCGCCGCCGCTGCCGTCGCATGCCGGCAACGGGGAGGCCTGCGGATTCATTCAGCCCCGGGCCGGGGCAGACGGGCACTGCCATGCCGGCGTGCGCAATCGGCGACTGGGGTTATCGCTGGATATCATGTTCGACAAGGCGCAGTTACCGTGCCTGACCAACTGGCAGCACTGGGGGTACGGCGAGTATGTGACCGGTCTGGAGCCGGGGACGCATTATCCTATCGGGCAGGGAACGGCACGCAGGGCCGGGACGTTGATCATGCTCGAGCCGGGGGAATCTCGGCAGTATACGCTTGTCTTTCGTGCCGGCCCGTAAGAGCGGTGTTCGGCGGCGGGGGGATCGGGCGGCTGCGTTCAGCTCAGCAGTGCCAGCACCGCCTCGCGTTCCTCCGGTGCGGCATCCGGCCACATCGCGCTTAACGCCTGCTGCCGTCCGGATTCGCGTGCCAGTTGGCTCCATGCCGCCCGTGCACCCTGTGCATAACGTGCAGGGCGTATGCCCTGCCGCAGCGCCAGGCGCATCGTGCCGATCAACCGGTCGTTCCAGCCGAGCTTGCGCTGTGGATCGCGGGTGATGCGCTCGACCTGGTCGCGCAACCAGGGGTTCAGCATGCGCGTGATCAGGTCGTCCACGTAGGCGGTGAAGCCGTCATGGGAGAACAGCGGATCGAGCCCCGTGTATTTGCGAATCAGGGCCTCGCCGGATTCCTGTAGGAACGCCTGGCGGCAGAAGTCGACCAGTTCAGGATCGGCGGCCGCGTCGGACATGAAGCGCAGTCCCTTTTCGGCGGCCAGGTAGCCCAGCAGCGCGTGCGTGGCGTTGTGCCCGTAGAGCTTGGCCTCCTCGAAGGGCATCAGGTCGTTCTTCTCCTCGAAGACGGCAAGGCCACGCTGAAAGGATGGCAGGGTGATGCGGCTGATGAGAATCCGGTTGAACGCCTCAACCAGGAACGCGCGCGCCGCCTCGGGAACCATCGGCAGCAGGCCGTCCTGACGGATCTGCGCCGGATCGGTGACGACCCCGCTCATCTTGCCGATGACCGTGTTGAGCACCTGGAACCGGTCGCGGTAATCGGCGCCGGTCTTCTCGCGGAGAATCGCATCGAGGATCTCGGCGGCATGGTTGTTGTTCTCGGCGGTATAGAACACGGCGGAGGGCAGGGCCGGATCCGCAAGCTTGCAACGGATCGCATCGGCCGTCAATGCGGCGACGGAGGCTTGTCCGCGGTCGTAGAAATCTACGCTAGGCAGTGCGGTGGCGATTTCCTGAGCCTGCGCCAATGCATCGACCAGGGCGGCGCGATCCGCGGGGACGAGCGGGTTGTAGATTTCCACGCCGGTGACATGGTGAGCGACAATGCCGTCGGCGGTGGCCACGTTCAGCGCGTAGCCATTGTGCTTTCGCACGGCGTCGACCACCTCCGGAACGACTTCGGCCACGACCAGTCGCTCAAAAGCGTGCGACTCGAAAGCCTCGTAAAGGAACAGGCCGCTCTGGATGGCTCCGAACCCGAATCCGACAAATGTCCTGTGCATGGTGTTTATACCTTCTGGTGCGTGATGTGAGAACCGGCAAAACGGCTGGGTAGACGCTCCCAGCCGGCGGCAATGCGCCGCTGCACCGTATCCCAGGGAGGGACGGCTCCGGTCGCGTCGGCGGATTCCGTGCTGCAGGCCCCGACTCCGGTGGCCCCTTGCATGGTCGCCTCCGGCGAAAGACCCTTGACAAAGCCTGCCAGGAATCCGGAGATGGTGCAGTCGCCGGCTCCGGTGGTGCCGACGACATCGGTGATATAGCACGGCTCGAAAATATCCGCATGCGCCCAGCCGGGAC
The DNA here is from genome assembly GCA_945870225.1 of PVC group bacterium. Classification (GTDB taxonomy): domain Bacteria; phylum Verrucomicrobiota; class Kiritimatiellia; order CAIKKV01; family CAITUY01; genus CAMBRF01. Next base: position 2,933 of record CAMBRF010000037.1, on the reverse strand, counting down.
GGTTGCCCGGCGGGTTGGCACCGGTCTGCAGGTAAAGGCCCTGGTTGCCGAGTTTGATGACGGCGGCCTTCGCACCGGTCTCCAGCAGGGTGGCGGCGGTCTCGCGGATCAGTCCGGTATCCACACCATCCATGATGCGGTCGGATCCGTGTCGGGCCGCCAGCCGGTCGTATTGCGGGCGATTGATCATGTAGAGGATCTCGTCCAGGCTGGGCAGGAAGATATCCACCGCGGGCAGGACATGCCGCAGCCATGCCAGCCAGTCCACCTGGCCGGATTCGGAGGCCGGATCGGGGCGGGTCATGTCCAGCGAGGTGATGATCCCGGCCTGCCGGACGCGGTCAAAAATGGTTCTCATCCCGATGCCACCGTCGCTGTACATGCCGCGCATCAGGGTCGGGTAGCCGAAATGGAATAGTGCCGCACCCTCTATCCGCGCCCCGTCGATATCGCCGGCGCGGAAGTCGTGGTTGGCGCCGGGGCAGTGCAGGAACAGGCGGTCGATGCCCGGCGGATTGATGACCACAGTGTAGGAGGTGCCGGCCGCAGGATCCACGATCATCCCGGAAACCGGGCCTTCCCCGTACTGCCGCAGCAGCCGCAGCACGGCCCGGCCGAAATCATCGTCCCCGATTTTAGCCATCAGGGTGGTGGCGATGCCGAGCCGGTGCAGCGCGATCCCGGTATTCGGGACGGCCCCCCCGGTTGCAAGCACCGCGCTGCCGACTTCGGTCAGCGTGCCGGGAACCAGGATGTCCGCAAGCGAAGAAACCCGTTTATGAAAGCCCGGAATAATGTCCAGGCAGATATGTCCCGCCACTACAATCCGCTGCATATACTCTCTCCATGTGATTTGTAAGACTACCAGTTCCGTCGCGATTGGCAAATCTTCTCCCGAATTTTCGCCGCAGACAAACCCATTTCTTCCTTTGCGGTTTTCGGTGCGCCAAGTTCTAGCTATCAGGATTATTCCCTGATTCCACCCAAAAAAATATTTTTTGGTTTTTTCCACGACTTGACGGGAGGAAGACAGAAGGAGTATTATTTCCTCGTGGAGAGAATGATGCGGGGTTGAGCGTGTAACATAATTTATTTTGCCCTGCCTTACTCGTGTATGGGCTGAAATCTCTAACCCGATATTATATATCCGGGAGTTTGAATACTGTGGGGCCCTCAAGCCCGGCAAGTCCGGGACTTGGAAGCCACAGGATAGAGCTCCCACCTCAACAGGTGAGGCTTAGGGATCGTGCTCCTGCGGTAAGGTGGGGCTTTTAGCTTGAGGATGTCGGGGCAATGGATCTTTTTGAAACTGAAAGAGCGGGCGAGCTGATGCGTCTACAGCCGTTGGCGGCCCGCATGCGGCCGCGCACGTTGGACGACGTGGTCGGTCAGGATCATATCCTCGGCAAAGGCAAGCTCTTACGGCGTTCCATCGAAGCCGACCGGCTGGGCAGCATCATCTTGTACGGCCCCCCGGGCTGCGGCAAAACCTCGATCGCGGAGGCCATCGCCTCAACTACCAAGCGGCGGTTCGAGCGCACCAGCGGGGTGTTGGCCAATGTGGCCTCGCTCCGGGTCCTGCTCGCGGCGGCGGATCACCGTAAAAGGGTGGATGGCATCGAAACCATTCTCTTTATCGATGAGATCCACCATTTCAGCAAGTCCCAACAGGATATCCTCCTGCCGCATGTGGAGGATGGCACAGTCACCCTGATCGGGGCCACCACACATAATCCCTTTTTCTTTATCAACAGTCCGTTGACCTCGCGCTCGCAGGTGTTCCAACTCAATCCGGTCTCGGAGGCAAGCATTATTGAGATCCTGAACCGGGCCCTGGTGGATGAGCGCGGGCTTGGTGGCCGCCCGGCGGATGTGGATCCGGATGCCCTCGCGCATCTGGCCCGGGTCTGTGAAGGGGATGGCCGGCGCGCCCTGAATGCCCTTGAGATTGCCGTCATGTCGACCCCCCCGAATGAGCAGTACCGCATTCATGTCACCGCCGCCATCATGGAGGAGTCCATCCAGAAGAAGGCGGTCGTCTATGACCGCGATGAGGATGGCCACCATGACACCATCTCGGCTTTCATTAAAAGTGTGCGTGGCTCCGATCCCCATGCCGCGATCTACTGGCTGGCCAAAATGATCTATGCGGGCGAGGACCCGCGCTTTATCGCGCGCCGGCTGGTGATCCTGGCTTCCGAGGATATCGGGAATGCCGATCCCCGCGGCCTGACGATCGCCACCTCGGCGATGGAGGCGGTCGCGTTTGTGGGCATGCCGGAAGGCCGCATCATCCTCGCCCAGGCGACCACCTATCTGGCCACGGCACCCAAGAGCAATGCCGCCTACCTGGCCATTGACGCCGCACTGGCTGATGTGGAGAAGGGGCGCGTCCTGCCGGTCCCCGTCCATCTGCGCAGCGCCAGCTATAAGGGGGCCGAGCAACTGGGCCATGTCGGCTATCAATATGCCCATGATTTCGAGGGGCATTTCGTCGATCAGGAGTATATGCCGACCTCGGCGGTCTATTATAAACCCACCCAGGCCGGCTACGAGGATGTGATCGCCAAGCGGATGGCCGGCTGGACCGCACGGCGGAAACCGGGAAACCCCAAGGTGGATTCACGAGAGTTGTAACTCCTTGTAATGCGAAGGAAATCACTCTTTACTCCTGCAATGAGAAAAAAGAATTTGAACAGAAGCACGCAAAGATCGCGAAGGAAATGCAAATGTGGCGTTAATTTTTCCGCACGAGTACATGCGGAGAAAATAAACGCCACGGTTTCTTGATGAAATGCGGGGTTATTTATGCAGAGATTTACGCAGGGAATATTTTATATGATTCCTTAAGAACCCGTTGCGGGATTTTTATGCGGAGTACCCGCCGCATACAAATCCCGCAACATTTCTTCTTCGCGGGCTTTGCGAGCTTC
>CAMBRF010000036.1 GCA_945870225.1 PVC group bacterium | reverse complement strand
GTCATCGTCTTGGTCATAAGAAACTGATTAATCCCCAGGGGGTTGATAATCAGAATACCGAGTGAACCGACAAGCCAGACAAAGACATTTGTGAAAATTGTGATTGCCAGCAGCGGATCTTCACGGGTGGCTATCAGTTCCTGAATCGTATGCACAGGTCCCTTCCAGGGAAACTTCAAGCCTGGATTTGCGGCTGGCCTGTGTGGCACCCCGTAACTCACGACTACCCCCACCAAAGCCACGCCCACCACCATTCCCGCCACCAACAGACGGCCCGCGTCAATCCCCCACCATGTTCCCTGTCGATCCAGCATGATCCCCGCAACCGCCACCCCCCCCAGAATCGCGAGGGTCACCAGCATGCGTAAAATCCCGTTGGCGCGCGTCACAAACCGCTCCGGATAGAGATCAGGCAACGACCCATTCATGGCTGGACTGAACAACGTGGCCTGGAACCCCATAATAAACAACATGGTGAAAATCAGAGGTGAATTCCCCATGCAAATGCCCATAGCACCGAACAACATCGCCAGTAGCTCCAGCCATTTGGCCGAGATCACCACATGGCACTTGGCAAACCGGTCCGCACACCACCCTGCCGGAGCGGCAAAGAGAATGAAGGGTAACGTGAAGACGCTCAACGCATATCCCTGCATATCATTATGGCCGGTGGCCACGAACAATACCAACGCCGCCTGCTTGTAAAAGTTGTCATTAAAGACACCCAGTCCATAAGATGACGCCATACAGGCAAACTGGCCGCGGGCACGCCGGAGGATCTCGGCATCACTTTCAACCCCGTCATCCTTATTCTTGAGTTCATTCATTAGTCAAATAGTTCTAACAGAAGCGTTCCAAGCCTGCAAAGGAAACCAAAAACCGCAGTTCTTTCTGGATTCCGGATTCCGGATTCCGGATACTCTCCCCCATGCCTTTATTCGATGCCCATTGCCATCTTCAGGACGCCCGGCTCCTTCCCCATCTGGACACCGTCATGCGGCAGGCCTCAGAGGCAGGAGTCACCCGCCTGATGTGTTGCGGCAGCCACGAGCAGGATTGGCCGTTACTGCCCGATATCGCCGACCGCTTCCCCGGGGTCAGTCTCTCCTTCGGCCTCCACCCCTGGTATATTGGCGCACGGGCCCCCGGCTGGCTGGATCGGCTTAAGGCCCAGCTCACCGCCCGCCCTTCCGCTGTCGGCGAGATCGGACTGGACCACGCCCTCGCGCATACCACGTTTGCCGACCAGGAGTCGGTCTTTCTGGATCAGATCCACCTCGCCAATGAGCTGAAGCGACCCGTAACCTTTCATTGCCGGCGCGCCTGGGGACGCATGAAGGAGCTCCTGGATGAAGCCGGCTGGCCGGCCTATGGCTTTGTCCTTCACTCCTATTCCGGTTCCGCGGAACTGGTAGAGCCACTGACCCGGCGCGGGGCTTTCTTTTCGTTTTCCGGCGCGCTCACCTTTGAGCAGAATCGCAAGGGCCGCGAAGCCCTGGAAGCCGTCCCCCTGGACCGCCTGCTGATTGAAACCGATGCCCCGGACATGTTGCCGCAGGCAGAGCGGGCGTGCCCCGGCATCATCCGTAATACCGGGAAGCCCATTAATACGCCCGGCGCGCTCGTGCTCGTTGCCCGCACCGTGGCCGCGCTCAGGAGACTCACGCTTGAAGAGGTCGCGGCCATCACCTACCGGAACGCCTCAACGCTGTGTGTGGGGGGGGGGCAAACGCCTTAAAGGGATAGACCCTGGATGAAATGACCCCGGGAGGAAGTCTATTCTTTACTTTAGGGCGCTGGAAGTGTCTAATAAATAGGTAGTTGTGCCTTTATTGCGGTAACGCAAACCTTTCTCTTCCACACATCCGGAGGTGAGAACTGATATTTTCCGGATGATAAATGAGAGATAGACGTATTATGCTGAACCAGAAAACCGCCACCCCCCATGTCCCACATCAACATCTGCCGGTCCCCCATGCCCCTCGCCCACCGGTCAATTCCCCCGCCGGGGTCGCGGATGTCTTCGCCACGTTGCTTCCCGAACTGCAGCGAGCCGTCGCCGAAGAGGGATATACCACCCCCACCCCCATTCAGGCGGCCACAATCCCGCATCTGCTGGCTGGGCGCGATCTGTTGGGGTGCGCCCAGACGGGCACCGGCAAGACCGCGGCATTTACCTTGCCGATCCTTCAATATCTGACCCAGCACAAGCGTGTGCCCGCTCGCGGGCGGCCCCGGGTGTTGATCCTGGGCCCGACACGTGAATTGGTCGCCCAGATCGCAGACAGCATCCGGACCTATGGCCGGCATGTGAATGTGACGCACACCACCATTTTCGGGGGCGTGGGCCAGCAGCCGCAAGTCGTAGCAGTCAACCGCGGCGTCGACATCGTGGCGGCCACGCCGGGCCGTCTGCTGGATCTGATGCAACAGGGGCACGTCCGCCTCGATCAGGTCGAGGTCTTTGTTTTGGATGAGGCTGACCGGATGCTGGATATGGGCTTTATCCGGGATATCCGCCAGATCCTGAACGCCTTGCCGAGGAAACGACACAACCTCTTTTTCTCCGCAACCATGGCCAAGGAGGTCGTGGAACTTGCCCGCGCTATGGTACATGATCCCATCCATGTCACCATTACCCCCGGGCAGCCGACGGTCGAGAAGATTGATCAAAAGGTGCTCTTTGTGGACAAGGGGAACAAGGACTCCCTGCTGGTGTCGCTCTTGAAAGACCCCGCGATCAACCGGGTGATTGTGTTCGTGCAGATGAAACATGCCGCCGACAAAGTGGTGCATAAGCTGGTGGGGAGCGGTATTTCAGCCGAGGCGATTCACGGGAACAAGAGCCAGAGTGCGCGCACCCGGGCTCTGGCAGGATTCAAGGTGGGGAAAGTCCGCGTCCTGGTGGCCACGGATATCGCGGCCCGCGGGTTGGATGTGGATGATATCACCCACGTCGTCAATTATGACCTGCCGATCGAGCCGGAGACCTATGTGCATCGGATCGGCCGAACCGCCCGGGCCGGGGCCTCGGGGGATGCGGTCTCCTTCTGCGCGGCTGAAGATCGCGAATTCCTGCGCGACATCGAACGCCTGATCCGCAAGGCCATTCCGGTGGAGACGGCGCATGAATTTCACTCCGAGACGGCGCGGAATGCGACGGGCGCCAATGCGCGCCCGCCACCGCGTCGCCAAATGCGCGGGGGCGGTGGGGGTGGAGGCCGGCAAGGGGGCCGGCCCTCCGGGAACCGGCGTCGGTAGAGCCTGATCAGGAGTTATGAGAAAACATATCGTACCTAGTCTGCTGGTTATCTGCATGTTGCTGGTCGCCTTCTGGCTTGTGGCGGGGCGCTTCAGCAACAAGCCCTTCAAGGCGTTTGACCTGACGGGAGCGGACTTTGCAGGCTTTACCCCGACGGTCGAGGGCATGACCTTGCGGACCTTGCCGGTAACGGTCCGGGACGAAGCGGAACCCAATATCGTAGCTTACCTTGCCGAATGCGAAGGCTCGCCGCTGGGACTCGGGTTTCGGCTCGTGCACGGGTACAACATGCCCATGTGCATGAAGATCAAGGGCTACCGCGTGGAAGAAGTGGCCAGGCTCCTAAGTTCTCAAGGCGCCGCGGGGATAGCCCCCAACAACTCAACAACTCAACAGCTTAACAACTCTATCCCCCCGGGTCTGCCTCTCCAGATCTGGCGGGTGATCTCGTCGACGGGCGATACCTCCATCTGGGTGACCACGATGATTCGATCGTTTGATTTTTCTGTGACCCCGGTGGATATCTGCTCCATGGCTTTCCCCCGCGTGGATATTCCAGATGATCCGAATTGGGTCCCCCAGGGATTCCGGCTGGCGGATCTTGCGCATCCCCTGCAGTCTGGCAGACTCTATTTCAGGGCCCGATGGAACGCCTCGCGGACTGATCTGCTGACCTTTCTGCGGCTCCGTCAGCCCGCCTGGGCCAATGAAGAACTCCTGACATATGTGTCCCGGAGTATCGCCCTGCCGGTCTCACCGGAGAATGAAGCGATGGTCATCCGCCAGGTGTTGGCCGGCCATGCGGCTGTGCTGAAGGAACTTCAGCGCTGGCGCACCGCTGCCCTGTTCCGCAAGGACTAATCACCACCAAAGGGGACCTGCATATGCAATGGAAGAGCAATTTTGAGCGGCAGAGCGAAGAAGAGGAGATCAAGGCGCATGGGCTGACCCTTGATTTTGATGAAATCGCCCGCCGGGGCGCCATGAGCAAGGAGGAAAAGCTCATTGGCAAATGGTACGGCGTGTATGCCTCGCGGCATCCCGGCCAGCACATGGCTCGCGTCGTCATTCCCGGCGGCGTCATTTCAACCACCCAGGCGCGCAATATTGCCGGTGTCGCGGAACGCCATGGGCAGGGCCGCCTGAACCTGACCACCCGGCAGGCGATTCAATTCCACTGGCTCAAGGTCGGCGCCCTCCCTGACCTGTTCCGCGAGCTGGCCGAGGATGGCAACACCACCTTCCATGGCTGTGGCGATGTCGTGCGCGCCGTCACCGCCTGTCCCATGGCGGAATCCTGTCCGTATAAACGCCTGAACGTCCGCCCCTGGGCCATTCGCACCCAGAAGGCGCTGAATGATTCACGCGACCTGGATAATCTGCCGCGAAAATTCAAGATCACGTTTTCCGGCTGTCCCGCCGCCTGCGCCCAGCCCTACATGAACTGCGTGGGTCACATCGCCGTTCAACGCGGGAGTGAATGCGGCTTTAAAGTGGTCATCGGCGGGGGCATGGGCTGGGAGGCCTATGTCGCTCAAGAACTATTCTCGTTCGTCCCTGAAGCGCGGATCATTCAGGTCACCCGTGCGATTGCCCTGCTCTATCGCGACCATGGCGACCGGTTCAACCGCCAGAAATCCCGGCTCAAGTTCGTGGTGGCACGACTGGGGATCGAGGCCTGCCGGCAAAAGATCCTGGCCTATTTGCAGCAGGAGGGCGCGGATACGGCCGGCCTCTCCTGGACTCCGTTCGAGGAGTCCGGCCGGCCCTTCCCCGACCGGCCACTGGCGCTGGACAGCACGGTCGGCACCGATGGCAGGGGCATCGTGCGGGTCATGATCCATCAGGGCGAATTGGATCATCGCCCTTTCCGGGCCCTGGCCGAACTGGCCGATATCTACGGGGATCAGAAATTGTACACCACCAATCGTCAGAACATTGAAATCCACGGGCTCGAACCCGCGAAAATCCCTGAAGTGGAACACGCGGTGCACACGCTCGGGTTTGAAACCGATGGATTTTATACCCTGCGCGACATGGTCGCCTGCGTCGGCACAACCTACTGTCCCAAGGCCGTTGCCACCACGCGCGACCTGCACGCGCTCCTGCAGGCGGTGGTCCGCAAGCCCGAGTTCGCCGCCATCCAGAAACAGGCCATCATCAACATCACCGGGTGCCCCAACTCCTGTTCCCCCTACCGCATCGCCGATCTGGGCTTCCGGGGTATGCGAATCCGGGAGGAGACCGGCTCGGTTGAGGGCTTTGAATGTACCCTTGGCGGCGATCAGCAGAAGCATGGCCAGAAACTGGGCGAGTTCAAAACCCCCGACATCCCCGAAGTCGTGCACCATGTCCTGACCACCTTCATCCACTTGCGGACCCCGGCGGAAACATTGACCCGGACAGTGAACCGGGTGGGGATCGCCCCCTTTCAGAAAGCGGTGTTCTCATGAACTATCCTTATTGCAAAGCCACCAACCCAACGGAGTATTCCGTCGTGGAGGGGTTGGGCGAAACCGCCAAGGACCAGAAAACCCTGGCCAAAGACATCCCCTGTCAGGCCGCCTGCCCGGCCAAAACCGATGTGCCGGGCTACATCGAACAGATTGCGCGGGGCGATCTGGATGCCGCCTACCGCATCAACCAGGAGTGCAATGTGTTCCCGGGCGTGCTGGGCCGTATCTGCACCCGCCCCTGTGAAGACGCCTGCCGCCATCACTGGACCAATACCAATGGACCGGTCCAGATCTGCCATCTCAAACGGAGCAGCGCCGATCACCTCTCCCGCCCTCCCACCGCCCTGCCGGGGTGGTTCCCCAAAACCGGCAAGCGCATCGCGGTGATCGGCGGGGGCCCGGCCGGGTTGACCGCCGCCCGGGAATTGATCCGCTACGGCCACGCCGTCACCCTCTTCGAACGGAGGACCACCCTTGGCGGCATGATGCTCGATGGCATTCCCCGCTTCCGGTTGCCCCTCCCGACCATTAAGGCTGAAATAGCGCTGATCGTGTCATCCGGCATTGACGTGCGAACCGGTGAATGTATCGACGCCGCCCGCCTGACCGAACTGGAAGCCGACTATGATGCTGTCGTCGTGGCCACTGGCACCACCCTGCCACGCCCACTCGAACTGGACCGACCGACCGCGTCTCCCCCTTTGCCGGCCGGCTCCATCATTCCCGGCCTTGATTTTATGAAGGCCTACAATGACGGCCAGGTGACCGGCTTAAAGGGGGATGTCGTGGTGATCGGCGGCGGCTTTACGGCCGTCGACTGCGCCCGGTCCTGCGCCCGCGCCGCCAAGCGGCTTCTGGGAGATGGCGGGGAGGTCTCCATCATGTATCGCCGGACCGAGCATCACATGGCTGCGGAACTGGAGGAACTGGAGGAGATCCGCCTTGAGAATATCCAGGTGCGGACCTTAGTGACCCCGCTGGGGTTGGTGACTGAAAATGGGGCGCTCTCAGGAGTCCGCTTTATTCGCAATAAGGTTCAGGAAACCGCCTCCACGGGAAAACCGGCTATCCTCCCTATTGAAGGGAGCGAATTTGTCCAGCCCTGCCATACCCTGATCGTGGCGATCGGCCAGGAGCAGGATCGCTCCCTCCTCCCCGCCGGCCTGACTGCCGGCGAGGGCCAGAAGACCAACCGGCCGAAAATCTTTTTTGCCGGCGAATTTCTGACCGGCTCAAGCGATGTCATTCACGCGGTGGCGCAAGGGAAAGCCGTGGCCAGCGAAATTGACCGCGTCCTCATGGGGGTGGAACGGAAGAAAAACCATGTCACCATCGAGCAGATGCGCCACATGGGCGACGGCGAGACGGGACGTCAGCGTGCCCATGACCTGCAGAGTCCGGCGCCGATGCCACTGACCGATATCCCCGGGCGTGCCCGGGATAATGCAGAGGTGGAACAGGGCTTCACGAAGGAGGGCATTCCTGTCGCCGCCACACGCTGTTACCTGTGCCACTATAAATACAGCATCGATAACGACCTCTGCATCCATTGCGATTGGTGCATCGAGGTGGCTCCACGCGCCTGCATCAAAAAAGTCAGCCGCCTCTGCACCGACGCCGATGGGTTTATACAGGACTACGTCGAGACCGATGTTTCCGCCAAAGCCACCTTCATCCACATCGACAGCGACGCGTGCATCCGCTGCGGGAAATGCCTGCGCGTCTGCCCGGTCGGCGCCATCACCATGCGAAAGGCATCACTCACCCCCTGCCTCGCTAATCCCTCATAATCTTAATCGTAATCATAATCATAATCCCCTATGGGACAGTAGATTACGATTAAGATTAAGATTACGATTACGATTAAGATTAAGATTGATCTGGGATGATAATGAATGTTTTCCCAATTTCTGTTGACAACTCCGCAATATATAGTAGTATTCCTATCACATTAGTCGAGATAACGACTGTTAAGAGCAGGCATGATTTGCCGGAATGCGATGAAAAGTATTATGCAGAGTGGCTATACGACAATCGATTCACTGGAAACCCAGTCACCGGAGGAGATCCTCCGCTGGACGCTTGACCGGTTTCATCCCCATGTGGCGATTGCGACCAGTTTCCAGGATGCGGTCCTGCTGCATATGGCAAGCCGCATACGGCCGGATGTCCGGATCTTTTCGTTGGATACCGGACGTCTTCCTGAGGAGACCTATGCCTTTGCTGAAGCGGTGAGACTGCGGTTGAATCTCTCGATCGAATGGGTTTTCCCGAAACATGAAGCCGTTGAGACGCTGGAACGGGCAAAGGGGCTTTACTCGTTTCGTGAAAGTCTTGAAGCACGGAAAGCGTGTTGCGCGATCCGGAAAGTTGAGCCTTTGAACCGGGCGTTGACGGGGCTGAAGGCGTGGGTTACCGGACTGCGGCGGGAGGATGGCGAGACGCGCGCAGAGTTAAAAGTGGTAGAAGTGGATGAAGCGCACGGGGGAATCCTGAAGATCAACCCCCTGGCACACTGGACGTCCGTAGCGGTCGAGGCGTATGTACGGCAGCACGGGTTGCCGGTCCATCGCCTGACGGAGCGGGGCTATCCCTCTATCGGGTGCGCCCCCTGCACCCGGGCCGTAGAGCCCGGGCAGCCGCTCAGGTCCGGTCGCTGGTGGTGGGAGAATCCTGAACATAAGGAATGCGGTTTGCATGGGAGGTAAGAACACGATGAATCATCTGGAAAAACTTGAAGCACAGAGTGTGCATATCTTGCGTGAGGCCTATCGCGAATTCAAGGGGCTGGTCATGCTCTGGTCGATCGGAAAAGATAGCACGGTGCTGTTGTGGCTGGCGCGGAAGGCCTTTTTCGGCCATGTGCCCATTCCCCTGATGCATATTGATACCAGCTTTAAAGTTCCGGAGATGATTGTCTACCGGGACGAGCTGGTGAAGCAGTGGGGTCTGAATATGATCGTAGGCCAGAACAAGGAGGCGCTGGCGGCCAAAATGACTTACCCCGATGGCGCCATTAACCGGATTGAATGCTGCAAGAAATTGAAAAGCGAGGCCCTCAAACATACCCTTTCGGGCGAGTGGCCCCGGCTGCGGTTCGATCATCAACTGGGGCATTATGTCCCGGACCCCCATGCCGAAGCCTTCACCGGCGTGATCGTCGGCGTCCGGGCGGATGAAGAAGGAAGCCGCTCGAAAGAGCGCTATTTCTCACCGCGTGACAAGGCGAATGACTGGGATGTGGCCGATCAGCCGCCGGAGTTGTGGAACCAGTATAAGACCGATTTCGCGCCGGGCACGCATGTCCGTATTCATCCGCTGCTGGATTGGACCGAACTGGACATCTGGGAATACATCGGGGCCGAGAACATCCCTATCACCTCCCTCTATTTCGACCGCGGCACCGGCAAGCGCTACCGCTCCCTGGGTTGCTATCCCTGCACCACGCCGGTGGACTCCAAGGCCGTGAACGTGCAGGAGATCATCGTCGAACTGAAGACGGGGAAGTTCGCCAATATTGCGGAGCGATCCGGGCGGGCGCAGGACAAGGAAGATGGCGGCGGGCTCGAGACCCTGCGGCGTGACGGCTACATGTAAGGAGCATATGAAGACAACTGATGATTTAGAATCCCTGAGTATGGTGATTTTGGGGCATGTTGATCACGGCAAGAGCACCGTCATCGGGCGGTTGCTGGCCGATACCGGTGCATTGCCGGAGGGAAAACTGGAGCAGGTCAAGGAGTTGTGCAAACGCACCTCCAAGCCCTTTGAATATGCCTTTCTCCTGGATGCGCTCAAGGATGAGCGGGATCAGGGGATTACGATTGATGCCGCCCGGTGCTTCTTCAAAACCGGCAAGCGCCGCTATCTGGTCTTTGATGCGCCCGGCCATGTTGAATTCCTGCGCAACATGATCACCGGGGCGGCCAAGGCCGAGGCTGCCTTTCTGGTGATCGATGCCCATGAGGGCATCAAGGAGAATTCCAAGCGTCACGGCTACATCGCCTCCATGCTGGGCCTGCGCCAGATTTCCGTCCTGGTCAATAAAATGGATCTTGTGGGGTATAGCCAGGAACGGTTCGAGTCGGTGAAACAGGAATACAGCGAATTCCTGGAGCAGCTCAACATCCGGCCGGTCAGTTTTATTCCGATCAGTGCGATTTCAGGGGCCAATATGACCGTGCGGGCGCCGGAAATGAAGTGGTATGAGGGCCACTCCGTGCTGGGCCAGCTGGACGCGTTTGAAAAGGAGAAGCCCGGTACCGATGGCCCGCTCCGGTTTCCCGTACAGGATATTTATAAATTTACCGCCAGCGGGGATGATCGCCGGATTATTGCCGGAACGCTGCGCACCGGGACGGTCCGGCGCGGGGATGAGGTGATCTTCCAGCCGTCCGGCAAGCGGGCCAGAATTGCGTCCGTGGAGACGTTTAATCGTCCCCCGCAAGAGACAGCGGAAGCCGGCCAGGCCACTGGATTCACCTTGGATTGCGAGCTGTATCTCAAGCCGGGCGAACTGATGACCCGGCTGGCGGATCTGGCGCCGGAGGTCGGGTCACGGTTCCGGGCGAATCTCTTCTGGATGGGGCGGGCCCCGATGATCAAGCAGAAGACCTATAAGCTCAAGCTGGGAGCCGCCCGGGTCTCGCTGAAACTCGTGAAGGTGATCCATGTGCTGGATGCCTCGGAATTAACCACCGAGGCGAACAAGCAGCAGGTGGATCGCCATGATGTGGCGGAGTGTATCCTGGAAACGGTGCGCCCGATCGCCTTTGACCGGATTGATGCCGTGCGGGATACCGGCCGGTTTGTGGTGGTGGATAACTTTGAAATCGCCGCAGCGGGGATTGTGTTGGAGTCGCTGCATGATCAGGCTTCAACGCTCGGGGACCATGTGCGGGAGCGTGAGTTGGGCTGGACACCGAGCGCGATCAGCACGGCGGAACGGAATGCGGCCTATGGTCATGGAGCCAAGCTGGTCGTGTTCACCGGGCATGACGGCACACGCATGGATCTCCTGACGGCGGCGCTGGAGCAGCGCTTGTTCCGGAGCGGGTTCAAAACCTACTGCCTGCGCTGGGGAAATGTGATCCGCGGGCTGGATGCCGACTTGTCGCGGGAAAAGGATATCCGGGATGAGCAACTGCGCCGGCTGGGCGAAGTCGCCCGTATTATGGCGGATTCCGGGCAAATCGTGGTAACCGCTGTCACCGGCGCGGATGAGAGCGATCTCCGCACCCTGGAACAACTCAATCAGCCGACTGAAATCCTGTTCGTACAAGTGGGAACGCCGGATGACAATGCGTCGCGCGCCGCGGTACGGATTAGCGATTCCGAAACGGTGGGCGGAGGTGTGGATGCGGTCTGCGAAGCGTTGAAACGCAAGCATGTGATTCTGGATTACTGCATTTAAATTTATGGAAACGCATCAACGAAGTATTGCCAAATCCTTGTCCTATCGCGTGATCGGCACATTCATCACGGCCCTGCTTGGCTGCTTATTTACAGGCTCATTAAAGCTGGGGCTTGGCCTGGGGTTGCTTGATTCGGCGATTAAAATAGGCATTTTCTATGGCCACGAACGCTGCTGGCACCGGGTGAAATGGGGCTTTATTCCGGAGGAGGAGAAGACGGCAGATGGCGGGGGAATTTAGCGCATGGATTTTACACGGGATATTGAGGCATTCGCGAAGGAGGTGACCGGGTTTTCTGCCGGGGAAATTGCCCCGGATGTGTTCAAGGGATTGGCGGCACGGCGCGGGATCTATGAGCAGCGCGAAAGCGGAACCTTCATGCTGCGGGTCCGGCTTACAGGGGGGGTATTGACGGCAGGCCAGGCCCGGACGTTGGCCGAGCTGAGCCGGTCTTATGCCGATGGCAGGATTCACGTTACCACGCGGCAGAATATCCAGTTGCACGGAGTTCGCATCGGGGATACGCCCGGGGTCATGCGCCGTCTTTTACCGGCAGGCTTGCTGTGTGCCGGAGGGGGTGGCAATACGATGCGGACGGTGGTGACGTGTCCCTATGCCGGCGTCTGTCCTTCAGAACTTTTTGATGTCACCCCGTATGCACAGGCGGTGACGGACGCCCTCTTACTGCTGGCCGGTAGTTATACCTTGCCACGGAAATACAAGATCGCCTGCAGTGGCTGCCGGGCGGATTGTGCCCTTGCGCGCGCCACGGATTTGGGGTGCATCGCCGAGGTTCGCAACTCCGTTCCGGGTTTCCGGCTTTATGTCGGGGGCGGGCTGGGTGCCCAGTCGCGGCCGGCTGATCTGCTGCAGGAGTGGATGCCCGCCTCCGAGCTTATTCGCGTGGCCGAGACGGTCCGCCGTCTTTTCGACCGGCTGGGTGACCGGACGAACCGGGCCCGGGCCCGGTTACGGTATGCCGTGGAAAAAATCGGATTTCCGGCCTTTCATGAACGTTTTGAAGCTGAGTTGGATGTGGTCCGAAATGACGCGAGTGTTCCGGTTTGTAACATACCCCCTCTCGTGCGGACACCAAGGGGTTATCATCCGCCCCTTGCAGAGTCCGCCACACCGGCCACAGGCGGATTACATGTGGTGCGCCAGCATCAGCCCGGGCTGGTCAGCGTGCCCCTGCATCTGCCACTCGGGCTACTGCCCGCTGCCGATCTGACCGCGCTGGCAGGTATGGCCGAAGCCTTCAGCACGGAGGCCGGCTTGCGCGCGACCCGGGACCAGAATTTCATTATTCGCGGTGTGCCGGAAGCGGAGCTGCCCGGACTGGCGAACGTCATGGCACCGGAGCTGACGACCCCTTGCGTACTGGAACATTTTGTGACCTGCATCGGGGCGACGATCTGTCGCTCAGGAATCTGCGGATCGCCAGGCGTGGGGCGGGCGGCGGCGCTCGCCATTCAGGAGGCGGGCCTCAGTGACACGCTGAACGATCTGATGATTCATGTCAGCGGTTGTCCCAATGCCTGTGGTCAGCATCCGATGGCCGCTATCGGCCTGAGTGGCTCACAGGTCCGGCACGGAGGCCGGTCGGTCCCAATGTATAAAGTGATGCTGGGTGGCCACGATAGTGAAGCGGGCGCGGTGTTTTCACAACCGGCAGGAACCCTTCCGGCCCGCGCCGTTCCCGCCGCGCTGGTATCGTTATTGCAGGACTACCGGAACCGCCGTCAGGCCGGCGAGTCTTTCCTGCAGTACGTGCAGCGCCAGGAGGGGGCCCATTGCGCGGGATTGATCCAGGCCCATCAGGCGATTCCCTCCTTTGAAGAAAGTCCGGAGTATTATACCGACTGGAAATAGCGCGCTACCGGTCAATCAGGACATCGCCCTCGCGCAGGATAATCGGGGTCATAACGATCCCCAGCTCCGTCTCAAAGCGGCGGACCAGCCGGAGATCCCTGTCGTCGAGCAGGGAAATCGCACAGCCCTTGGCGCCCGCGCGGGCGGTACGCCCCACCCGATGGAGATACGCCTTGCTGTCACTGGGCATGTCCAGATTGAAGATATGGGTGACGCCTTTGATATCCAGGCCCCGGGCGGCCACATCGGAGGCAATCATCACGGTCACGCGGTCGCCGCGGAA
>CAMBRF010000035.1 GCA_945870225.1 PVC group bacterium | reverse complement strand
CAATTTCCAGCCTTCCGCATATCCGGAGTCCCGCGCGACCGCCACCTCGGCCAGTGACCGGGCCTTGGCCTGGTCGCCCGCCGCCATGGCATCCCGGCCCACCTGCACTATTTTGACTACCGACCACTGCGCCATATCCGGCGAAAAGGTCACTTCAGCCGCCCCGGCGCGCGAACTGACGAGCGCCGCCACTACTATTGCGAATCCCCACTTTTTCATGGATTCTTTCCTTCTTCTGACCAGACTATAATCTTGTGCGCCTGCGGAATGCGTCGAATCACCTGTTCATCCCGCACTACTAACCGGGAGGGCGGATGTCGCCGCAAAAACCCCTCTGCCACCTGCAGGGCATTCGTCCCCGTCATATCCAACCAGACATGATCCGCTTGATTCGTCACAGATAGCGACAGTTGCTCGTCGGCTTTCAGCCGGTGCATAATCTGCAGACCCTGCGCGCGCAAGGACTCGATCCAGCCGGCCTGTGACGACTCCACCACCACCCCCTTGATAAACGGGCGCAGATCCTGACGGGTCCATTGAGCCACCATGGAGGGCACCTGGACTTCAGGCGCCTCACGGTTTGTTGATGTCACGAGAATCGGCCAGACCTCGGCCCCTTCGGAAACAGCCTGGATACAGTCCAGACATTGCTGGGTCGGCACAACCTCACCGGGCGCAGGAAACGGGGAAATATATTCGGTGGTCACCGCGCGCTGATCGAGCGGAAGCGTCATCCAGGAGTCCACGACCACGCCCTGCCGGGGTAACGACTTCACCTTCAGGCCGGAGAGCGACACCGCGCCGCCCCTGGCCTCAAACCCGATGGAGCCCGAGGCGAAGGGAGGCGCCACGGGAACCGGACCGAAGACGGGCACATCATTCACGATCAGCCAGGAGCGCAGGCCTTTGATCTTCCAGTCCAAACGGACGACCGCACCGGTCGGGGCCGGCGCCGTCTTGATGGTCACCGGTACGCCGTGGCGGGATTCCTGCAGCCGGATCCCCTTGTCATCCACAGACAGGCGCAGACAATCTCCGGGACTCAACCACCGGGCATAGCAGACGGCAATGGCCTGTGGGGCGCGAGCCACGGATAGGGTAATCCGGACATCCATCCAGAGGTCGCTCCCGCGAATCTTCGCCGTATCCTCATCATTCAGCTTGAGCACGTCATTTACGACCCGTGCCCCACCGGACAGGCTCCAGCGGTCGCTTGACCCGACCTCCACCACCTGGTCCGTCAGCGGCAAGGCCCGCTTGAGAGCCGTCAACACCTGCGCCGCCGGCCAGTCCCCGTTCACACGCAACCGGGTCAAGGCGTAAGGATTGCGGCCGGGCGGATTAAAGGGGTTGGAGGCGAGGACAAACGCCATGCGGTGATATTTATTTACGCAGGCATAATTGATTTCGCCGGCCAGCGGTTCTGCGCCCGCGCGACGCCCATCATCCGCATAGGGATACACATACGCGGTCACCGGGACTCCCTTGATCTTCGCCAACGCGGCCGCCGCGTCATGGTAGTCCAACTCCAGCCTCGCGCGGAACTCATCGTCCGTCTCCAGACGTTTTTCCCGGGACATCCATTTACGGGTGCTCAAAAAGTGATCCTTCCGCCCCTCCGTGGTTTCCACCAGCTCAATGGCCTCGCCGCCCATGCTGGCAATGCCCCACTGTGGCAGGCCGAGAATTTTCCGGACATCCCCGCTCTTGAGACAGGATTCATCCCACCCCTCCATGGGTTCAGTCGGCACGCATAACGTGGCCTGCATCCCCAACTTGCGCAACACCGGATGGGCGCGAATGAAGGTTTCCTTCCGTCCGCCTTCAAACAAGATGAGCAGCGCCTTTTCGGGAAGCGGGGCGCGCCCCTCCATGAACGCCAATGCATCTTCAGTGGTAATGGTGCGATACCCCGCCTCCTGCAACACCTTCATGTGCGACTTCAAGGTTCCGGCGGACGGATAGATGGTATTCTCCTCGCGCGTGACCCCGGCATAGGAGATCGCCATGAAGCCATCCCAGTTGGACCAGACCTCAGGCGTGTAGTCCAACGGCGGAGAGGGACGGAACATCAGCCAGAGCGCTACCGCAAACACTCCCGCAAAGGCCAGCCACTGCAGAAAATTAATTACTCGCTTCATGATTCATCTCCCCTAATTTCGCGTGCCCCACAAGGTGCGGGAGAAGGTCAGCACCGCCCAGGGCAACTGCCAGATCAGCACAAACATATAGTAGAAGCAGAACAGGATCCCGTAGTACCAGACGCGGGAGCGCTTCAGGAAAAGGTATGTGCAGCTCATCAGGCAGCTCATCAGGAATACACCCAAGATGTAAATGATGGGCGACCGGTGCTGAACGAGCGGCACATAGACCAGCGAGCGCAGCACGATGAAGGGACCCAGCAGGGGAAGCAGGAAGCCCAGATAGAAAGAGAGGGACATCAAGGGCGGACGCCGCCACATGAACCCGCACGCCCGCAGGGTCTCGCGGAACCAGGAACGCTTCCAACGCATCTGCTGGCGCAGGAAGGTGCCGTGGTCGTCCGGAACGATCGTCGTGGTGATCGCATCATCCGCATACACCACCTTGTGCCCCCGCATCAGCAGGGAATTGGTCAGGCTGCGATCATCCCCGAAGGTGGCCGGCTGACCGAAAAAGGTCTGGTTCAGCCACTCCTCGCGCACGGACATGAACAGATCCTTGCGATACGCCGCCAGGGGACCGGAGAGGCAGGTCACGGAATCGAACACGCTCTCCGCCGCCTTCATCACCTTGAACGCCACGTAATACCGCACCGCCTGCATACGGGTCAGCGTATTGGTCCAGATATTCTCAACATCACAATGGCCGGTGACCGCCGCCACCTCCGGATCTGCAAACGGCTTCATCAGGTTCCGCAAGGCTTCCGGCGCCAGGAAACTATCGGAGTCGATGAACACCAGGAAATCACCGGTCGCTTTCTCAGACCCTGCGGACATGCCGTGCCGCTTCCCGAGCGATTTGGCATGGGTGATCACCTCCACCTCGGGATACTTGATCCGGGCCTCCTCAATCGACTTCTCCGTCCCATCCGTACTGCCATCGTTGATGACGATAAACTGCAGCAGGTCGACGGGATAGGCCGACTCCATCACCTGGGCAATCATACGCCCCACATGCTCGCGCTCATTGAATACAGGCGCGATCACGGTGATCTTCGGTAACTCCTTCAGCGGCTTGTGCCGCCGATAGAACGAGGCGAACACAAAACGGGTAACGAGATAGCCTGCCACCAGAATGCTGTAGAGGAAAATCGGCACATCCAGCCAGAAGAGATACAGGTTCTCATATTTCATGATCAGCACGATGCCGATCACGAAAAAGAAAAACAGCACCGCGGTCCAGCGCAGCCGGGCCCAGGTCGTGCGGGCCAGGCGAACGCCCAATGACTCCTCAAACTCAATACCATACTTATTGCCTGCCGGATGGCGGTAGCGCACGGTGGCGTTGCAGCTCCACTCGCCCTGCACGAATTGCTCAGGCATCACCCCGGGCGGAACACGGAACTCCAGCGCAACATCCGACACCCCGTCAGGAATCTCCAGCCCCTCCAACATCACTCCGCCCTCGGAAATGTCTACCACGGTGGCAGTCATTACCTGGGCAACTCCCTCACGGGGCGTGTATTTGACGGTAACAGGGAAGGCCCCTAAATAGCGCTTGAACTGACGCCGGTCACTGGCATTGGGCCGGGATAAATTGCGCCGCCTCCGGTCAAATTTCGAAACAGGATAATCAGCGCACAGCTCTGTTGTATTTTTCTCATCCATTATTGCACCCACAAACGAATAAAACCCGCCCCATTCGCACCTCGTTATACTATCTACCGTTGACATACAGTGCCAGTTAATTAATGTTTCTGCAACAAACAAGACTAATTTTATCCTTTTTAAATGATTTTATATGAATTAACTTGCTCATCAGGTGCTCTGGAACGTAATTATCACCGCATGACACAACCCTTGATTCTAGACCGGCTCTGTAAACCCCTGATGATGGCCGTGATCGCAGGGTATCTGGGCGGATGCACCGCCCCCACTCCGCCCGCCCCGGCGCCCACTCCCCCCGTCTCGTTACCTCAATCCCGTATTATCCCGTCAGCCAGTGTTAAACCCGTACTGATTGTTAAGCCTACCACTTCAGTAGTCATTACTGCTGAACGTAGCTATGCTGAGAAGGTTACAGACCGTCTGAAGAGCTGGATTGAAGGGACAGGCATCCCCACGACCCTTTTAACGGATGACCAGTTTGCCGCCGGCAAGCACCCTGAGTCCCGTGTAGCCATCCTTCCCTATAATTCCAACCTCACATCAGGCGAACTGCTCGCCTGCCGCCGGTTTGTGGAGCGCGGGGGAAAATTGATCGTACTTTTTTCAGCTGATTCCGGCCTGGCCGCCCTGATGGGATTCCGGCTGGGAAGCTCCATGCGGGCGCCAGGGGCCGATTCCTGGAGTGCCTTCCGCCTGGTCGACAAGGCGCTCCCCGCCGTACCCGCCCGGATTGAACAAACCTCTCTGAGTCTTCACCCCGCCTACCCGGCCGGACCCGACTCACGGGTGATCGCCTGGTGGGAAAGCACGTCAGGCAGGCTCCCCCGTGAACCCGCCTGGCTGCAATCCAGCCGTGGCTTCTGGATGTCGCATATCCTTCTGGAAAGCGATGTCCCGGCTAAGAAACAACTTCTGATCAGCCTGCTCGGCACCTGCGATCCGACCCTGTGGAAAGCCGCCGCCGCCCATGCGGTCAATCGGGCCGGACAACTGGGCAAATACCGGAACGCCACCCATGCCATCGAGTCGATCCGGACCCTGGCCCTGAACAACGGGAAGAGCCCCATTGCAGACCCGCTCCTGAGCCGGGCCGTCCAGCTCCAGCATGCGCTTTCAAAAGAGTATGAGGCGGGAACTTATGCGAAAGCCATCCAATCATCCTCCCTGCTGGACACCACCCTGACCGAGGCCTATGCGTCCATCCAATCGCCCAAAATCCCTGAATTCAGGGGGGCGTGGAATCACTCGGGTACCGGCTTCGCGCCCGGCACCTGGGAGTCAACCTGCGAGAGCCTTGCCCGCGCCGGCATGACAGCGGTCCTTCCCCACATCCAGCGGCCCTGGTGCACCCATTACCCCAGCCGCCTGACGGCGGCCTCGGATGTGCTGACCCGGTACGGCGATCAGGTGGCGGCCTGTTGTGCGGCCGCCCGCCGCCACGGCCTTGACGTGCATGCCTGGGTGATTCTCTGGAACCTGGAGGGGGCCCCTGAAGAGGCGATTGCGCCCTACCGGCGGGCGGGCCGATTACAAGTTTCTGCGGCGGGGGCTCCTATCTCCTGGCTCTGCCCCTCCCATCCCGCCAACCGGTCCTTTGAGCTGTCGCTCATCAGGGAATTGGCCACGCGCTATCCCCAGCTCGCCGGGATCCACCTCGACTATACCCGCTTCAAGTCACAGGAGTACTGTTACTGCGCCGGTTGCCGGACCCGCTTCACGCAGGCGACCGGTACGGCCATCAGCCGCTGGCCTGCCGATGTGCAGGGGGGCGGCAAGCAGGCGGCTTACCGGCAATGGCGCCGCGACCTGCTCACCCGCTTCGTCGCGGACGTTCATCAGGAACTGGACCGGTTGAACCCGAAAATGAAATTGTCGGCCTCCGTCTATCCCATCTACCCCGGAGTCCGGGAATCCATTGCGCAGGACTGGGGCACCTGGCTCAAGCTGGGCCTGCTGGATTTCGTATGCCCTATGAGTTATACCGCCAACCCCGAGCTGTTCATCGAGTGGTATCGCAAGCAGATCGCCTCGCCGGGCGTCAAAGGGAAGGTGTATCCGGGCATCGGGGTGACCTCCATGGAATGCCGGCTCTCGGCCGTTGAGACCATCACCCAGATCAACGCCCTGCGTCAGGAAGGGGCCACCGGGTTTACCCTCTTTGACGCCAATCCCACCTTGAAAAATGACATTCTGCCCTATCTGCAGATGGGGGCAACCAAGCCGTAAAGCCCAACCTTTTCGAGCGGGATCTAATTTAGCCAACGGCAGAAGAGTTACACAGGAGTCGCCGGCCCGCTCTTTAAGGCTCGTCTTGTTTTGGCAGTTTTGCTACGTATGCGTGCGACGTCGAGTACGCCGCGCAAGATTGGCCGCGTTCGCCACAACGGAAAGAAACATTCATGAAAAGAAATACGCTTGGGAAGACCGGTCTACACGTCTCGCCGATTTGCATTGGTGCCTGGCAGCTTGGGGGGCCCCTTTCGTTCAACGGTCAACCAGACGGGCACCCAGACCCGGGCAAGCAGGCCGTACTGGACATGATTCAGGAACTGGGCGACATGGGCGTCAACTTCATCGACACGGCCGAGCAATACGGGGGCGGCGAATCGGAACGTCGTGTAGGAGAAGCCATCAGGGGGAAACGCGACCAATGGATTGTTTCAACAAAGTTTGGCTATCGGGTCGGAGCTGATGGAGAGCGAGACGACAGTTCCAGCCCGGAGAGAATTATGACCAGCATGGAGGGCTCTCTTAAACGGCTGGGAACCGATTACGTTGACATCTACCTTTATCACTGTCCGCCCGAGATCAGCGAGCTGGAAGCCGGAAAATCGGTGCTGGAAAAACTCGTTCAACAAGGCAAGTGTCGTTACTACGGCATTTCTACAAACTCCATCGATCTTATCACGGCGATGTTAGACCTGAACATGCTGGATGTTCTTCAGTATGCCTCCAACATGCTGAGTGATGATTCTGCCATTCGGGATCTGGTTGGCAAACACCATACGGGAACACAGGTCCGGGGCGTCATGGCGCAGGGGCGCCTGAGCGGCAAGCACTTCCACCACCAACCCGTCTGGAACGTGAACGACCACAGATCGCATCGCTCGCGCGGAGAAGACTATCGCCGCTATGCTGTGCTTGAAGAGGCCGTTCCCAATGGTTACACCGTGGCCCAGGTTGCTGTTCGTTATATATTGGACGATCCCCGCAACCACAGCATTTGCCTGGGCGCGAAGACCCTCTCTGACTATAAGGTCGCGCTCGCCGCCATCGATTTGCCTCCCTTGGACCCTGAACACCGCAGCAAGCTGGCAGCGTGCGTGGCAGGCCTGAACAATGCCTCACCTGCGCCACAAACCTGAAAACAGATAGAGCTTACTCGAAAAGATTGGGCCTTGCGGAAGCAGCCCTGACCAGCATCCCGCAGGCGGCATGGATATCCTGTCCCCCGCTGTACCGGCGGGCCACCGGCATCTTGAGATGCACCCGCAGGGCATCCCGAAAGGCCGCCAACTCGGCCAATGTCGGTGGCTGAAATGTCCCGCTGGGATCATTCACATCGATCAGGTCCAACGTCAGTGGAATGCCTCGCGTGAGTTCGGCCAGCTGAACCGCATCCTCCACCCGGGTATTGAAGCCGGAAATCATCGTCCACGCCAAGGTGACCCGTTTCCCTGAAGCAAGTTGGTAATCGCGAATGGCCGACACCAGTTCATCCAGCGGATAAGCCGCCTCCACGGGCATCACGCTACGCCGCCGGGCAGGATCCGCACTCGTCAACGACACAACCAAGCGGAACGGCAACTGGTCGGCGGTGAAGCGCCGGATCCCGGGCTCAATCCCGACGGTGGAGATGCTGATCGCCTTCCCGGAGATCGCCATGCCACAGGGTTCCGACAAAATCCGGGCGGCCCGGATCACCGCCTCATAATTGAGCAGCGGCTCGCCCATCCCCATAAACACCACGCCGCGGACCGGATGTTCCGAGTCGGCCTGAATCCGAATCACCTGATCCACGATTTCCCAGGTGGACAGATCGCGCGCAAAGCCCTGCCGTCCCGTTGCGCAGAATGAACAGCCCATGGCACAACCTGCCTGGGAACTCACACACACGATCACCTTCTCATCGCCTGGCCGGTTCAGGATCGGGATACGCACCGCTTCAAAGGATTCGGGGCCATCCCCGCTGAACAGGTATTTGGCAAACCCGTCATGGGCCGAGACGACCGTGTTCAGTGTGGTCAGCCGCGGCAACCGGACCGCCTGCCGGACCTGCGCGAGGAGTTTGGGAGAGACCGCATGGAGTTTCTCCGGGATCTCGTCACGCCGTACTGCAGCCGCCTGAAGTTGCCGCGCCAGGTGAAGGGACACCCCCAGCGGGGCCAGGGCAGCATGCAATTCCTGGGCTGTCACATCTTTGAGAAGAACGGGCATATTTTATTAACCAAGTCGGTCGGCGCCACACGAGATTAGCACCACGTCACAATCTCGTTAAGCGAAAGACGCGGCGAGGAGCGTTGAGGTCGGGCAGCCGGCCAGCCGAGGGTGATCAGGGCCTGCGGGGTGATATCGGAGGGCCAGCCGACCAGTCGACGCACCTCTTTCGGACGGATCCAGCCGATCCAGCAGGTGCCCAGTCCCAATTCGGTCGCCTGCAACACGGCCTGTTCCCCGGCAATCCCGAGATCCAATAACGGATATTCGACCTTCGACAGCAAGGGGGCCACCCGGTGTGTAATCAGCGACTTCTTCATTCCCAGTACCAGAATCACCGGCGCCTGCAACGCCCAGGTCATCCCTAATCCCGGCAACGTTCCCTCATCCAACAGGCGGGTTCGTTGCGCCACCTCCGTCACCACGGCAAACCGCCAGGGCTGCCGGTTACAGGCGGAGGGGGCCAGCCTGGCCGCTTCCAGGATCTTCTCCACATCCGCCCGGGCAACCGGGTCCGATGTGTAGGCACGACAGCTGAAGCGCTTCAGCAGAAGATCTCCCAATTGACTCATTTGGTTTTCTCCAACAGCGCGCCATTGAGCGAGGCGGGTCGGGCCACCTGGCTTTCCTGCTGGAGAGTGGTCAACACGCTTGAGCCTGCTAAAACAACGATCATGACAAATCCCACCAGCAGCGTCTTCCCCAAACGCTTCGCCCCGATCAAACTCAAAGCAAAACCCAGCCAAAGTCCGCTAAAGGCCAGTGCCGTGATACTGGCACGGGTCGCGCAGTCCAGCGCATAATGCCAGAAAAACACCCATCTCAACCATGAGGCCACCGGCACGTTCAACCCCTGTTTCCGCGCCTCGGCAATGGCGAGGTTCCTGGAAATATCAGCCGTACTCCCTCCATACCGCTCCGCCCGTAACAGGACGGCCACTGCATCGACGGGGCGATTGGCCAGCAATAAGGCCGTTCCCTGGTTGTAAAAGAGGTCGGCATTCCTCACCCCCAGATCCACAAGCTTCTGGCAGGTCCCCGCCACCGCCAGAAAATCCTTAGGCTCCTGCGCGGAACACAATTCCATGAGCGACTCCGTCCAGATAAAGGTCCGTTCGGCGGGCGTGGAGGCTTCCCCCCTACTGACGCAGAGTCCGCTCAACAACACCACCAAGGTCATCCGCGCCCGATATGAGCTCGGCCGGTCGTTACGATAGGCGTCAATCGCCGCCAGCGTGGCCAGCAACTCCGGCGTAGCCGGACTGATCCCGCCTGACCCGAACGACGCATCAAAGGAGACCTGCATCATTCTGGAAAACTGTTTTGCCAGATCATAGGGAATCCCTTTCATCGTCAGCAACGCTTCCGCATCAACCGGCGTGAGGGACTCGGCCTGAATATCCAAGCGATCCGCCAGATAGCGCCGCAACACCTCACAGCGCTCGCGGTGCGCGGCGCTGTCGCTTCGCTCCGCCAGTTGCTGAATCGCGTGTTTTGCCCGCGCCAAGGCCTGCCGCTTCCGCTGAGCACGGCTATAGGCGGGCACCTGACGCCGGAGCCACCGCCCTGACAGGCAGAGAATAAACACCAGGGGGCCTGCGCCGGCATAGAGCAGGAGTCGGCGGGGATTGCCCAGCAGCGGGACCGCCTCGGCACCGGAGAGCCCCATGCGGATGCCGGCCGGCAACATGGCCCGTTCGCGCTCCCGACTGGTCTTGGCTTCTACATTGGTGGAGCCTCCGATAATTTGGGAGGCCGTAATTTCCGCAGCCTGCCTGACCTTCAGGGGAATCGGCAGGGAGCGAACCGTCTGGTACCGCCGCAAGGTGACATCGTAAAACGAGACGTCCACGGGAGGCAACTCAAAGGAGCCCGCCTGCCGCGGGCGCAGCGTGTAGGCATATTGGCACTGTCCATTTTGTTTGACGGTTTGAACGGAATCATCATAGATCTCAAACCGTTCCAGCAAAGCCGGCTGAAGCGAGAGTTTGGGCGGCGTGATATTCCGCATCTGGATCGCGCCCGAAAGGGTCAGCGTCAGCTTGAGCGGATCGCCCACATTGCAGGTCTGGGCATCCAGCGCCGCCTCCACCGTCAGGTTGCTGCCGATGGCGCCAATATAGGAGTCCGGCCGGTTTTCCTCAGGGGGCGGGACCACCCGCACGGTGGCCGCAGGGCCAACGGCAAAGACCGGACGTCCCTCAGCATTTCCATCGTCCTTGACCTCAACAGGAACCTTCCCCTTGAACAGCAGGGGGCCGAAGGTATAGGCCCCTTCCGTCAACGGGGAATAAGGAACCGTAAGGGTGTATTCCCAGTAGCTCCGACCCGCCAGCGTTACCTTCTTTTTATCGAACTTGAAGCGGGCGGGGCGTCCCTGCACATTGAACATCCGGTCGAAATCAAACGGATCGCCCTGCGTGGTGAAGGCATTCAGCGTGAAACCCGGCTGGTTCTGTTGGACGAGGTGATCATTCAGCAGTTTTTGCAAATCCGGGCCCTTGAGCCCGTCCATCTCCTGACCATTGAGGAAGGCCGCCTCAAGATGGGGTGGATCCGCAGGATATAATGGCTCGGTATCCTGATACGCCCCAGGCAGAGCCTTGATCCGCACGGTCATCTGGATCTCAAATGGCTCGTCCACCAGGACGGTGGCACGGGAGGCCGACACCGAAGCGATAACCAGATCCTGCGGGGTCACCCCCGTCACGGTAATGTCAGGCCCCGTTCCGGCGAGGGTCTTCCCATTCACCCGGGCCGTGATGGGGCCCGCCGTCATGACCCCGTCCATAGCGGGCGTCACCTTATAGGTGAAAATCCGTCCCGAAAAATCCTCCCGCTTCATTTTGCCGTTCACCACCACCACGGTGTAGTGACTGGCCGACTGGCTACCGAGCAGTTCAACGGTGCCATTCCGAATGGCAGAGAGATCCAGGGCGCCGGGATTATCCGACCCATCCACCTTGACCTCCAGCAGGAACGACTCTCCGAGATAGACGCTCGTGCGACTGGCCTTGACGGAGAGAGACGGCGTGGCGGCAAAAGCAGAAGTAGTTGAACAGAAGATCGCGAAGATCGCGAAGGCATGCACAGCCTGCTGAAATATCATCGCGTGTCTATGCGTCATTCGCCTACCAATCTCTTTCGGCGGGGGAGAGCGGGACATAGGAATCGCGCTCGCGCTTTTCCTGTTCATGCTCCTTCTCGCGCTGTTTGGCCTTTTCCAGCAACCGCTTCAGATCCTCAGGCGACAGCTGGTCTTTTTTATCCTCCGGCTTGGGCGGCGCCTTCTGCTCCTCTTTCTTCTGATCCTGCGGTGGCGGCGGCTCCTGCTTGGGTTGATCCTGCTGCGGCTGATTCTGCGGCTGATTATCCTGCGGCTTTTTATCCTTGGGCAGCAGCGCCTCGATCTCCTTCAGCACTGCATACGCCTTCCGCTGATCAGTCAGGCTGTCGGCCAGGACGTTGGTGATCGCCCCCGCCGCCGCCTGCTGCAAGGCGGTGGCCTGACCCGCCAGTTCCATAATCTTCCGGCGGTCTTCCGGGGACAGCACCACCTCCATCGCGTTGGTGCCCGCCACCGCGTTGGTGGAGGCGACGGCATTCGTGGACGCCGGCTCAACCGAGCGGCTGATCCCCTCCGGCGGGACCTCCTGCTCAAATCGCTGCGTGAATAACCCGGTCAGTTCCAACGCCTCGGCCTGCTGGTCTTTGATCCGTTGTTTCGGTTCATCGGATACCGGCGACACGCCGGATACTACAGGGACCGTCAAGGTGATGGCGTTCGTCTGGCGCTGGAGATCCTCGCGCAGGAGTTGCGCATAACCGGCCATTCCCTTCCACAGGGTATAGACGGCGGCTTCGGCCTTGAGCGCGGGGCCATAGGCCGAGCGATCCAGGTTGCGAAGTCCGGTGGCACTCCCGGACATCGTGTCACGGATGGATTCCGCAAAGGCATTCAGCTGGGCCATCTGCTGCGGGGCATTGGTGTTGGAGGCGGCGGACTGCGACAGGGCCTGCAACAGCTTGCCTTTCAGTGGAATCATCAGGTCAGCGGTGCGGTCCTGATCCGCCGCCAGTGACTCCAGGCCATCAATCAAGGCCGGCGTGGTATTGGTAAAGGTGGCCGGGATCTCCTGAATGAGTTTCCGCTGCTGGAGCAGCATGAGATCCGCCAAGGCACCCGGCGGGGTCTGCCCGTGCTCGGCCATCAGGCGGATAATTTTAGCCTGCTCCTCCACGGATCCGGCCAGCCCCGCCACCACGGCCAGATTCCTGCGACTATCCGCATGGTCCGGCTGCTGGCGCAAGGCCTTCTGAAAGGCGGTGCCGGCCTGCTTCAGGGCCTGAACCCGCCGCTCCGCCACGGCCGGATCCGGCGGGGTGGCCGCATTTTCCTGCAGGGGCGCCGCCCCGGTCGCGAACAAGGCACACCCGAGATTATAGGCAGCCTTGGCGCTCAGCTCCCCTTCGCCACCGGTCAATCCCCTGAACAGATCCCCCGCCTCCTCTGATTTTCCCGCCTTGAGCAGAGCGCAACCGGCATTATACAGGTAATCCTCGCGCGTGGCGCTTGCGGCCGTTCGGGCCGCCACCTGATACGCCTCGGCGGCCCCTTCATAGTTACCCTTCAGGTAAAGCCGTTGCGCCAGCCGCGCGCCATCGCGGCCGGCAGGAATCGCGGCCACGAGATTGGTGACAGGTGCGGCCGCCACCACCTCATTCGTTGCCGCCTGAAGCGGCAGGCCGGCCACCAGCCAAAGCGCAAGAGCTGTCGCCGCGACCGGCTTGGTCTTCGCGCCAGCCATCCGGCCCCGGCTCATAAAGGCGACGGCCAGGAACAACAAGACGGCCGGTAACAGGAAAATCTGATAGCGCTCCACATAACGACGCTGGGAGGACTCCTCCAGATCGCGGGCGGAGATCCGGCTTAAATGGTTCCGATACAGATCACCCAGCTTGACGTTGGCCAGGCCGACCGGAACATACGCCCCGCCCGTGGCTTCGGCCATCTCACGCAGTAAGGCGTTATTCAACTTGGAGACCACTTCCTGTCCCTGGTAATTCAGCGCCTCTTTTTTATTGCCCACCGCTGGAATCGGGGCCCCTTCACTGCTCCCGAAGCCCACCGTGAACAGGGTGACCCCCTTCTCCCTGGCCTTCCCGGCCGCCTCCAGCGCCTTCCCGGCCAGGTCATCCCCGTCCGTAACCAGGACAATCGCCTTGTGTGCCCCTTGCTCCTCGTCGAAGTTTTGCAGGGCCTCCAGAATCGCCACGCCGATGTCCGTCTCCCCGGCCGGCGCCGAGTCCACCCCCACCCCTTCCAACGCCTGCGCCATATACCCGTAATCGGTGGTCAAGGGGCACACCACAATGGGGCGCCCCCGGAACGCCAGCAACCCGACCCGGTCGCCCCGCAGCTCCTTCACCAGATCCAGGAGATCCACCTTGGCCCGGCCCAGACGACTGGGATGCACATCCCGGGCGAGCATGGAGCGCGACACATCGAGCACCACCATCACATCCCGGCCCCGTTGATAGACGGTCTCCTCATGCATGCCCCATTGCGGACGGGCGGCGGCCAGCAGGGCGAGGACCAGCCCCCCCATAAA
>CAMBRF010000034.1 GCA_945870225.1 PVC group bacterium | reverse complement strand
AGTGCAAAATACACCGCAGTAACTATATAGCCTTTCTTCTGGGATTTGCGATATGCCCAGACGGCAATACCCAATCCGAGGGCATGCACAATAGGACTTAACCACTGTATTGCATCGAAAATTATATTCATAATCTACTCGCCGAACGTTCACCTTCACCTTCGGCGAGGAACGAGCCGCAAAGTGAAGGTGGTGTTGGGGCCATTTTCGTATTCATATTGTTTTGGACTGCGGTGGCTCGACACCGCTTTCCCATGGCCCGGCTCGACGGGCCTCTTCCGTTCACCTGGCGCGTCGAGCCGCGCCTTTCCAAAGCGGCGTCAAGCCGTCGCACTCCATATTTCCGCCGACATCAGGCGGTGGTTACCATTTATCTTCATTCCCGAACGTCAGTGTGCACCGGTTCCGAACCCGCCAGGGCGTGGAATACTGTGCCACATCTGGTTCGGATTAATCTTCATTCATCGGGCTTGGATTGTGTGCCTTTGCTTGGCCGAGCGCAATTCCATTTCCCTGTCGCCCGCATTCCTCTCGCTGCCATCAGGCGGCGGTTATCATTGATTCATTACTGAATCCGAACGTCCACACTGCCGGTTTCGATGCACTAGCGTTGTATCCCGTCCGGCGTATTGTTCGGGACTATTATCTCTTTTAGAACACCGTTCGCAAAGACGAAAACCAACTTTAGACTCCCAGTCATGCTAACAACGTTACCAGTGTACCAAGCGGCAAACACTTCACCGCTTCGGTAATCATTCGGGAACAGTTTCGCCAACTCATGCGGCCGAGTGGTGTTGCCGTCTTTGTTGTAGACAAGAGCGTTGAGCCCCTTGAGATACAGCCGTTTCTCTCTGATTTCCCAGTGTGCGATGTACTCACGTCGCAGTGAAGTCGACATTCCTCCAGCAAATCGCGGACGTTCTG
This sequence comes from PVC group bacterium, assembly GCA_945870225.1. GTDB lineage: Bacteria > Verrucomicrobiota > Kiritimatiellia > CAIKKV01 > CAITUY01 > CAMBRF01. The sequence goes on along the minus strand of CAMBRF010000034.1, from coordinate 13,146 downwards.
ATCCATTCTTGAAGTACTGCTCCAGCGGCAGAGAGCCGAAGTCTGCATCAATGGTCAAAACCTTGCCATCGAAAAGTAGAATGTCTGGCTCTTGGTTCGTGGCCACAGCCAAGAACGGCAACGAGAGCATGGCTAGTATCAAGAGTGTTCTCATTGTCTCCTTCCGAACATATATTCTACGTCATGACGTGATTTCCGGAAGACTGTCCGGCTTGCCACCTAACGCCTGTCTTCGTGTCGAACACCAGCCCGACTAAAGGGATGCTAAAAATTACTGACGTTAACGTCAAGCCATTCTCGTAACCATAACGGCTTCAGCAAATAATAAATACTGTCTGAGTCCGACGCTTTCCTGATTGTTCGACAACGCTAGTCTCTCGCGCACGGGCCAGCATGTGGCGCCGTGACGTATAATCCCGCCTGGCAGACGTTATACGTCACGAATGATAATCCGAAATATTAATTGCAATTAATCAGCTATCTGCGACGTTATACCTGTCTATATAGACGTTATACGTCATGACGTATAACGCCCAAAACCGTATTAGACGTCAGGGAGGATTATGCAAGCGATTGATCTGGAGCCATTTGTGAGTTATATCAAACAGCGCGCACTGGTCGATGACCACCATCTGCCGTACTATGTCAAATGGGCTCAACGTTTTCTGACGGCAGATTTGCCGCCGATTGCCTCCAGTCCTCAAGACCGAATACGAGCGTTTGAAAACCTTTTGTCTCAGGATCGCACCCTGCAGGAGTGGCAGATTCGGCAGGCGATACGGGCGGCGGAGCTTTATGTTAAAGTATTCACAACATCCCAGCCCTCAGTGCCCATCAAGCCTGCTGAACAGGACCAGGCCATCGCTCAAGCAGAGAGCACCTATATTCAAATGCGGGATCTGATTCGGATTCGCCATTATTCCTATAAGACGGAGCAGACCTATCTTGATTGGGTGCGGCGGTATCTGGCATATGCCTTGAAGCAGGATCTGGATTGGCAACAGAGCGATTCCGTCCGGGCTTATCTTTCATCGCTGGCTACCCAGCATGATGTCGCCGCCTCCACCCAAAATCAGGCTTTTTCAGCTCTCCTGTTCCTGCTTCGTGAGGTATTGAAGCAGGATAATCCCGACCTAAAAAGCGTGCGGGCAAGGCAGGGCACCCGACTCCCGGTCGTGCTGTCGAAAGAGGAGGTGAGCCTGGTTTTCAAGATGACACCTCCCGCCGAAAGATTGCTGCTTCAACTGGCGTATGGAGCCGGTTTGAGGGTTTCAGAGCTGATCCGCCTGCGAATCAAGGATCTGGATTTTGACAACCTTCTGGTGATTGTCAGGGCCGGCAAGGGCAATAAGGACCGGGGCACGCTGTTGTCAAAAAAGCTCGTAGAGCCCTTAAAATGCCAGATCAGCGAGGTGAAGCGCTTACATGACAAGGACCTGGCGGCAGGGCATGGCGCTGTCTATCTGCCGTTTGCTCTGGATCGAAAGTATCCAGCCGCGCCAAAGGAGTTCGGTTGGCAATACTTATTCCCCGCTAACGATCTTGCCGTCGACCCGCGAAGCGGGGTGGTTCGCCGGCATCATATCAGCGATCAGATCCCGCAGCGGATCATGCGCGACGCGGTTCGTAAGGCAGGAATCAACAAGCCCGCTTCGATCCATTGCTTGAGGCATTCCTTTGCCACGCACATGCTGCTCAAAGGAGTCAATATCAGGGAAGTCCAGAAATACCTGGGACACGAGAGCGTGGAAACAACCATGATCTACACGCATGTGATCCGCGGCATGGATTCCACTGCCGAGAGTCCATTGGATGAATTGTAGGTGATGTCAGGGGAAGTGGTTGGTGGGGGATCGTTAGTCGTGGGTCGTGGGTCGTTGGTCGTTAGTCGTTGGTCGTTGGTGGTTGAGGTGGCGGAGGGGTTGATGGTTGATCGTTAATGGTTGTTGGTTCGGAAGAAGACGGCGGGAGTGTTTCAGGCGAGGGTTCAGCGATCACGGGTTCAGGAGAAGACGGCGGCGAGGAATCGCCGCCCTCCCCTTGGATGACAATGGGCGGTGCAGGGATCGGCTCGATTGCTGGCGGAAGGGGTTCCGCCAGCGGCGATATGACCGGCGTGATTGGTTCTGCTGGCGGCGGGTCAATCGGTGCCGGGGCTGGAGTGGTTGTTGGTTGATCGTTGATGGTTGATGGTTCAGGAGAAGACGGCGGCGAGAAATCGCCGCCCTCCCCAGCGGAGGGAGGAGAAGCGGAGGGTTCGGTCGAAGATGGCGGGAGGGGGTCCGGCGGAGGCGGGCTCTCCACCGGTAAGATAATAACCGGTGTCGGTTCCGGCGTGGGAGTGGTTGGTGGTTGATCGTTGGTCGTTGGTGGTTGGTCGTTGTTCGTTGTTGGTTGGTCGTTGGTCGTTTGTGGTTCAGGAGAAGATGGCGGGATCGGTTCCGGCGTGGGTTCGGCGATCACGGGTTCAGGAGAAGACGGCGGCGAGGAATCGCCGCCCTCCCATTCGGAGGGAGGAGGAGCGGATGGTTCGCTCGCAGATGGGGGGCTCGGTTCCGGCGCGGGTTCGGCGATCACGGGTTCGGGAGAAGACGGCGGCGAGGAATCGCCGCCCTCCCCGGCGAAGGGAGGAGGAGCGGAGGGATCGGACGCCGGGATGGTTGCCTCAGCAGCCGGTGGCTCGGCGATCATGGGTTCGGGAGAGGGAGTCGTTGTTGGTTGATCGTTGTTGGTTGTTGGGGCGGGAGAAGACGGCAGGATCGGTTCCGGCGCGGGTTCGGCGATCATGGGTTCCGGAGAAGACGGCGGCGAGGAATCGCCGCCCTCCCCAGCGGAGGGAGGAGGAGCGGATGGTTCGAGCGTAGACGGCGGGATCGGTTCCGGCGTGGGTTCGGGAGAGGGAGTCGTTGGTGGTTGTTCGTTTGTCGTTGGTCGTTCGAGAGAAGGAGTCGTTGGTGGTTGGGGAGTGGTTGATGGTTGATCGTTAATGGTTGATGGTTGAGAAGAAGACGGCGGCGAGGAATCGCCGCCCTCCCATTCGGAGAGAGTATCGGGAGACCGATCACAGATCGGTGCTACAGAAGAGGAGAGCGGAGGAGCGATCACCGGGGCCGGGGTCGGCGCTGGTGCCGCCGGTATCGGGAGGGGAACGATTACCGGGGCCGGAGTGGTTGTTGGTTGATCGTTGGTCGTTAGTCGTTGGTCGTTAGTCGTTGGTGGTTGATCGTTGGTCGTTGGTGGTTCGGGAGAAGACGGAGACCGATCACAGATCGGTGCTACAGAAGAGGAGAGCGGAGGCGGGGGTGGCGTGGTTGATGGGGCTAGCAGGAGAAGCAGGCTGGCGTTCTGATCGGCGGAGAGGGAGGAAACTTTCATCTGGTAGCCGGCGGAGGCTAACGCCTGATTGATCACCGCCGCCACCTTGACCGGATCCGGGACCGCCCCTGCCCCACCCACCTGGCTGATCGCCCGGCGCTTGAGGTACATGTCCCGGATGAAAAAATTGGGCACGTAACCGGTCTGCCGGACCGCCGCCCGGACCCTGTCCTGGGTTCCCCGCGCAATCCGATATTGGTCGGCCTTGCCGTTCGTGACCAAAGAAACCACCGTTCTGGATACCCCTGCCACTCTGGCTACATCATAAATATTGGGTCGCTGTGACATGTTGCTAGCATATGCTAGCATTGAACGGAAAGCAAGTTGGATTGTGAAAGGTGCTAACCACTGATTGAGGTGGCAGCCGACGTCCCTGGCGGCTGCTTTCAATAGACCATGCGTTCGCCGGGGACGTCGAACGCCACCTTATCCCGAATATTCTGGATTCTGGCTTCTGGATTCCTGAGCAGGCAGGGTTTATCCTTCGCGGCCTTTGCGAGCTTTTGTTCAAATCCGGATTCCCTTCATTTCATGAATTAGTGGTGAAGCCTTTCTTAAGCGAGCTTGTCTGACGGGACTCTAGGGCAGGTCTACAGCCTGAATCGCTTCAGCCTTGGCGGCCCTATGGGACGCCAGTTTCAATAATCCATGGGTTGCTGAATCCTCTGATGCGGCTTCCTTCTCCTTCCCTGCCTGTGCTGAGCCGGTGAAATCTTTTTGCGGACCGTAAAGTTTGTGATATAAGTGAGCGTTTATGGAGCCACGTAATTCATACACTTTTGAGCTCTCAGCCGATCAGCAGATCGCGCTGATCGCCACCTTGCGGGATGGCAATTTTAAACCCGTGACTGTGGCGTACTCAAAAATCGCGGCGGATGGGGACCATTGCCGGATCGTCCTCTATACTTCAGGCAAGCTGGTGGTTCAGGGCAAAGGAGCCCAGGATTTCGTCACATTTGTCCTGGAACCCCAGATCCTGATGGCCGCCCAGTTGGGATACGAAGCTATTCTCAATCCTGAGGCCATCGCCCCCCATATCGGCGTGGACGAGAGCGGAAAAGGCGACTTTTTTGGCCCGCTGGTCATCGCCAGCGCCTATACCGATGAATCATTGAGCCAGGCGATGCAGGAAATGGGCGTGCGCGACAGCAAGAAGATCACGAGCGATGCCCGAATGCTCGAAATCGCCCGCAACCTCCGGAAGCTGCTCGGGGATCGTTTCAGCGTGATCAGCATCGGCCCCGCCAAATATAACGAACTTTATACCCGTATCCGAAGCGTGAACTCCCTTCTGGCCTGGGGTCATGCCCGCGCCATTGAGAACCTTCTCGAAAAGGTGCCCACCTGCCCCCGCGCCGTATCCGACCAGTTCGGGAGCAAAGAACAGGTCAAACGCGCCCTGCTCCAGAAAGGACGCAAGATCGAATTGGTCCAACGTCACCGTGCCGAATCCGATATTGCCGTGGCGGCCGCCTCGATCCTGGCCCGCGAGGGTTTTCTTCTCGGTCTCAGGAAACTCGGAGAACAGAACGGGATCAAGCTGCCCAAGGGGGCCTCAAACCTGGTCCAGGATGCCGCCGTCGAACTCGTCCGCAAACACTCACCGGCTACCCTGGTTCAGACGGCCAAATGCCATTTCAAGACCACGGATACCGTTCTCGAACGCCTACAACTGACCCGGAGCGCACTCGGCCCCGGCGGAATGGCCCAATCACGCCCCATGGCACCCGGCGGATTCCGCCGCCATGCACCCAAAACGCAGGAAACCTGAAATCGCCGGTTGACCCATGGCCACACCCCCCGCCCTTCTCTATTCCGCCCGCGTCGAAACCGCCCCCGAGGCGGCCGACCTTTATGATGACTATTGCGTGGCCGAGGCCGATGACCACTGCACCATCTGGGTCGATGTGGACCGGAATATCGCGGTGATCGAGTGCTTCTACCCCAACCGTCCCGAAGCGGCACACCGCCTCACCGCGATTGAGGCTTTTATCAAGGCCAAGGCGCCGGGCGCTCCCTGCACGGGTGCCGTGCGTGAACTGCCCGTCGAAGACTGGGCCGAGGTCTGGAAACAGTTCTTTCACACCGAAAAGGTGTCCGCCCGCATCTGGATCAAGCCCTCCTGGGAGTCCTGCGCGGCGGCCCCCTCGGATATCATTCTTGAAATTGATCCGGGTATGAGCTTCGGGACCGGTCAGCATGGCACCACACGCGGGTGTCTCCAGATTCTGGACAAGCTGGCGCTCGGCGCCGACAAGCCTACCCTGGTGGATATCGGCTGCGGCTCGGGTATTCTGGCCATTGCCGCCGCCAAGCTGGGCTATCAGGACATCCTGGCCCTGGACAACGACCCCGATGCCGTGCGCATCGCAAGGGAAAATGCCACGCACAACGGAGAGTTTGAGAGGATTGATTTCCGTGTCGCCGCCCTCGGCGACACGGCGCTTCCCAAGCGCTACGACGTGGTGGTGGCCAATATTCTGGCGGATGTCCTCATTGCCCATGCCGGTACCCTTGTGGCAACCGTCGCCACCACCCAGCCGGCCCGGCTTGTCCTCTCCGGCATCCTGAACTCCCAGGCCGCAGACGTGCTGGCGGCCTTTGCCTCGCTCCATTTCCTTCCCACCGAACATCTCCAGATCAACGAGTGGACCACGCTCTGCCTCAAGAGGAAATGATTTCCCATGTCGCCCCGCGCTCCCATATCACACCAGGTGCTCATCAATTGGGCGGGCCATCGCGTCTTCCAGGATGCGCAAACCCTGTCCAGTCGCGGACTGGTGCAGGAGGTGTCCTACGAACCTCCGTTTGTCACCGGCACCATTCTCTGGAGCAACCGCCCGCTCAAGACGTCGGTCCGCATCCTCCAGAACGGAGCGGCGGAAAATCACTGTCCCTGCCGTGACAGCAAGGAACGGGGCATCATCTGTTCCCATGTGATCGCCCTCTGCATCGAGCTGATCCGCCGGACAAACAACCCCGAAATCGAGGCCAAGCGCCAGGAGGAGCAACGGCACGCCGCCCATATCGCGGGCCTGAACGAGGGCGCCTATCTCAACCGCGCGCGCCTGGGCGCCCCGGGAAGTGTCCCGGCCCGCATTCGCCTGACTCTGGGCGCGGGCTGGCGGGCCGCCCTGTCGAAAGGGCCCATTCCCCTGCTCTGTTCCGCTAATCTTGATGACCGCGATATCCCGCTGGATCAGATTGACCACTCCCTCTGTCTTGGGCTGACCCAGAAGGATGAAGCCATCCTGTTCGTTCTTGAGGACATCTCGGGGGGGCCTGCACGCGGCCGGCTCGACCTGACACACCAGGACCTCATCTCGCTTCTGCATCTTCTTCAGGGTCAGACTTTATACGAGGAAGGTCACCCCGATCCCATCGGCGTGGCCGCCACGAAACTGACTTCTTACCTGAATCTGGATTTCGATCGCGAAAACGGCGAACTGATATTCATGATCCACACAGAGATTCCCTCCCTGAAAGTCTCCGAGATACCCTCTTACCTGGTCGCGGGGCGTCTTGCATGGGTGTTCGGTGCCGGTCATTTCTGGCCCTTGGAACAGATTCTCCCTGAACCGGTCCGATCCATCTATTCCGGCCCGGTGATCATCCCCCGCACCTCCGTTCCCCGTTTCATGCAGGCTGAATTGCCGATCCTGACCAAATTCATGCGGTTGGAAAGCGATCTTTCCATGGATCTGTTCACGATTGAGCCGGCCATGCCCCGCTTCCGCCTTGTGGTCCGTGGCAGTCCGGCATCGCTCGCGGCCACCCTGCATGCCCAGTACAACGGGTTTGATTTCGTGGCCGGCAAGAATGACCCCGCCGGACAGTTTGCCCTTCCCGACCCCGCCGATCTGATGAGGTATCTCGTCCGAAACATGGCGGCCGAGCAATCGGGCATGGAAACCCTGTCCCGTTTTGGATTTTCGGGAACCCGGGGCGACGATCTGGCCCCCATCGTCGGCTGCCGCGAAGTGCTCAATTTCCTCGGGAGCCAGGTCCCCTCGCTCCGGCGCCTCGGCTGGCGGGTTGAACTGGAGGGCCGCATCGGCGGGTTCATGGAGTCCATGGACTTCGCCACGCCCGTGGTCCGGATCAACTACCAAAGCGAACAGACCGGCTGGTTTGAGGTGGGTTTCGATTTCGAGGACGGCCAGGGTCAACGCCTGACCCCGGCTGAAATCCAGCGCGCCATCCTGAAGGGTGAATCGTTTATCGAACGCCCTTCGGGCCGGGTTCTGCTGGACGCCAAGGCCATCGATGCCATGATGGAAGTCTTCCGCGATTGTTCGAGCGGCGAAGGCTCCGAACCCGGCGTGTTCCGGATGCCCTCAGTCTATGCCTCCTATGTGAAATCCTCGCTCGACGCCCTCGACGGAGTGGATGTGGAGGCGCCGCCCAATTGGAGGACCACGGCGGAACGCCAGGCCCGCATCCTGACGGTTGAACCCACTCCGCTCCCGGACTCCCTGGAGACCATCCTGCGGCCCTACCAGAAGGAAGGCGCCAATTGGCTGCGCTTCCTGGAGGCGAACACGTTCGGCGGCATCCTGGCGGATGAAATGGGGTTGGGCAAGACCCTCCAGACCCTCGTCTGGCTGCAAATGGAACGCTACCACCCGACGGTCAGGGGTAAACCCGCCTTGATCGTCTGCCCGACCAGCCTGGTCACCAACTGGGCCGAGGAAGCCCAGCGCTTCGTCCCCAAGATGAAAGTGCTCCCCCTTTCGGGCAGCGACCGGCATTCAAAATGGGGGGACCTGCTCCAGTCCGACCTGGTCATCACGTCCTATGCCCTGCTACGGCGCGATGTGGCCCACTATCTCGAGCATGAATTCGGCGTGCTGGTCCTGGATGAAGCCCAGCACATCAAGAACCGGTCCACCCAGAATGCCATCGTGGCCAAGGAAGTGCGGGCCTGCCATAAGCTGGTGCTCACCGGAACGCCCATTGAGAACAGCGTCTCGGATCTGTGGTCCATTATGGACTTCCTGATGCCGCACTATCTGGGATCGCACGAGAATTTCCGCCGCAACTGCGAGTTGCCGATCGCCGGCGGGGGCCCGGAAGCCGAAGCCGCCCAGCGGCGCCTCCGCCGCAAACTTCAGCCGTTTCTCCTGCGCCGGCTCAAGGTTGAGGTGGCGCGCGATCTCCCGCCGCGGATTGAACGGGTGGCCTCCTGCTCGCTGAGCCCGGATCAAAAGGCCGTGTACAAACAGTTGCTCGATTCCTCGCGCAACCGCCTGACCGATCTCGTCGCCAAACAGGGACTGCAACGCTCGCGCATGGAGGTGCTCAAGACGCTCCTCCGCCTGCGGCAGGTCTGCTGTCACCTCGACCTGCTGAAGATGGAAGGACTGAAAAGCGAGGCGCCTTCCGCCAAAATGGAACTGTTCTTCGAACTGCTGGACGAGGCGCTCGACGGCGGGCACCGCGTGCTGGTCTTCAGCCAGTTCGTCACGATGCTGACCATCCTGCGCAAGCAGATGGATCAGCGCCAGATCCCCTATTGCTACCTCGACGGATCCACTCAGGACCGCATGAGCGTGGTTCACAAGTTCAACACCGACCGCAAAATCCCCGTCTTCCTGATCAGTCTCAAGGCGGGGGGAACCGGACTGAACCTGACCGGGGCCGACATGGTCATCCATTTCGATCCGTGGTGGAATCCCGCCGTTGAGAACCAGGCCACGGACCGCGCCCACCGCATCGGGCAGAAACGCACGGTTTACAGCGTCAAGCTGATTACCAAGGGCACGGTTGAAGAAAAAGTCCTGGAACTGCAGCGCCAGAAAAAGGCAGTCATCGATGCGACCCTGACCTCAGGCGAAGGCGTGGTCAACGCCATGACCTGGGATGATATTCAGGAATTGCTGACCCTCTGACCGGACCGGCAGGCTAACGCCTCGAAAACCGTCCGCCGCGTGAACCCTGCTGGCCCTGCGGCCGTCCGCCCCCGCGCCGTCCCCCGCCCCCCTGCATTCTGGGCAACGGCCGGGCCGCCGCCCCCGTGGCATGGCGCGCCGTATCGGAGTGATAATGATGATCGGTCACGACCGGGATCGGCTTGCGGATCAGCCGCTCGATCGCGCGGAGGAAATCGCGTTCCTCGGCGCAGCAGAAGGAGACCGCATCCCCTTCGGCGCCCGCCCGCGCCGTACGTCCGATGCGATGAACATAAGTCTCCGGCTCAATGGGCAGATCGTAATTGATCACGTGTGTGATGCCATCCACATCAATTCCCCGGGCCGCGATATCGGTGGCGACGAGAACCCGGATCTTACCCGTCTTGAATCCCGCCATTGCCTGTGTGCGGGCGCTCTGGCTCTTATTACCGTGGATGGCCACCGCGGAGATCCCGGATTGCATCAACCGGCGGACAACCTTGTCGGCGGCATGCTTCATCTGAACGAAAACAATCACACGGTTGATCCGGTTATCCTTCAAGAGATTAACCAGGGACATGTCCTTGTCCTTCTTCTCCATAAACATCATCTTTTGGACAATCCGGTCGATCGTCGGCTGTTCAGGCGTGATGGTGATATGCACCGGGTCGTGAACCATGGTGCGGGCAAGCGACACCACCTCAGGCGCGAGCGTGGCCGAGAAGAAAAGCGACTGCCGTTTGGGCGGCAGGACGGCGATCACCTTGCGGATATCGTTAATGAACCCCATGTCCAACATCCGGTCGGCCTCATCCAGAACGAATATCTCAATACTTCCAAGATGGACATGCCGCTGGTGCATCAGGTCCAGTAACCGGCCCGGCGTGGCCACCACGATGTCCACACCACGGGTCAGCGCGGTGACCTGCGGATGCTGGCCGGCGCCACCGAAGATGACCGTGTGGGTGATCGCCAGATGGCGGCCATAGGTCCGGATGCTGTCGCCGATCTGCGCCGCCAGCTCCCGTGTAGGCGCCAGGATCAGGGCGCGCGGACGCCCGCGGGCCGTCACACGTTTTTCGCGCGAAAGATGCTGAAGAAGCGGCAGAGTGAAGGCCGCCGTCTTTCCGGTTCCCGTCTGCGCACAGCCCAGAATGTCGCGTCCGGCCAACAGGTGGGGTATGGACTGTTCCTGAATGGGCGTGGGTGTGGCGTAACCTTCATCGGCAACGGCCCGCCTGAGCGGCTCGATCAGCGAGGAAAACACGCTATCGGTCGCCACACTCCCCTCAGCCTGAGCCGCCTGATGGGGCCGCGGTGTGTGAGGAACGCTCGCGTGGACGGGAACGGCCGGCTTGTGCGGGACGGAGTGGCCGGGATGGTTATGAACCGAAGGTTTGTGCTGATGAGAACCAGCGTGGTCAGTAGTTTTTTCGTGCATGTAGGGTCATTTTATACGCCACAAGGCCCAAAACGTCCAGTCCGCATTGCGGTTCAGGCCGTCCTGGGGTGCATGACAAATTTCTTCTGGAAATCAACACTTGAGAATTCCAACCGCGGATTACGCGGATGACACTGATAAATTGGACCAAATCCTATCCGTCCCATCCGCGCTATCCGCGGTTCAGATGGTTTTCTTCTGCAAGACAATACGATGGCTGATCCTGTCTGACCGCGCTGGGGACAGCACGGTCCACCTCAAATTCAGTCTGGTTTAAAGTAGACGAGGCGTCTCGCCTCGTTTCTTCTGTCTCATTCGATACCTATCCCCGCGTGCCCTACGAGGCGAGACGCCTCGTCTACCTTCTCAAGTTCAAGAAATAGGGATATTGGGGGTATACGGGTCAGTATATACAGGAATGCGCCTTTATAAGGAAATTTTGACATTTTCAGAAATTTGTCATGCACCCGCTGTCCTGCCTGCTTGACTTGTCCACCGCCAATTACCCACAATCTCCCCGTTGCGCGAAGGAAGAGACACCATGAGGTCCTTGAAGGAAATATTCCGCCACCATTCCCGGATCAAAGGGGCCTTGGATATTGCCCGCTACATCGGGCCCGGCCTCCTGGTGACGGTCGGGTTTATCGATCCGGGGAACTGGGCGGCCAATCTCGCCGGTGGCTCGGACCACGGCTACGCCCTGCTCTGGATGGTGACGCTGTCCACGATCATGCTGATCATCCTGCAACACAACGTCGCACATCTCGGCATCGCCACCGGGGAATGCCTCGCTGAGGGAGCCCGCCGCCATTTGCCGATTTGGGCCTCCCAGTCCATCCTGGCCACCGCCTTACTGGCCTCGGTCTCTACCGCGCTGGCGGAGATCCTGGGCGGAGCCATCGCCTTGAACCTGCTGTTCCACCTCCCTCTTCGACTGGGCGCCGTACTGGTCACCGGCTTCGTGCTCTGGATGCTCTTCTCCAATTCCTACCGCAAACTGGAGAGCGGCATCATTGGCTTCGTCTCCATCATCGGGATCGCCTTCATTTACGAGCTCAGCCTGGTCCATGTCGACTGGCCTGAGGCCGTGCGGAGTTGGGTGACCGTCACCGTGCCCGGCGGTTCGTTGCCCATCATCATGGCCGTCCTCGGCGCGGTCGTCATGCCTCACAATCTTTTCCTTCACTCGGAGATCATTCAAAGCCGGCAATGGAACAAGGAAAACCCCGCCGTCATCGCGAAACAACTCAAGTTCGAGTTCGTGGATACCCTCTTTTCCATGATCGTCGGATGGGGCATCAACAGCGCCATGATCATCCTGGCGGCGGCAACATTCTTCTCGTCCCACACGCCGGTAACCGAACTTACGCAGGCCTCGCAACTTCTGGCTCCGTTGCTCGGAAAAAGCGCGGCTGTCGTCTTCGGCGTGGCCCTGCTACTGGCCGGCGTGGCCTCCACGATGACGGCCGGAATGGCCGGCGGCACCATTGTGGCCGGCATGGCGGGTGAACCTTACAACCTCAAGGATCCGCACACCCGACTGGGCGTTATCGCCATTCTGGCGGCCGCCACCGCGGTCATCTTCATGATTACAGACCCCTTCAAAGGGCTCGTCTACTCACAAATGCTCCTGAGCGTCCAGCTGCCCATTACCATCGGGCTGCAGGTCTACCTGACGTCGTCAGGTAAGGTCATGGGAACCTGGAAAAACAAACCCCTGACCACTGGCATCCTGATCACCGTCGGCGGCCTGGTAACGTTCCTGAACATCATGCTCCTCATCAGCCTGTTTTCCTGACGTATAAATTACAAAGCCATGACGTCAATCTGACACATCTCCACCGTCGGCGCGGTACAACAGTGGCATGCGAACCACTAAAAAAGGAGATGCCCGATGAACCAGTCAGGAACGTTTGTATTTGCAATGACGGTAACCGCCTGCCTCACTTTTGCCGGACGAATGGTGATCGGGTCCGGCGGGTCTGATGTCAGACCCCTTGCCAAATCGCTCGGGGCGGCAACCCTTAATGAATGCCGGGTCACGGGTCGAATCGAAAGCCGGCCGCAAGGATTCTACGCCGTTTTTGATTTCGAGAATCCGACCGCAGCGGACAAGGACATCAAGTTCAACTATCTGGCAGCCTGTACGCCGTCCACATCGCCACTCTCTCGAATGGCAGCTTTCCCTGAAGCCGTTAAAAAAGGAACCATTGAGCGTCGCCTGAATTCGGGCAACACGACCGAGGAGATCCTGCTGAAAGAGACCGCCCCGGTCGCTCCGACCCTAACAAGGACCAACGGGCACCCCGGATTGATCGCCACGGGTGCTGTCGTTAAAGCGGCAATGGAGATGACCCCGGAGATATGGTCGCTCGTGGTATCACGCGAGGCCATCAAGGGCATCCGGGGATGGGGCGCCGTCAACCCGGCGGCCTTTGA
>CAMBRF010000033.1 GCA_945870225.1 PVC group bacterium | reverse complement strand
GTGCCGTTTGTGCAGGACAACTGGTCGCACTCGACCAAGGGCACCCTGCGGGGCCTTCATTACCAGTTGCCCAATCCTCAGTCCAAGCTCGTCTGGGTTGTGGAGGGTGAAATCTTCGACGTCGCCGTGGATGTCCGCCGGGGCTCGCCGACCTTTGGCCTGTGGGTGGGGGCCATCCTGTCCGCCACGAACCACCACCAGTTCTTTGTGCCCGCCGGCTTCGCGCACGGGTTTTGCGTGATGAGTGATAAGGCCGACTTCATGTACAAATGCAGCGCCTATTATTCGCCCAAAGACGAGAAGGGAATGCTATGGTCCGATCCTGCTTTGGCCATCCCCTGGCCTGTGACCAACCCGATTCTGTCGAAGCGGGATACGACGCTTCCGCCCCTTGCTTCCCTGTCGTTGGAAGACCTCCCGGCGCTGTCATAACACCGCGGATAGATGGAGTGCGTGGCGAAGGCGCCCCGGCTGACTCCTGAATGCCCGGGTAGATTTTTTGAAGAATAGGGGTTTGGCAAACGTTGAGTCTATAGAAGCGCTCTTTTGCGAGGAGTGGTCCGGTGAAACTATTTCGAGGAAGCACAATGGAAAAGGATGCTCTTGATTCAGGGGAGCAGGACATGGAAACCCTTATAGCCACACACGAGAGTTGCCTGTTGCGGTATGCCGCGGGGATTGTTGGGGATCGCCATTCGGCCCAGGATGTGGTCCAGAATGTTTTCATCAAGTTATTCCGGCAATGGCAGCCTGGTTTGCAGCCCTCCTCCTCCATTAGATCCTGGCTTTATCGCGTAACGCATAATGAAGCGATTGACCACCTGCGGCGCGAGAAGCGACGGATGTTCCTGCATGCGCGGCAGGCGGAGTCCGGTGAGCTGGCGGCCGAGCCCGGTGAAGCGGATGGCCGTATGGAGGCGGTGCTGGCGGCCGTCCGACGGTTGCCGGAGGCGGAACGGCAGGTGGTGGTGTTGCGGCTGCAGGAGGGGCTTTCCTATCAGGAAATCAGCAGGATTACGGGACGGAGCGAAGGGAACGTGGGGTGTCTGCTTCATCATGCCGTGAGGAAACTCGGGCAATGGGTGAAACCACCGGGCGCCGTCCAGAAGGGGGGGGGGCGGCCATGAAATGCGATCAAGTGGAACTGTTGTTGGTGGATGACGTGCGCGGGGACCTGGCACCGGACGTGGCGGAGCAGGTCAGGGCGCATGTGGAACAATGTGCGTCCTGCCGGGCTATGCGGGAGGAGATGGAGGGGACGCTGGGGGTACTGGCGGAGGGGTTCAAGGAAGCCCGGAAACAGACCTTGAGGCTGGATGATTTGCACCGCGGGCGGATCATGCTGTCGCGGAAGCCGAAGGCAATTATCGGGTGGGGGTTCTTGAAGGCGGCGGCGCTGGTGTTGGCGCTCGGCGGACTGGCGGGGATGTTATTGCCGGCGCTGAGTACGAGCAGATCGAAAGCCCGGGATGTGACGGTGCGCTGTGAGCAGAGGATGCGGATGAAGGATATGGCGCCAGCCTGTGCCGTAGCAGTGGGGTCAAGTGCGTCTGCCGATCGTGATGTCAGCGAATTATCGGTCGAAATGGTGCTGGGTGAGCATGCTCCATTGTCGGGGGCTCAAGATCAAATGTCGGCGCAACAACAGCAGGTGGATGGGGTGGTCAGAACCCGTGAAGAGGCTGCACGCAAGAAATCGTTTAGCTATTTTGGCGGCAGAGGAAAGGTTTATAATGCCAAGAAGGCCGATTCCGGAGAGAAAATCGCGGAGCAAATGATCGCAATGGAGCCCATCGAGCAAAAACTAGAGGACAAGGCAGAGAAAGTAGTAGAGGTGCAATTCAAGCAGGCACAACAGGCATGTCAGATGGCGCAGGAAGTAACAGTAGAAAAACAGGCAGGTGAGATGGCGCAGGCAGCTGAAAGAGTGCAAAAGCCGCTAGAACTGCAGCCGCAAATGAAACGGGCGCAGGCCTGTAACATGGCGTTAGACCAGGCGCAAGGTATGGGAATGGAATCGGCGGATTCCCAGAGGGACGAAGGTGATCGCCCGGAAGCAGCGCCTGAGAGGGAAAAGTTGATGAGCTTGGGTGCTGGCGGTGTGAAGGTGAAGGAGGGTCAACGTTGCCTTGCCAAAGTCGAACGGCAGGACCGTGTCATCGATGCTCCCATAAAAAAAATCGAGAAAGCCCTTAATCAGCTTGCCGCCAACAAAGACGAGAAGCTTTGTGAGGTAGCGAAGGAACTGAAGGAAGCCTCTGATGAACTACTGATGGTGGACGAGGATGTCGAGGTGCCGATCCAGTACAACGAAATTATCGACGCCGCGGCGATGCCGCTCTCTACCTTTGCCATTGATGTGGATACGGCGTCCTTTACGATGGCGCGGCGGGCTTTGCTGGGCGGCCGGTTGCCTGCGCCGGCATCGGTGCGGGTGGAGGAGTTCATCAACGCCTTTGACCAGGATTATCGTGCGCCGGAGAAGAAGACGTTCGCTGTCATTGCCGATCGGGCGAGGTCGCCGTTCCGGCCGGGGCTGGAACTGGTGCGAATCGGGGTGCGCGGCAAGGTGCTGGGTCGCGACCAGCAGAAGCCGTCGGTCCTGACCCTGGTGGTGGATACGTCCGGCTCGATGAACACACCGGATCGGATCGGGTTGATGAGGCAGAGCATCCGGATGTTGGCGGATGGATTGGGGCCGGCGGACCGATTGGCCGTTGTGACATTCGGGGCCAAGGCTTCGCTGGCGCTGGATATGACCCCGATGACCGACAAGACGGCGATCCTGGCGGCGGTGAACGGCATGGAGACGCAGGGGTCAACGCATCTGGAGGGGGGGCTTAGGTTGGGTTATGAGATCGCGGCGCGTCATTTTGGAAGCGGATGCCTGAACCGCGTCATCCTGCTCTCCGACGGCGTGGCCAACCTGGGGGCGGCAACGGCCAGTGAAATCCTGAAGCAGGTGGAAAGCTATCGGAAGCAGGGGATCTATTGTTCGGTCTACGGGTTCGGGCAGGGGACGTATAACGATGACATGCTGGAATCGCTGGCGGATAAGGGGGATGGCGTTTACCGGTTTATTGATTCCCAGGCGGAGGTGCGGCGGGCGTTTGTGGATGATCTGGCGGCCTCTTTCCAAGTGATTGCGAAGGATGTGAAGATTCAGGTCGAATTTGATCCTTCGTGTGTGAAGTCCTACCGCCAGCTCGGTTACGAGAATCGGCAACTTCAGGCTCAACAATTCCGCGATGACCGGGTAGATGCCGGGGAGGTGGGCTCGGGGCAAAGTGCGACGGCTCTCTATGAAGTTGAGTTGACCGGGGAGGCCGGTGCGGCATTGGGGGTGGTCCGGATCCGGTGGCAGGATGTGGCCACCTCCCAGGTTCAGGAACTTGCCGAGTCCATTCAGGCGGGAGACCGGTATGCGGATTTCGGAGCCGCACCAGTCAGGTTTCGTCTGACGGCAGGCGCGGCGGAATTGGCGGGGGTCCTGCGAGGTGATCCCATTTCGACGGAGACAAGGCTTCCCGAAATTGCGGCGATACTCAGGCCGGTGGGCTTGGAGCTGTCGTTGGACAGGCAGGTTCAAGATCTGGTTAAAATGGTGAATGGGGCGATGCGCCTGAAGAAATAAGGGTAAAGGAGACAGCAATGAAACAGATATTCCCGACAATAGTGGCCGTCATGCTGGCTGTAATAAACGGACTGGCCGGGCCCAAGACGGCGATTACCGTCAACTCACTTGCAGTAACCGGTGATATCAAGGGAGAGAATGTCTCCTTTACGATTGCGGCCAGCGTGGAGGTTGCCGAGGCGGGGGCGGTGCTTTCGCTGGTCGATGGCAAGGCGGTATTCCGGGAAGGAACGTTGCCGCGGGGAGTCACGCTTGACCGGGCGGGCTCGGTGTATGCCTTGCGGTTTGCCTTACGCGGAGCGCAGGAATTGAAGTTATTATTTGCCGTGACTCCCGAAAAGGCGGGCGAGTGGCGTCGGGCCCGCTTCATGGTGCCGGGGAGTATCATCCGTCATTTGACGATGACGGCTGATCGCGGTGATCTGGAGATGGTGTTTGGCAAAGCCGTGCAGGTCTCCAGGAAAACGGTGGAGGGCGGCGGGGTGGCGGCGGAAGTCTACCTGGCGCCTGGAGCGCCGGTTGATGTGCAATGGAAGCCCCAGGTCCAGAAACTGGAAGGGGAACTGACGGTCGCCTGCGATGGAAGGACGGTGGCTGTGGCGGGAGTGGGAGCCTTGAAGCTGAACACGGTGTTCAGTTACCGCATAATCCAGGGGCTCATGGATTCCGCCACGCTGGCCTTGCCCGAGCAATTGAATGTCACGCAGGTGACGGGAGAAGATATCCGGGAGTGGCGTACGGAAACCGCGGCCAACGGGGAGCGTCTGCTAAAGGTAACCTTGAGCCGGCCGAAGGAAAAACTCTACACCCTGCGGGTTGAGGGCGAACGGGTGTTGGCCGCATTCCCCTGTAAATTTGATATGCCCGTGATGGTCCCGCGTGATGTCATCCGGGCGAGCGGATTCCTGATGATGGGAACCGACAGCGCCATCAAGCTGATGGTCGAAAAGTCAGCGGGGCTTAATCAAATCGATGCCGCCTCCTTCCCCGTCTCTCCGGAGTATGCGCTGACCATGCCCGCGCGCTCCGTATTGTCCTACCAATATGCGCATCTGCCGTTTCAAATGCAGATCGCGGCGGAGGATGTGGTGACGGTGATGACCTCCGACGACCGGATCACAGTGGCCTATGAGGATAATGGGGTGACGGTTGACGCCAGTCTGGATGTGGACGTGCGTGAGGCTCCAACGCGGGATCTGATTCTGGAAACGACACCGGGGTGGTCGGTGGCGCAGGTGCGAGGGGCGGCGGTTGCGGATTATGATGTGAGAGACTCGGCGGCAGGGCGGTTGATTCATGTAACATTGAAGGAAGCCTTGCTGGGGCATGCGTTGATAGCAGTCCGGTTGGAGCGGACGTGGAATGAGGGCTGCGCGGCTTTCACGATGCCGCAGGTGAAGTTGAGAGACGCGCGGGTGGAGCGCGGTTATATCGTGCTCCGGTCCGAGAAGGGCGTCCGCCTGCGGGAGAGCAAGGCGCTGAATTTGACGGATGTGCATCCGGCCTCCGTCCCCTTCCGGACCGCCGATGCCCAGCGGGCCTACCGGTTCAAGGACACGACGTGGGCGCTTCAGGTGCTGGTGGAGCAGTCGGATGCCGCCGTTCATGCGGAGATGTTTCATCTGGTGTCCGTCGGGGAGGGGGCCTTGTACGGGAGTGTGACGCTGACCTGCCGGATTGAGGGGGCTCCGGTTCGTCGCTTTGTGGTCAGGGTGCCGGCGACTCATCAGAATGTGGATTTCACCGGACGGGATATCCGGGGTTGGGAGCGGGATGGGGATCTGGTGACGGTGACGCTGCAGGAGAAGGTGCTGGGTGACTATACGTTGTTGATGACGTATGACCAGCCGTTCGCCTATGAAGGCGCGGAACTGACGGTGGGTGGAGTGGAGGCCGTTAATGCGGCCAGCGAAGTTGGCTATGTGGCCATCGCCGGGCCCGCGAGCCTGGCCTTTGAGCCGGAATCGAAACGCGAGGCGGCGGTGATTCCGATAGCGGTGGAAGAGTTGCCGAGGGAATATGCCCTCCTGGTCAATGATCCTGTTCTCAAGGCGTACAAATTGGTGGGGATCCCCCATTTGATCACGATGACGGTCCGGCGCATTGGCACGCAGGCGCTGCTGGATCATGTGGCGGATCATATCACCCTGGCCACACGGGTCAGTCGCGATGGCGAGGCGGTCACCGAGGCGACCTATTTTGTGAAAAACACGGCACAACAATTCCTGGGAATGACGCTCCCCAAGCAGGCGGCACTGTGGTCGGCGAAAGTGGATGGCGAGGTGGTGCGGGTGCTGAATGATGGGAAGGGGATGCTCCTGGTACCGATGAAACGGCTGTTGGATGCCAATACGCCGTTACGCGTCGAGCTGACCTATGCGGAGAGTTATCCGCAATTGAAGTGGTTTTCAACGCACACCTTCCGTTCGCCGGTATCCCTGGCGCAGTCGGTCTTTGCCCGATGGAGTCTCACAGGCCCGGAAAACCTCTCCCTGGTGCCAACGGGCGGCAACATGGCGCCACCCGCCATGCCTGATGTGGGACTGCCGGCGGTGTGCAGGACGGCAGGAAACCTGTTGGTGGAAATCTGGCGGACTGGGAAACTGACGGTGCTGGTCGGAGCGGTGGTTGTGCTGCTGACGCTTCTGTGCGCGTATATTTTCGGGAAGAAAGGAGTCGGCTCGGTGGCCGGAGGCGCTCTCCTGGTGTTGACTCTGATCGTCGGGCTCATGGCCGGTGTATTGGCGCTGATGGAAAGCGGCGCGATCCTTGAAGCGGTTTCGACCGCAACGAACTGTGATGGGAGTGGCTCGAGTCAGATCGACTTTACCAAGTCCGTGACGTTGTCCGACCGGGAATTGGCCGTCCAGGTTCGTGTGGTGCCGGACTGGATGGGGGGCAGCGGGGGTATGGTACGGCTGTTGCTGGGAGGAGTGACGGGGCTCATTATTACCCTTGGAGCGTTGGCGCGGAGGCGGAGTTTCCTGTGGGTGGCGCTGGGGCTGACGATAACCCTGTGGGGCGTGGCGGTTATTCCCATGGTTGTTCAGCTTGCGGCCGTGGGCCTCCTGCTTCTGGTGCCGCTCATCTATTGGATAGCGCTCTGGCGGGTGATTTACCGGCGAGGGAGATTGGCCCGCGTGAAAACGCCGGTTGCCTCTGATGAGGGTAGCTCAATGATGCCCCCTCCCTTCTCGTCCTTGCCGGAGACGCGGGGGAGTCTGGACACGGCGGGGCGTGATGGCTCAGGCAGGATTGGGCTGCTTATACTCGTTGCGGTCATGATGGCGTTGCCGTGTTTTGCCTGGCCGTGGGGGCGACTCGATGTGACCCCGGCACCCGCCACGGCAGGGGATATCCGGGCTGTTGAACTGCGAATCGAGGCGCCGGATCCGCTGCGCGAGCGGATGGGCATTGCCAGGATCGACCTTACCATGAGGATTGACGCGGAAAAGCCGATTTGTTTCCAGGTCTTTCCTGCGAGCACGGTGCTGACGGCCTCTTCGCTTGATCCCCGTGTGTCCAGCCTGATCGCCGGCACGAACGGCTACATGGTGGCGCTGCACAAGGCCGGGCGTTATGAACTCAAGTTCTCAGGACTCGCCACGATTAATGGGAGTACCGGCGTTTGGAAGTTGCCGGTCAGTTTGCCTCCGCACCTGAAAAACGAGGTCTCGCTGGTCATTCCGGCGAAGAACTGGGCGGTAAGTTCCGAGGCGGCGGCCCGGCTTGATGTGAGTGATGCTGACGGCAAGACGACGGCCGTGATGATGCTGTATGATGGGGAAGAGGCCGATATCGTGTGGCAGCCGCGGGAGCGTGCGACGAAACTGGAACGGGCCTTGTTCTATTGCGATGTGCAGACCTTTGCCGTCGTATCGCCCGGGCTGGTGAGCATGACCCATCTGGCGCGCTACCAGATTGCCCAGGGCGAACTCCAGGCGCTCCGCTACCGGATCCCCGAGGGGTGCAGTGTCACGGCGGTGGATGCGCCAGGACTGGTGACATGGCGCTTCGATGCGGATGCCCGCATGGTGGAAGCCTTGCTCGACAAGCCGGCAAGCGGTGATCTGGCGGTGACGCTGACAACGCAGATGGCTCGGGAAGGGGTGCCGTATGATGTGGTGGTTCAGGCGCCAGTCGTGGAGGGGTGTGCGCGGCAGCGGGGCAGCATCGCGCTGGCGGCGGGCAATGGTGTGCAACTCCGGGTTGATGAGGCTGGCCTGAAGGGGGTTAGCCGGATGAACGTGAGTGACTTCCCAAAGGAGCCACCGCCTCTGGTGCAGAAGCGCCCCCAGCAGGGCGGGATGCCTGAGATCAAATTGGCGTATCGATATCATGAACTCCCCGTCTCGGCGACCGTACATGCCGAGCAGGTGTTGCCGGAACTGCGCGTGTCGGAGGATGCCAGCCTGGATATTTCCGATGAACGGCTGGTGCTGACCTCCCGCTTGGGTGTCACGATCAACCGCGCGGGTGTGTTTGATCTGCGCCTGGATTTGCCTGAGCGATTTGATATCGAGACCCTGACTGGGGATGACGTCAGCCATTGGGATGAGGTCAAGGATAGGGGCCGTAGCGTCATCATTCATTTCAACAAGCAGGCCCTTGGTGTCCGGAATATCAATGTGGTGCTTGGCCGGATGGAGAAGGGTGTTGAGGCGTTGATCAAGGTGCCCCGCATCGGGGTGCGTGATGCGGTAAAGCATGTGGGGACGCTGGCGGTTTCGGGTGAGCGGGGGGTGCGGTTCCTGACCCAGGAGCGTGATGGGGTGAGCGAGGTGCATCCGAAGGAACTGGGCATCGGACAGCCCGGATACCTGGCGTACCGGCTCCTGCGGCCTGACTGGTCGGTGACGCTCAAGACCGAGACGCTGGCGCCCGTCGTGCGGGCCGATGTGCTTCAACGGGCTGATATCTCCGAGGGAATGATTCATGGGCGTTGCTATATCCAGTACAAAATCGATCAGGCCGGGGTGAAGTCATTCCGGCTCAAGAGTCCGGCCAAGGGGATTTCACTGACGGTGACGGGCAAGAATATTGCCAAGGTTAGCGAAGTGGACAAGACCCAGGGGTTATGGGAAGTGGAGTTGCAGGGCAAGGTTGAAGCCCGGTACGTTCTGGACGTCAGTTATCAGCAACCGGTTGATCCCAAAGCCGGGCGGATCGACGTGGTTCCGGTCCAGACGGTGGGGGCCGAATCGCAGAAGGGGTATATCGTGGTCTTTGCCGCCGGTCGATTGCAGGTTCAGGCCCCGACCGTGCCTTCCGGGCTTTATCCGGATGACGCGCGAAGCGTGCCGGGGACATTCGGCGCAGGCGACTTGTCGGATGCCATTTTATGTTACCGGACAACGCGTGATGATTATGCGCTCAACCTCTCCATGGTCCGGCATGATTCGGCCGAAATGCTGCCTGCCCGGGTGGATTCCGTCCGGTTGACGACGGTTGAATCGGAAGACGGTCAGCGCGTGACGCGTGTGACGCTGCAATTGAACGTCGGAAGTCTGAGGGCGTTGGAAGCCAACCTGCCCGAAGGCTCGGTCGTCTGGTCGGTGTTTGTCAATGGGGCGGCGGTGACCCCCTTGAAGAAAGACGGGAAATTGCTGGTTCCGCTGGAGTCGGTGCGGATGACAGGGGACGCCACCATGGAGATCACTTATGCCACCATCGCCGGGAAGGGGCACTTGTTCGGGAAACAGCGACTGACAGGCCCCCGTTTCAATGTGCCGCTCAGTGATGTCCGATGGGACGTTTATGTGCCTGCTGGCTTTAAATACCATGGCTTTGGCGGAACACTCTTGTACAAGCCTGAATGGCATCAGGATGGAGTGGTTGCCTATAATTACGAGGAGGAAACCCGCAACACGATGCTGGCGAACAGTGTCCGGGCCGAGGAAGTGCTGAAGAAGGGTGAAGATCTCTGGAAGGAAGGCAAACAGGCGCAAGCCAAGCAGGCCTTAAAGGAGGCGGTGGTGTTCTCGCAAGGTCAGCAGGGTCTGAACGAGGATGCCCGGATCCAGTATCGCAACCTGATGCGCCAGCAGGCGGTGGTGGGTTTCTTCAACCGGCGGTCGGCACTGAAGAGGTCGCGCAATGTGCAGGATGAGGTTGAAGTTGGAGCGGCGGGGCAAAGTCTGGCGCCTGCCCAACAGGTACAGCAGGGCGAGTGGACGGCGGACTATGGCCGGCAGGTGGAGCAACAATTGGATGCCAAGGATGTCGGGAACCTGAATAAGGTGGCCGACAAGTTGCTTGAACAGCAGGCGGCGGCGCAGGTGCGTGCGAATCCCATACGGATTACCATGCCGATTCTCGGGCAACATCTGGCCTTTCACCGCGAGTTGCAGATTCATCCAGACAGTGAGATGGCCGTTGAATTCAAGGCCTCCAGTGGCCGCTGGGGTCAGGTGCTGGCCGCAGTGGCTTCCGGAATGCTGGTATTGGGCCTGCTGTTTGGTGCCATGGCGGTGCTGTTTGTCCGGCGTGAACCGGGGGTCTGACCCGCCCGGCTCAAGCGATCTGTTTTACCGCTGCGAGAGCCGCCTCATAGTTCGGCTCCTGGGCAATCTCCGGGGCCTGCTCGGTGTAAACCACCTTGTCCTGCGGATCCAGGACGACCACCGCACGGCTCATTCTCATGCGGTGCCGGAGTTGATGAACAGGGCTTTAGCAAATGGGCATTGCTCCAACGCCACCTACTCCAGATCCGTGCGCGGCTTAAAGAACCGGTCCTGGATCTTCTCCATGTAGAGGTAGATGCCCGGGGTCACGAAGAGAGTGATGACCTGGGCGAAGATCATGCCGCCAACGATCACCAGTCCGAGCGGGATGCGGCTCGAGGCATCGGCTCCGAAGCCCGCCGCGATCGGCACTGCGCCCAGGATGGCGCACAGGCCGGTCATCAGGATCGGGCGGAACCGGACCACGCAGGCATTGTGGATCGCGTCATAGCTGTTCATGCCCTCCGCCTTCCGCTGCAAGGCGAAGTCCACCATCAGAATGCCGTTCTTGGTAATCAGGCCGAGCAGGACGAACACGCCGATGTAGGCATAGAGGGACAGCTGGCTGCCAAACATATAGAGAGTCAAGAAGCCGCCGAAGATGGCAACCGGCAGGGTGGTGAGAATCGTGAAGGGATGGATGTAGCTTTCGTACAGCATGCCCAGGACGATGTATTTCAGAAAGATGGCAATCAGGAGCAGGAGCCCCAGGCTGGCGATGGATTTCTTGAATTCCACGGCATCCCCGATGAAGGCCCCCTGCACATTCGGGGGCAACACGGCGGCCGCCTTGGCTTCAATCGCGGCGGTCACGATGCCCAGGGGCACACCCGGAAACGGGCTGAAGGAGATCGTGGCCGCTTCATGCTGCTGGGCATGCGGGACATTCTGGGGGCCGGCTTCCTCCGTCCAATGAATGAGTGATTTCATCGGGACCAGGGGTCCATACGAGGAACGCAGGTAGAGCAGGGCCAGATCGTTCGGGAGCCGCTGGTTGGATTTCTGGATTTCAGGGATGACCTGGTATTGGTCCTGGTCGGTGGTGAACTGGGTCACATAACCGCCGGCAAACGAGAGGGCCAGCGCCTGCTCGATCGCGGTGGCGGTCACCCCCAGTGCTGAGGCGCGGTTCCGGTCAATGGTGATGTTCAGGCGGGGCATGTTCAGCTTGACGCTGTTCTGCGTGGCAAAGGGAATCAGGAAGGGAACTTTCCGGATCTCCTGCTCCAGCAGAAACGCCGTTTTGTAGACCGTCTCCCGGTCCAGCCCTTTCAGGAGATAGCCGTAATCGCTGCCCTGGGCCGTGGAGTCGACCCCTGAACTGATCTTGAGCACCGGCATGGCCTTCATGGCGCACAGTCCGTCCGGGATCATCATGGCCTGGCCCATCAGCTTTTGCGCGATCTGGTCAATGGGCGCACGCTCACGTGGAGACTTCAGGCGGACGAAGACAAAGCCCATGCTTTGATCGGCCCCCGGGAATATCCCCGTCACGCTGCCCATGCGCTCAATGGCCGGATCCTGTCTTAATAATCCCATGACCTTGGTCTGGTAGGCCTGCATTTGTTCGGATGAGGAGCCCTGTGGCATGAGCATCGCCCCGAAGATGAAGCTGCTGTCGCCCGGCGGCAGAAAGGCCTTGGGCAGGATGAAGTACAGCACGCCTGCACCCACAATACAGAGGACCCAGGCCACCAGGGCCAGCCATTTGTGACGAAGTTGGAAGTGGAGAGCTTTGGCGTACTGGTTGATCAGCCCCTGGATAAAGGAGGTGATGCCCCGTTGCAGGGCATTGGGGGCCTTCTCGTGATGCAGGATGCGCGCGCACATCATGGGGGAGAGGGTCAAGGCGAGAATGGTGGAGACGATAATGGCGAAGATCACGGTCAGGGCGAATTCACGCAGGTTCCGGCCCACCGCCCCGCCCATGAAAACCAGCGGCATAAAGACAATGATCAGGGCGGCGCTGGTGGAAATGACCGTGAACGAAATTTCCTTCATGCTTTGCAGTACGGCGGGAATCGGCTTCTTCCCTTCCTCCAGATGGCGGACGGTGTTCTCCAGCACCACGATGGCGTCATCCACGAGAAAACCGACGGCCAGAATGATGCCCATCAGCGACAGGGTATCGAGGCTGAAGCCGGAGGGCAGCATCAGCAGGCAGGTGCCGAGTAGCGAGATGGGCAGGACAATACTGGGGATGACTGTCTCGCGGATCCGGCCCAGGAAGAAGAAGATGACCAGCACCACCATGAGGAGCGCAATGGCGACGGTGAGTTGAACATCGTGGAGGGACTCAATGATGGGCGTCGAGCCATTGAACATGGTCACCAGGGTGATGGTGGAGGGGAGTTCGCGCCGGGCGTCTTCCAGCGCCAGGGTCACGCGGTTTGCCACCGCCACGGTATTGGCCCCGCTGACGCGCGAGAGGCGCATGACCACGCAATTATTGCGGATCGGTTCTGTGGCTGTCGTGTAACGGATGTTCACCAGGTCGTTGGCAATACTGTCCACGCAATGGGCCACGTCCTTCAGCCGGATGGGGGCATTGTTGCGGGTGGTGATGATCACCTCGCCGAATTCACGGGCGGTGCGCAGCTGGCCCTGGGGCTCGATCACAAAGGTGCGCTGGGCCCCGTTCAGGCTGCCGCCGGGAATATTGGCCGTAGCGGCCTTGAGTGCCAGCGCCAGTTCGTCCACCCCGATTTTGTAGGCGGCCAGTTTGTCGGGACTGAACTGAATGCGCACGGCATTCTTGGAGCCGAACGCTTCCACCTTGGACACCCCCTCAATCATGCTGAGCTTGCGACCAACCACGTGGTTGGCGTAGTCGTACAGTTCGCCATGCGGCATGACATCGGAGTACAGGAGCAGGTAGTAAATGGGGGCGTCCGCGGGATTGAATTTCTGGTATGTGGGCGGGCTGGGCAGATCGGAGGGCAAATTCCGGGTCGCCCGGGTGATGGCGGCCTGGACGTCGGGGGCAATCAGGTCGACGTTGCGGTTCAGACTGAACGACAGCGTCAAGGTGGTGAGCCCCTGCTTGTTGTCGGAGTACATGGATTCCAGTCCGTTAATCTGGGTGAATTCATTTTCGAGCGGAGTGGCGACCGTCGAGGCCATGGTGGCGGGGCTGGCACCCGGGTAGGCGACCGTCACCTGAATCACCGGGTAATCCACGGTGGGCAGGCTGTTGACGGGGAGTTGGAAATAGGCCCATGTCCCGCCCACCACCATCAAGGTGGTCAGCAGGATGGTCATGACAGGGCGCCGGACAAATATTTCAGAAAAGTTCATAATCGTCTCTCTGTTCTGTTTCCTCTCCCCTTGAGGGAGAGGATTAAGGTGAGGGGTATTTTCGAGGAGTTCTGTTTATTTCTTCTGCATCGTCGCGGGTTGAAGTGTTGCGGCATCCATGACCGTGGCGCCGGGCCGCATCATCATTAGTCCTGAAGTGATCACCGACTCGCCTGCCTGAACGCCCGTGGAAATCTGGAGCAGATTGTCGTGCCGCACCCCGACGGTGACCGGGCGGAGTTCCGAGATGCTGTTGGAGTTGGCGACATACAGGTATGGTCCGGTCTTCCCGAATTGGACCGCACTCTCCGGTACCATGACCGCGTTGGGGATTGTGGTGACGATGATCTCGATGTTCACGAATTGCCTGGCCCAGAGCGCCCGGTCGGGGTTCGGGACTTCGCCGCGGAGCAGGATGGAGCCCGTTGCGGGGTCCACCGCATTATCAATAAACGAGAGGGTGCCGGGGTAATGCTTCGTGTCGCCGGGCGGAGTGAGTTTGATGTGGATGGGCCCGGCCGCCAGGGCGGTGCGGATCTGGGGCAGATATTGCTCCGAGACAGTGCACTCCAGGCGGAGCGCACTGTTGTTCCGGACATTGGTCAGGCGTGAGACGCCCGCCGCCACCAGATTTCCTGCATCCACGAAGCGTTTTGAACAAATGCCGTCGATCGGGGAAACGACGGTACAGCGCGCGAGGTTGAGCTGCGCCTGGGTCAGGGCCGCTTGATCGATGGCAAGTTGTGCTTCCAGCGAAGCGGCTTTATTTTTGATGGTGTCGAAGACCTCCTCTGAAATCAGCCGCTTGCCCAATAGCGGTTGGTTCCGGCTGAGGGTGGTGCGGGCGAGTTCCAGCGAGGATTTGTCAGCGGCGAGCATGCCTTCGGCCTGGTGAACGCGCGTTTGATAATCCCGGGGGTCAATCTGGAAGAGCGGCTGACCGTTGGTAACGACCGCCCCTTCCTCAAACAGGATGCTCAAGAGCTGGCCCGAGACCTGGGGCACGATGTCCACGCTCTCCTTGTCCTGTGTGGTGCCGTAGGTGGCGATGATGACGGGGGTGTCCGCCTGGCTGGCCGGGGCCAGGGTGACGACGACAGGGGGAGCGGTGAAGGGGCCACCTGCCTGCTTTTTGCCGCAGGCGCTGGTGAGCAGGGCCAGGGCGGAGATCGAGAAAACGGTGATGGTCAAACGCGGAATGCTGTTCATATGTTTATTCTTTCCTTACCTGCTTTTTAAACTCTCTTGAGTGTGAAGGGATCCGCCCTTTTCAATAATGCCTGTGGCGTGTGCCAGATTGGCAAGCGCCGTGAATACCTCTTGCCGTGCCGCAATCTGTTGTCGACGGGCATCCGCCAGTTGCGTTTCCGCATTCAAGACATCCAGTATGCTTTTGAGGCCCGCCTTGTAACTGTCCATGGCCAGTTCCCAGGCCGCCGTGGCGCTCTTGAGCGAAGAGCCGCTGAAGGCCAACAGGCTTAATGCGGTTTCGTAATTCTGGAAACGCGTCCAGATTTCGGCGCTCGCACCCAGTTCGGCCTGCTTGAGTTGCGCCCGGGTGGCGTCCGCCTGGGCCTCGGCCGTCCGGGTGGTGCTCAGGGTCTGGAACCCGTCGAAGATATTCCACTTTACGCTCACCCCGCCCATATAAGCCCATTCATCGGCGGAGGGGACGCGGTTGTTGACGCCATAGAGTTCATAATAGTTCCGATTTGCCGAGCCTGTGAGATAGAGCGAGGGCCAGCGGGAGGCCTTGGCGACCTTGATCGAGGCTTCCCGTGCAGCCAGTGAGGCTCTTAAAGCGGCGAGGTCCGGGCGGCGCGTCAATGCGGCATCCATAAAGCGCTGCATATTCTGAGCGGAGAGCGAGGCAGGCAGGGTGGTGGAAGGCGGCGCGATCTGGAGGGGAGTGTCGGCCGGGAGTCCGAGGGACTGCGCCAGAAGGCCCCAACTGATTTTCAGCGCCCCCAGCGCTGAGGCCTGGGCGTAAAGCGCTTGATCATAGAGGGTCTGGGCCTGGAGCACATCCAGGTCCACGCCGACACCGGCATTCCGACGTTCCGTGGCGGCCTCGAGAATGGCTTTCGTATCCAGGGCATTCGTGGTGGTCGCCTCCACGGCCGCCTGGGCGGTAATCACCCGGTAGTAGGCGATCTCCGAGGTGAGCAGGGTGTCCTGAATGGCCCGATTGAAGGCAAAGTTGCTGGCATAGACGGTCTGGAGCGCCTGGTCCACCGCCGCCCGGCGTCCGCC
>CAMBRF010000032.1 GCA_945870225.1 PVC group bacterium | reverse complement strand
TGTGGTTGATTTTTCTGGTGAGGTAGAAGGGGCAATCAAACAGGGGGTGCGTGATGGGGACTGAAGTGAAGGTTGAGGGTCGGGAGTTGGCGAGCGCGGAGCAGCTTGCGAATGCGCTGCGTCTGGAGCGGGCGAAGAACAAGGTGCTGCTGGACGAGGTGCTGGGCCTCGAGGATGAGCTGGTGAACCGCCAGCTTGAGGAGTACGGCGAGTTGACGGCCGGGGAGTCGCGGGAGTTCTGGCGTGGCCAGCTTCTGAGCAATCGCGTCCAGGCGGAAGCGGCGCTGAAGCAACTGGCGGAGCTGGCGGCGGCGAAGGATGCAGGCGGTAGCCTGAAGCCTGACGGCGGGGATCGGCGGCGGCCGCTGCATAACCGCGCGGCCGTGCGGCCGGTCCAGCCGGGGGCGGCTGGCGGGTCGGCGGCTCCGGCCACGGGGGCTGCGGAGAGCAAGGCGGCTGCGGTGCGCAACCGGGCGCATGAGCTGAAGAAGGCGGAGGGGATTCCGTTCCCGGTGGCGTTCCGGCGGGCGGAGAAGGAGCTGTTGGGGAAGGTTGAAGGCTGAAGGTTCAAGGGTGAATGGGCTTATCCTCGGTCTGATGCTCGGGGGTTGAAAAAGGGAGGGGTTGGTTATGAGCAAGGCGATTCAGAGTAATACGCAGGCGGGGGATGTTCCGTTTGTGGCGGGTGAGGATCTGACGGGCTGCGAAGGGCTGCTGGTGAAGCTGGCGACGGTGGGCGGCAAGGCCGCCGTGGCGTTGCCGGATGCGCAAACGGATGTGATTCCGTTTGTGGTGACCGAGGGCGATGCGTCCGGGGCGCTGGTGACCGTGCGTCCGCTGGAAGCGGGTCGCAATGTGCGGCTTCGGATTTCGGGCGACTGCGCCGCGGGAGATGTGCTGGTGCTGGCGGACCCGGCGACGCCGGGGGCGGCTGGCAAGGTCGTGGTACTGCCCGAGGATGCGGGGAGCTATCGGGCCGTGGCCGTCGCGGAAGCGGCGGGCGTGGACGGCGGTACGCCGCTGTGCCGGCCGGTGTTCGCGGGGGTGATTGTGGTTGAGGCGGCTGCGCCGGGCGGCGGAGCGTAAGGGGAAGACCGCAGACTGCAGACCGCAGACTGAAATGGGACAGGGTTGACCGGACTGACGAGGGGTGAAACGAGGGTGAAAAGGGAGGGTTGGTTATGAGTAGGTTGAGTGATATCAGTGCAAGTCCGACGCTGCGGGAGTATGCGCAGGGGGCGGCCCAGGACGCGATCATGCCGGTGGCGGATTTTCTGGCACCGACGGTGGAAGTGGCCACGAGTGTGGGCCGCTTCAAGAAGTATGACGAGCGCCACCGGTTCAAGATCCCGAATACGCTGCGGTCCCTGGGTGGCCGGGCAACGGAGCTGAAGTTCGACGCGAGCGATTCGACGTACAACTGCGAGCCCCATGCTCTGGATTATCCGGTGGATAACCTGGAGCAGCTTGAGGCCGAAGGCATGGAGAACATGCTGCGCGAAGGCGTGTCGGCCGTCGCGGAAGTGGCGGCGCTCTCGCATGAGGCGACCGTGATCTCGAAGGCGCTGGAGACGGTGGGCGCCGGGTCGGGCGTGACCTGGAACAGTTCGGCGGACCCGGTGGCGGATATTGACGCGGCGATCCTGAACGTGATCAAGGCGGCCCGGTACGGGTCGCTGATGGGCGTGGGCATCCTCTTCGGGGCCAGCGCCTGGAGCCTGTTCAAGAATCAGGCGTCCGTGCGCGGGCGTTTCGTGGTCGGCACGGGGCGGTCCTCGGGCAGCCTGGGGCTGGCCGTTCCGACGGAGCAGAGCGCCAGCCAGATGTTCCTGGGCGCGCCGGAGGTGAAGACCTCGTACATGATCTACGACACGGCGGCGGAGGGGCTGGCGGCGGATATCCAGTTCCTGCTGGATGCAACGGTGCTGGTGTTCGCCCGCAAGGCGGCACCGACGCGGCGTGATCCGAGCTTCATGAAGACCTTCCGGCTGATGAACAAGTTCATGGTGCCGGGGTCTTACGTGCGCGATGACGGTCGCGTGGAGGTGGCGAAGTTCGACTGGTCGGAGGATGTCCAGGTGACGAACGCGGCAGCCTGCGTGCGGCTGAACGTGGCAACGGCGTAGCCGTGGGAAGACTGAAGACCTGGGATGGGTCCAGCGGCGGCGGCGCGGGGGGTGGCAGGGGCGCGCCGCCGTCGCTCCTTGAAGGCGGTGAGGCATGGACGTGGAATGGGTAAAGGTGGACGATGCGCGGGTGCTCGCGGTCATGTCCGTCGAGACGTCCAGCTTCTACGATGCCTGGGTGCGGCTGCGGCCCGATCGTGTCGGGCGGCTGGCGGAGATCGTGCGCGGGGTCGTTTCCGAGTTCCGGGCCGCGCTCTATGCCAACCCGCTCAACGCCCTCGATCCCGATACGGACAAGCTTCCCCTACCCTGCGTCCGGTACGCCGAGACGCTGGCTATCGGGGCGCTGCACCGCGAGATGGACCGGCCGCTGTCCGAGACTGAACAGTCACGGCAGATCCGGGCCGAGATCATGCTGCGCACCTTCTACGCGCGCGGCTTCCTGATCGCCCCGGACCGGGAGAACTCCGGCAGCGGCAG
Organism: PVC group bacterium; assembly: GCA_945870225.1. Lineage (GTDB taxonomy): Bacteria > Verrucomicrobiota > Kiritimatiellia > CAIKKV01 > CAITUY01 > CAMBRF01. The sequence continues at coordinate 13,548 of CAMBRF010000032.1, read as the reverse complement.
TCCGACGTACCGTCCAGGTCTGGCGGAGGGATAGGCAGACAGGAATCGAATAGCGGAGGGGGCATGATGAAATTGATCGGACTGGTGGTGGTGAGCCTGCTTCTGGCCTTACAGGCCGGGGCGGCAGGGTACAGCCGTAGGGTGGCGATGGGGACGAATGGCGTTGCGCGGGTTTCATTCGGGGGCGGCAACGTATGGAAGCCGGTCAGCGTGGCGGTCGTCCTGGATGAGGCCGCGGCGCGGACGGTGCGGATCGGGCGGCAGGCGTTCGGGCTGGCCTATGTGATCGCGGAGGTGACGGGCGCGGGCCTGAGTTACGTGTACATGTTCGATGGCGTCTTCTGGTTCAGCGGCACGAATGCGCTGGTGGTCTCCGTCGAGCCACCGGCGGCAGGGGTCGTGGAGGTGATTTGTGAATAGGGCGCGGCTGGCGAAACTGGTGCTATGGGCGGCCTGCACGGCCGGACCGGCGGCAGCGCTGGCCGGCTGGCGGATTGACGGGGTGCCGCAGGGCGGTGCCACGGCATACGGCACGGGCCCGGCATCCGCGTACCGGGGTGACTGGGGCGCGGCGGTGAGCAATCTGGCGGCGGGAGCCGTCCAGTCGGGCGGCGGGAGCATGAGCGGATGGCTGTACTTCCACGGGGAAGAGGCGGTGGACGGCAGTTGGCGGCTGGGCTATGCGGGCGGCAGTGTGGTGATGCAGGTCCGGGCGGGGGGCGTCTGGACCAACACGGTGCAGTTTCTTGCACCATAGGGAAAAGGGGGCGGCAATGAAGAAGGTCATGGGGTCGTTGGTGGCGGTAGCGGCAATGCTGGGCGCGGTATGCGCGTACGGCCAGGGCGGGATCAAGGCGGGCAGGATCGTGTTCGGGGATGACACGGAAATGACGACGGCGTCCGCCGGCGGGGAGTCGTTGTGGAATGAGTACGGGAACGGTATCGTATCGCGGAGCAACGAGCTGTGGATCGCTGGCAACGCCTTCGGGTCCATTGACTCAAATCCCGAGGGCGCGGGAGAGTACACCATAGCAAGCTGGACGGCGGCCTATTGTGATATGCAAGTCCCCCTGGCTATCGGGGGCTCGCTTACTCTCGAATCCGTGGCGGATGGTAATGTGAACTTCACGTCTTGGACGGACAATTTCGGCAATTCGATCCTGGCGTTCAACGTGAACGCCGGTGATGTGACGTTCCATAATGCGCTGCGGATCTCGGATTCCCTGGAAATCAGGAAGACCGATACCGGCATCACGGCGTTCACCGTGCCTGACGATAATTTCGAGATCACCCCCATGACGATAGACCAGGTCAATGTCATGTTCGGCGGGAATGCGGGTGCGGGCCCCGGCGCGGGGTGGTTCGCGCCGGAGAACGTCTATTTGGCGAACGAGGACGCGGTGGCCTCCGTCCGATTCGGCAGCAAATGGCGCATCGCGATGACGGATGGCACCAACCTGCACTTCCAGACCAACGGGAGTGATCCGGCGGCATGGACGGACTCGCTGGTCTTCGGGGAGAACACCCTGCGGTTGAATGATCACACGCGGCTTGTGGCTGGTGTCTGGAACCGGCCCAACGCCGTCGAGATACATACCGACGCTGCTGTGGAGGGCAGCTTCGGACCCATGTTCAGGGTGGATACCGACGGGGCGGATACGCTGGAACTCGGGGCCTTCGGCGGCCTTGGTGAGCTTGATTTCAGCGACACCCCGGTGGTGTACTTCGATGACGGCGATATGTTCCGGTTGAATGAGCGCAAGCTTTCCATGACCCAGGGCGGGACCGAACGCTGGCGGATGGCGATTGACCCCGCAACCACGAACCTGACTATCCAGGCGAACACGGGCGACGAGGAAACCCCGAACTGGGTGACGGTATCCGAGCACCTGTTCCCCGCGGGTGAGTAGGCGCCGGGGAGCAAGGGAGAGGTAGACACATGAAGACGGCGGCAGAAAACCTGGTGACGAGGGCGGACTGCGAGCAGCATACCCGTTCAATGCTCGAGAGCCAGCAGGCCATGCTGGCGAAGCTCGACAGCATCGAGAAGCGGCTGTTCCGGGATAACGGCAGCGTCAGCATGCAGACGCGCGTGGACCGGCATGAGCAGGCCCTGCGGCTGCTGCTGTGGGTCGTGGGGATCATCGGCAGTACCTTGCTGGTAGGATTCACCGGGGGGCTGGCGCTGCTGGTCCGGGAGATCCTCCAGCAGGGGGCGGCGGCATGAAACGCCAGGCGACTGTCAAAAATCTTCCCTTGCAGAGCCCCAAAGTTTTTTCTAGGCTGGGCCTTGAAATCAGAAAGGGAACCCATCGCCCGGTTGATTTCAGTCAAAACCCCGCCCCAAATTTGCTTACTTTTTGCTTACTTTATGCAACCGGAAACGGGCGGAACCGAGCGGAACATTGTGCGGGACGAATTCCCTGTTTTGACAGAAAAAGCCTTTAAATAAAGGGTTTTTGAGAGAAATGAATGGAGCCAGTTGTCGGGTTCGAACCGACGACCTGCTGATTACAAATCAGCTGCTCTACCAACTGAGCTAAACTGGCCTACCCCGCATACTCTATGAATCAGCAGGGCGATGTCAATGCAGGAAATCCCTGCGGAAAACGGCAGATGATCCCGAAATCAGCTACCGCTCCACTTTCACTCGATACATGCACCCTTTGGAGGGCACTTCGTTGGTGTACGTCATGGAAAATCCGGTTCCCGGTTTGTGGTTGAACTCTTCCGCTACCAGCCACTCATCGGTGGCGGACATTCCTCGCTCAAATACGGAATAGTAGCGTCCTAGGGAGCTATCCCAACTGAAGCGCAACCCCATGACCGGATCCACCATCTGGGAAGTGATCCGGAAGCATTGGCTGAAGTTAGTAGGACTTGTGCCGGCGATTATTTCGTCGCCATCAAGCATGCCGTCATAATCGGTGTCGGGCTGACGGGTATCGGTGAAATACACCAGGACTTCCTGATCGTCCGTCAGACGATCATTATCCGTATCGGCGCACATCGGATCGGTTTGATACGTCATCACCTCCGCCCTATCCCCGAGCGTATCCCCGTCCGAATCGGAGTTATCCGGCAGGGTGCCGTGATCATAAAGTTCCGCGGTATCGGATAGCAGATCGCCGTCCGTGTCGCGGGAACGGCTGGCGAAAGGCCCGCCACCATAGGCACCGATATTGATGCGTGATCCATTCCAGGACGGTTCGTTGTCACAGAGATCAACCGGGTTCCCGGTATCGATACAGGGGCTGTCCTGGGCAAACTGTGCCCAGTTGCTCAACGAGTTCACGTAAGTCCCCGTGGCTGCGGCACTCTGGAGATGGTAATCGTCGTTCTGCGCATCCACGAAACGCGGATCCAGGCTAATACTCCGGTTATCTTGTCCGCTAAACTGCCTCCAGTCAGCCAACGTACTGAAGACTAACGGACTTTTCAAATTGACATAGCCTAAAGTCGCATTGCTCGCGGCATAGAAATCGTTGAAATCGGCGAGATAGGTCCCGCCTATCCACGATATTCCTAATGAACCGGCGGTCGCCGCGAAAAGGATGTTGTTGGTCGCCCAACACTGGTGGCCGTCTAAAGAGAGTTGGGCATGCGCATTGAACCCGAGCGTGTTGTTAACCACCCGCCAGGTTCCCCAGATGAGGTCAATCCCATTCTCCCGGTTCTTGCAGATCACACTGTGTCGCAGTTCGGAATTCAAGCATGACAGGGCATAGATGCCGTGCAGGTTATTTTGACACCATACGTTGTTCACGAGCAGATCCACCGAGTTGAACAGGGTTATCCCCGAAGACAATCCGTTCAACGCCTGGACGTTCTGGATAACGCAGGAGCGGGACTCCCTGATGAAAATGGCACCGAAGCCACCGTCAACCGTCATGTCCGCGATCCGAATGCCGATAGCCTTAACGATGGAAATACCGGCGACATTCGTGGTGACGTTCCAGACGGTCCCCATCGTCGCGGGGTTGGTGCAACCCTGGATCGTCACATAGGACTCCGCAGTGCCTGAATCCTGCACGCCGACATTGATGCTGTTGGTCAAGTCGTAGGTCCCGTTGTCAACGAGAATGCGGTCGCCACCTTCCAGATCGTAATCGACCAGAACGGACTGGACCGTGGCTTTGGGAGCGTCTGCCCTCACTCCAAGATTCGTATCGTTGCCCACCGTGCTGGAATAGAGGTCGCCGTCCAGATTGTTGTCGTTCACATAAAACGTCAGTGGGCCGCTGTGAACCATGAAGGGGCCGTCAATCGTGTCCCTCACCGAGGGCTGACGTTCCAGCACGATCCGCCAAAGGGCCACGGCACCGGGCGCTTCCGCCATCGTATCCCACCGCCACTCCTGGTCCGCGGCCGCCACCCCGCTGGCGAATGTATTCCACATTCCCCCGTTATCCGGGGAATACTCCAAGCAGACCGTGTCGTTCGTGTTCGCATTGAAGACCAGCCAGCGGACCGTGCTGGAACTGCAGAGGGACTGCCCCCACAGATCATTCGCCACCACCAGCCGTACATTCGTGCGCGAGAGCGATGCCTCAGCCGTCCCTCCGTAAGCGCCCAGATTGATCCGCTCCCCGTTGGGCAGGGGCTCGTCCGACCAATCGTCGGCGATGAAACCCAAATCGATGCATAGACTATCCTCCTCATCCTGAACCCACCCGCCCTCTGTCCAGCGCCCCACCGAACTCCGCAAATGGAAGTCGCCGTGCACCGGATCGACGAACAGCGGATCGTAGTAGAACAACGTCGCCGATCCAGGGAAATTCCCACGGGTCGCCCCATCGCTCGCCCACACATTGTTGTTGTTACCCGTAATCCCTCCCAACAGGCTGGCACAGGAGTTCCCCGCCCCCGTAGCCATCAGTATATTGTTGCGCAGGTCGATCCAATTTCCACGTTCCATCGCGACCTGGGCCCCCAGGTTATAGGCCAGCGTGTTATTCAACAGCCGAATCCCACTGGAGTATATATAGATCGCATTGCACCGATTGCCATGGATCACCGACTGCCTGAGCGTCAGATTGTCTGTCTGGTCCAGATATAGGCCGCGGCCGCAATCGTAAATGCTAAGCCGGGCGCATTCAAGGCCACCGCCAAAATGCGTCTCGATGCCGACGACGTCCATGTCCCGCATAATCAGATCGCTGAACAGGCAACCCGTGGCATTGTCCGTTTGAATCGCAATCCGGCCGGTTTCCAGAATCAGATCGCGCAAGGTTACGCCACCACAGTTTGCGATGCGAACAAGAGGCTGGCGGGCGGAGGTCCACATCCCGCGCAAGACCGTGGCGCCAGCCATCCGGTTTGTGGTGCCCCGGATGGTGGTCATGATGTTGGTGCCGCCAGCGTCATCACTGCCAATGACAATTGTGGAGGTTATCGAATGCGTGCCAGCGTCCACATAGACCGTCTCACCGGGCCAAACACTATGCTGATCCAGAATCGCCTGGATCGAGGCTTTCGGGTGCTGGGGATCGAGCCCGGTGTTCGCGTCGTCTCCGGGGGCGGTACAAAAGACATCCCCCTGCGTATTGGTGTCATTCACGTAGTACGTCAGCGGACCGTTACGAATGACGAACGCGATCTGGTTGTCATCCCAAACGCCGGGGTTCGATTCCAGCATCACCCGCCATTTGACAACCCGGGCATAGGATATGGCCCGCGTATCCCAAGCCACTGCGCGATCGCCAACCGCCACGTGTTCCGCGATCACCTGCCACGTCAGCCCGGTATCGCACGTGTAGTCAATCCGAACCGGGGCATTGCTCGCGAGATCGCCATACTGCCAGGCGAGGCTCACGGTATTACTCAACAAACCGCCGTTCTCGAAGCTATCCGCCCGCACCCAGGGTGCCATGTCCGCGCCTTTTGACGCCGCCGGGGTATTCCCATAAGCACCCATATTGATCCTGCCGCCGTTCGGGTTCGGCTCCGCGGTGTAGTCGTCCGCCGGATCTCCGCGATCAATACAGGGGCTCTGAACCGCATCGTTTGTCCACTCGCCAAAACCGACGATCCGGCCTTGCGTGCTCTTCAGATGGTAATCGGAGTTCGTTGGGACGGCAAAACGCGGATCGAGATCGAGACTATTCAGGTCCTGTCCGCCGACCCCTGCCTTCCACGTCGGGAGATTCGTGTAGGTGGTCGTTCCAATCTTGCCCACCACGGCTCCTGCCAACGCATAAAAATTATTATAGTCACCCCGGTACGATACGGCGGAGCCGATGGATAGACAGCCCTGCCCGCTTCCCGACACAGCGAAAATACTATTGCGAACCGTTCCCTTGCTCATCGTGAGTTGATACCCAGGGTTGTCCGCCAAGGTACAGTTGATGACCTCATTCATCACCCCCTCCAAACTCAAACCGCCGTCCGCATTCCTGTAGATGGAACTATTGCGAAACCGCGTGCAGGACGACCCTCCGATGGCGCTGACGCCCAGCTTGCCGGCATTGCTGATAAAACAGTTACGGAATTCGTTACTCTGGGAATCGTATAACCGCACTCCCATGTTCGCCGCGCCACTGACCACCACGTTGGAAATGACGCAAAACTGGCTCTGCTCCAAATACAACGTGAAATACCCGCGCCGGAACGTCAGGTTGGCCACAGAAACATATCGGCGCTGATACAGAAAGAGTCCATAGGCCCCCGGGCTGCTTTCGCCCCGATCAATCACCGAACCCCCGGCGGTCAGGTTGGTGCTTCCCACGATGGAGACCGGCAACCCCGGCAAGCCATGATCATTAACGTGGATCCCCTGATTGGCGTAGACTCCTGTATCGACATAAACCGTGTCCCCGCCTTCCAGATCCCAGGTATCCAAAATCGCTTGAGGCGTGACCTTGGGGGTCGCCGGAGTCAATCCATCCAGACCATCATTCCCGACCGCCGTGCAATAGACATCCCCAACGGTATTGGTGTCGTTGATGTAAAAGTTGAAGAATGCGCCATTGCGTAGAATAAACGTCTGGTCGGCTTCATCGGCGATGTTCGTATTACTTTCCAGCGAGACGCGCCACAGCGCGGTCCGACTGCTTTGGAAAAGCGCAGAATTCCACTCTAAACTTCCAGAGGTGGCCAGGACCTGCGTGGCGATATTGATCCATTCCAAGCCGGCGCTGGGCGAGTAGTCCAACCGCACCGTGTCGTCGCTGGCCACACGATCCGCGGTCCAGGTCAATGCCACGGTGCCGTTCACGGTGGCGCCGGTGTTAAGGCTCGTGACCCGCAGTAGGGGTTGACTTCCCTTGGACGCCTGGTGGGTATTGCCATAACAACCGAGATTGACGTGTCCGCCATTCGGCTCGGGTTCGCGTGCCCACGCGCTGGCCGGATCCCCCGCATTGATCGCCGGGCTATCCTGGGCATCCATCACCCAACTCCCCCTGTCGTAGCGTCCGGCCGAACTTTGCAGGTGGAAGTCATTCGTGGAGGCGAACAGCGGGTCACGGCTGATGCTGTGCCCATCTCCGGCGGAGACCGCACGCCAAGCGATTAGATTCGCATAGGAACTGGACCCAATCAGGCTCATCTTCGCGCCGTTGGTGACAAAGAAATCGTTGTAATCCCCCACATAACTACCCGCGTTACTAACACAAACCGCTCCCGTAACGGATCCGACGACAATGCTGTTATGCAGGCGCACGGATGAAGACGCGGCAATATTGATCTGGGGGCCGCCGTTCCCTGCCAGCGTCGAATTCTCAATCCGGGCCCACAGTGGATTCGGGTTATAATAGCTGAATCCGCCAGCGCTGTTGGTGTAGACAAGGTTATTCCGCAACAGGATAGACTGGGCTTGATTCGCAAGTATCCCATATCCCCGATTCTCCCGAATCGTGCATTCCACCACCGAATTGGAAGGATAGATCCAACTGGAATTAAGGATCGCCAACCCATGCGAGGAACCGCCGGATATCGTCATGTTCGACACCACGCATTGGCCGCAACCATCCAGTTGCATAACCACCTTCCCTCCTCGCAGGACAAGATTGCACCAAGCGGTGTATTCCATTTTTGTTCCTTGCAAACAGGAGTTTGTCGCGACGGATTGAAGGAACACACTGCCGCCCGCGCCCTCGTTCGTACTGCCGACGAATCGGACCATGGCCGAGACCGAACCGGAATCGTTGGAGGACACGTTAATCGAATTGGTCAACGGATAAAGGCCCGTATCGATGTAAACCGTGTCGCCTGCATCAAGATCGTAAGTGTTCAGTAAAGTCTGGAGATCGAGCATGGGCGAGGAGGGCGTCAACCCGGTACCAGACACGGACCCGATCGAACTGCAATAGACGTCAGCTTCCTGTTCGGGGTCATTGACGTAGAACTGGAAGGCGGATCCGCGCCGCAAGACCAGCATCCGATCCGTCGCATCGAAGATGTCGGGATCCGATTCCACAACCACCTTGAACAACAGTGTCGGCGTATCGGGAATATCAGCCATCGATACGGCAAACTGGAGATTCGTTCCGGGAATGCCGGCCTGGATCAAGGTCCATGTCTCGCCTGCGTTGACAGAGTGATAGATAGCCACGGTCCGGTCCCCGGTCAGCCGGCCGCACACCCACTGAACGGTCACTGTCGGTCCGGCGTTACCGCCGGCATTCGGGCTTGTGACGTATATCCAGGGGGGCAGGCTATCGGGTGTTCGGGAGGCCTCCGGGGTGTTCCCGTAGGCACCCACGTTGAGCTTGGAACCATTCGGTTCGGGTTCCCGCGCATACGGCAGGATGGGGTCGCCGGCATCCAGGCAGGGGCTGTCCACCGCGTCGTTAGTCCAGGTCCCGTCAGGCAGAAGGCGGCCAGCCGAACTTTTCACATGGTAGTCACCGTTACCCGCAAAGAGCGGATTGGCGGAGAAACTGTTCAAGTCCTGGCGGCTGGCCGCCTGCCAGTCGCTCAACGTCGCATACGTGGCTCCGTTTTTCACAAGACAGGCGCCATTGACGGCATACATGTCATTGAACTCACCCACGTAGATACCCGCGTTGTTGACAATGCCATACGTTCCGGTTCCACTGGCCACCAGGATCGAGTTGCGCAGGGTGAGAGAGCAAAGGGAATTGTAAATGCGGATTTGCTCGGTGCTCCCATTCGCGGCGATCGTGGAGTTCTCAATGGTGGCAGAGGAATTCACCAGATTGATGCCCCATGCGCTATTCTCGCAGATCACGCCATTACGCACCAGGATTCCGGAAGAATAGTCGACATCAATCCCCCTACCCGCGCATCCGCGCACGTCCAGAGAGTAGAGCTGGCAGCCGGACGATTCGTCCAGCCAGACTCCACCCAGCGCCCGTGCACTCAAATTACTGATGAGACAGGCGGAAGCCCGGTACAGGTGCAGTGCAGTTTTTCCGCCGGTCAGCTTCAGATCGCGGAGTTGCACCCAACTGGCGGCGTCAATCCTCAACCCTGCCTGCCAGTCGGCTTGCGATGATCGGAAGAGGGTGGTTCCCCCGGCCGCCAGGTTGGTACTGCCTTGAATCGTGACGTAGTTGCTCACCGCCCCCCCATCAGCGGCGGTCACCGCCGGGTTCTGTTCGGCCACGTAATAACCGGTGTCAATCAGAACGCGATCACCGCCGTTCAAATCGTAGGTGGCCAGAACATCGCCGAGACTGTCCTTCGGCCGGGCGGACGAAGCGCCGTGGTTCGACGCGGAGCCGATCGCCGTACAATACACGTCACCCACCTGGTTGGAATCGTTGACATAGACAATGTAGGGGCGAAGAACGAACGATGAGTCCACGACATCCCAGATCGACGGGTCATTTTCCAACACCACCCGCCAACGCGCGACCGGACTGCCTTGGGACAGCGCGGTGTTCCACAGGTATTGCCGGTCCTCGACGCTCGCACCGGAGGCCAGAATCGACCAGGTATCCCCATCGTCCGGCGAATAGTCGACGCGTACGGTGGCACCGGACGCGATGCCATTGTAGTCCCACAGCAAGGCGTTGGTGCCGGACGCGGTCCCGCCCAAACTGAATGTGACGGCTCGAATCCACCGGGCGATGGCAGTCTTTGACGCTTCCGGCGTGTTGCCATAGGCACCCTGGTTGCGACGCCCGCCATGGGGCAGGGGTTCGAGGTCCCACGCCCCATCCGGACTGGCATTGTCAATCGCCGAACTGCTTTGCGAATCATTCGTCCAGACCCCGGGGGCGACATAACGACCCGCAGCGCTCAAAACATGATAATCACCGTTGGTGGGATCGGCAAAAAGCGGGTTGACGTAAAAACTGTGCAGATCCTGGCCACCGGCGGTGTTACCACCGTGTATCGGATACAGATCGTTATAATCCCCTTGATATGACCCGCCCTGCTGGTAGATGCAACTGAGCCCGTTAGTGGCCACGACAATGCTGTCATAGAGGCCGATGTCGCTATTCCACATATAGATCTGTTTGTTGGCATTGCCGGTTATCGTGCAATTTTTCAGAATGTCGCGATGGCGGCTACCCTCGAAACGGAATCCATACCCCCCGTTGCGGGTCACCAAACAGTTCTGAAACAGGGCCGCCCCACCACCTTCCACGCCATTCCCCCCACAGCCCCAGACTTCCGTCAGGTAGAGAATCGCGTTCGCCGCGCCCACACTGACCCCTGATCCGGCACACTGGTTGACCCTCACCTGGGATAACATCACGTTCGGGGACGCGATCGAGATTCCAGTGGAACCGTTCGTCACGGTCACATCGGCAATCTTGACGTAGGGAACTTGGATCGACAGGACCGTCGCGCCAGAAGACCGCACGGGATGGGTCAGAATGGTACCTCCCGCCAGCCGGTTTGTACTCCCCTGGATCGTGAAATAATCGCCGGACGATCCGGCATCGTCCCCTGAGACGACAACCCCATTAGAGGAAGAATACCAACCGGTATCCGTGTAAATGACATCGCCCGGCCCCAAATCATAGGCATCCAGCACCTCCTGGATGGATGCCTTGGGCGCGTCCGGTGTAAGACCATCATGGGCCGTGTTGCCGGGTGCCGTACAGTAGACATCCCCGGCGAGGTTCGTATCGTTGACATAATAATCCCGATACGAGACAGGAATGAAGTCGCTCTTGAGCACCCGGTAAACCTGCCCAACCTCGTTACTGACGACCAACGCAACCGAATAGACTCCTGCCTGGTCATACCGATTGGTCGACATGAACAAGGAGGGCCCCTCCAGTTCGATAACCCCGTCGTTGTTGAAGTCCCACCAGGCATAATAATTGCCGGTCAAAAACAGATCCGAGGACGTAGCCGTAAAAACCACATCCAGCGGTTCTTTGCCCGCTGCCGGGCTGGCTAAAATGTTCAGGGGCGTGACGTGAATATAATCGGTCCGCGTTGTCGTCGCCACTTCGTTATCGACATTGCTCACCGTCAAGGAAACGGCATAATCACCCCGCATCTCATAGCTATTGGTGGCCACCCGACTCCCGAAGCCGTGACTGTCGATGACTCCGTCGTCGTTGAAGTCCCAGGCATACCAGATGCCCTGGGTCACTGAACCGGCCACTTGCGCGGAAAACACACAGCTTAACGTCGCATCGCCCACCACCACATCGGACGTGAAACTACAACGCAGAGCGTCACGTAACGCCACCTCGATGCAATTACTGCGAACCACGGACTGTACCTCGCCTTCGGCATTACTGACAGTCAGTCCGACGGAATAGCACCCTGTGTCGTCAAACACATGGGTGACTTCTGAGTTGTTCTCGCCATCGGCGTCCACGGTGCCATCGTTCTGAAAATCCCAGGCGTAAAGTGGACTGGCCATATTGGTCAGGGTTATGTTTGCAGTGAAGACGACCTGGAGGGGTTGGAGGCCCTGGGCAGGCTCAGCGACGAAGCCGGCGGGCTGAACCTCGTACGCACCCATATCGACATTGCCCTCAACCAAACGCGGACGTCCGTCCAGATCCTGCGCCCCGGTCATCCAACTCGAATTCAAGCCCGTATTCATGCAGGGCGAGCCATCCCGCAACCGGAAGTCCCCGGTTGCCGGGCTGACAAAGTCGGGGGCATGCGTTATACAACCGGGGGCATTCAATCCAGGACTGCAACTATGGGACCACGTGCCGCCAACCTGTTGATAAACATCAGGATAGCGGGAGCCCGCTGTATTGCTGACGATGATCGAGTTGGCCACTTCACCATAACTCATGTGCAACCCGCCAGCGTCCACGGCAGCCGTATTCTCCACAATCGTACAACTTTCCACCGTTCCGCCTAAACATATACAGACCCCTGCTCCGGTCTTTCCGGAATTCTGACGGACCAGGCAATTTAAAAGCGTACCGCCATAAAAGAGATAGACCCCCCCCCCGCACGTGTCGTTCGCGGTGGCTGTATTGCTGACGATCACGCAGTTCCGGACCGTTGTTCCTGGATAGAGATAGGCACCGCCGCCATAGCCCGCCCGTCCGTGTGTGAGGGTAAAACCATCGACGACGGCCAGCGCGTCCAGGTAAAGGCACCTCACGGCATCCCGGCCATCCAACACGGTGTTGGCCGATCCATTCACGCTGCGCAAAACAATCGCCTTGGCAAGCGTAATCTGGGCCTGAAGGTAATAAACGCCATTGCTCACCCACACCGTCTCGCCATTGGTCGCCACATTGACGGCGTCCATAATATTGGTGGCGGCGTCCTCCCATGTCGCGAAAGGCGTGTGATGGGCGCCGTTTGTGGACACAAAATGCGTCCCGGCAAGACAGGTCCAACCCCCACCAAGCATCAGGAGGCTGAAAACCGAAAGGCGCCCGAAAAGAATAAATCCCCGAGCCGCGCACGTCTCTATGAAATCAGACATGACCGTAATGTCCACCTCTTCGAGAAATAAACATTTCACCGGGCCAGTCAATATCAATTACTTGAAATTGTCAATTTCCTTGATATTCAAGGGGCTCATGGCGCATTTATCGGCGGACAGTAGTGCAAACCACAGACGGCGTGGGGCAACCGGCAGGCTCAGGCGGAAGGGGCGACATCCAGGATTTCCACCAGATCCTGCGGGGGAAGGCGGAACGACGAGCCCCGGCCTTCGTAGAATCCGTGTTCCTTGATCATGTGTATGTGCAGGTCGGTGTAGGTGATCGTGAGATCCAATGCCAGATTCTTCACCTGTATGAACGTTTTCTGCACCACCCCGTCCTCGAACGGGCAGGGCAGCTTCCCGCGAACACTGTCCACACGCACCTCGTATCGGCCCTGCACCGTGATACTCTCGCCGAGCCCCTGTACGCCCGCATCGCGGAATTCCTGCATCCGCACGGCGATGGCCTCGTGCGTGGTGCCGAGCCGCTTGACCTCGGCGTCATCCTCGATCAGGATGTCCACCAGGTTGCGCCGGTCCTCCCCCAGTAGCCCTTTGAGTGTGATACAGCCCGGGCGCATGTTGTGCTGAACCTTGTCCATTTCCGCTGTCTGTTTCATGCCGGGGTCCTTGTGTGTATTTCCACAGCCGGGAGGCCTGTGCTCCATTATCAGGAAAACTTGTCGTAGAAGATATTGGCTTCCGGCATC
>CAMBRF010000031.1 GCA_945870225.1 PVC group bacterium | reverse complement strand
GAGATATGGTCGCTCGTGGTATCACGCGAGGCCATCAAGGGCATCCGGGGATGGGGCGCCGTCAACCCGGCGGCCTTTGACGCACCGCTGAGCCTCGATAAGGGCGAGGTGGTCATTGCCATCACCGCCCAGGAGAAAAAATCGCCATGAAGGGATGGGCTCTAATCGGCGGCAGCCTCACCGGGCTGGCGTTAGCGCTTCTCCTGTCGCAATGGGCTTCCAGGAGCCGCCCTCTTCCGCCCGCCCAACTGATCTCCGATGCGCATGGCGCCCTGGCTGACATCTGTATCCAGTACCGGCAGGACTTTAATGCCTCGGTCATTGAAACACTCATGGATCTGCTTGAAGGGTTGGATGACGATCTGGAAATCCGCATTGTCGTTGAGCGGAGGGCGGAATTCGATTTCTTGAAAGCGGAACTGGCGCGGCATGGAGTTACGCGCCTCGATCGTCTGTCCGCCGTCATCACGGGATTTCCCATCACGCCTTGGGCAAGGGATCGCTTTGGCGCCCTGACGGCGGACGGCAAGCCGGTCATCGCCGTTCCACCGGCACGGAGCAGCATGTCAGGCGCCCGTGGGCATGATGAACGGGTTCCTGAAATTCTGGCAGGCTGTGTGTCGGGCGGAACCTGCCGGCCCTTGTCGTTCATGTTTGAAGGCGGCGACCTTCTGGCGGATGAAGATAACGCCTTCATCTCCGCCAACTGTCTGGGGCGGAACAGTCCCCTGGACGTTGATGACAGGCCGGGACTGTTACAGCGGATGAAGGACGATCTCGGCAGGCGGATTATCATAATTGGAGCGACCCCGGAGGAAGTGCCGGACCATCACATCTGCATGGTTTTGACTCCACTTGGGGACAAGCGCGTTGCCGTTGCCGATCCGTGGCTGGGACTGGAGACGTACCGGAATAATCCAGCTGGCGAGGCTGTCGAGGTCGAGACCGACCTCGCAAAGTACGAACCCTTCCGGATTGTCCGCCAGTGTCTGGAACGGCAGGGCTTCCAAATTGTACCGATTCCCCTATTGCTCACGCGCACGCCGCGGGTTTTTGTCAGCTACAACAACGTCATCCTTGAACGACGTGACGGCGAGAAACGGGTTTACATGCCCGTCTATGGGGTTCCGGCATTGGATCGTTCAGCTGGCGAGGCCTTTGAAAAGGAGGGTTGGCAAGTCATTCCCGTGCGGGTCGCCAAGCTCTATCGCCACACAGGCTCTCTCCGTTGTCAGGTCGGCATCATCCGCCGGCGATAGCCCACGCCTTGGCTGGCTAGTGTAGTGTCTCACAAACGACTGGTGTTATCCTAAAGGTCCAGACGAAGAAAATAGTTCACCACCCGCTTCGCCCTCCTGAGGCGGGCAAGCTTGAGACACCGAGACACAGAGAAGAAAATGCAAATGTGGCGTTTGTTTCGTCCACGGAAATACCGTGCCCAAAATAAACGCCACGGTTTCTCGGAGGAATTCATAGAGAGGGAGGAGGCCTTCCCAACCCTCTTCTTTCTCCTGTATGGCTCCAAGAGAAGTTGCGGGAATTTTAGGTGCGGCTTGCCCGCCGGAGCCCTGGCGCAGGCGGGTACTCCGCAGCTTAAATGCCCGCAACATTTCTTCTCTTCTCTGTGTCTCCGTGTCTCCAGCGAAGCGGGTGGTGAATCTGCCTTTTGGAGGTGTTAAGGCGGTCAAGCCTGAGCGGACATAACACCCGTCATTTATGAGACACCACACTCTGATCCTAAAACATTATCTGAATTTCCCCGATTTCCTCAATAAGTGGTTAAATCCAACTTTTTCGCGATCTTTGCGCTCTTTAGGCCTCAAAGCGGTAACCGGCATTGTGAACGGTACGGATGATTTTCGGATCTGCCGGGTTGAGTTCAATGCGTTTCCGCAATTGCGAGATGTGCTGGTCCAATGACCGGCTGTTGGGCATGTAGTTCAGCCCCCAGCACTTGTCGAAAAGCGTATTACGATCCAGCACCTGACCTTGATTGTCATACAGCAGTTGCAGGATGTGCATATCACGCAGGCTGACCTCAATGCCTTTCCTGCCCCGATAAACACGGAGTTCCGAGGGAACCACTTTGAGATCAGCCATCCCGAAAGAAGCCGGAGCGGTAGCGGGTGGTCGCGCCGCCAGACACCGGCGTGTCACCGCACGAATCCGAGCCACCACCTCTTTCACGCCGAACGGCTTGGAAATATAGTCGTCCGCGCCAAGTTCCAACCCCAGCACCTTGTCAACCTCCTCCGACTTTGCACTGATGAAAATGATCGGGACCGTGCCGTTCGTCCTGCGGATTTCACGGCAAACGTCATACCCGCTCAGATCCGGCATCATGATATCGAGACACACCGCATCAGGCTTCTCCTTCGTAAAAGAGGATAAGGCCTCCCGGCCATTTGCGGCCGTGCAGGTGTCGTACCCTTCCTGGGCGAGAATTTCCACCAACCCTTTACGGGTCCGGACATCGTCTTCAACGATCAATATCTTCATCGCGCTCCTGTTCAGACTCCCGCGGGAGTGTGCAACACAACCTGGAAACACGCACCGCCCATGGAAGGCTCGAGGGAAACATCGCCCCCATGCAAACGGGCAAGATCCCGGGCGATCGATAGCCCGAGACCTGTCCCGGAAACCCCTTCCGTCAGACGATCACTGAGCCGGATAAATGGCTTGAAAATATCGTCGGCTTTCCCGGACGGAATGCCCGGACCGCGGTCGGCGACCCGGATTATCGTCCGATCCCCTTCCTGTCGACTGGTCACCTCCAGCAACTGGCCGCCGAGGGCGTATTTCTCGACGTTACTGATCAGATTGCCAAGAATCTGCTCCAAAGCGTCGGCATCCAGTTTGACAAGCCGCCCAGCCTGGGCGTTAAACACAATCCGCACCCCGGCGTCTTCCAAGGCCGGGCGAAAGCCCTCCAAAGTGGCGGCAATCGTCTCATCAACCAGGCCCGGAGCGAGGTGGAGAGTCGGCCGGGCTTTTTGCTGACGGGCAAACGTCAGGATATTATTGATCAGCCGGCTTAGCCGACGGCTTTCCGCCGTGACAATGCCGAGGTATCCTCGGGTTTTCTCATCACCTTCAGGAAGTCGCCCCTCCAGCAGTTCGGCATAGAGGCGGATATTCGTCAGCGGTGTCTTCAGTTCATGGGAGACCTGGTTGACAAAACTGACTTTCCGGGCCGCCTCACGGATTTCACGCGCACTTTCACGGTAAAAATAGACCGCCAGCCCCAAAAGGGCCATAGCGACCACGCCCACGGCCGCCCCGATGTTGAAACGCGCGCTTCCACTCACTGCCCGGCTGAATTCAGCCGCCGGCGCGAAGTATTCAAAACTCCACGCATTCAATGGCGCGGCCAGCGGCAGTCGGGCCAGGGGTAATTCCTGAACGGCAGGCCGGTAGTCGCCCCACTGGTAGAGCGGGGTATTGCGGGCATCCTGCAAAACAATATGACCCGCGGGCAAGCCGGTGCCTGGGATATCGGATGAAGGCAATAAGGCGATCACATCCGCCAGCAGGGCGGCATCTTCCAGCTCAATTCCGACCGTTCGCCCATCGCGCAGATGCCGCCAGAAATAAAACTGCACGCCTTCCCCGGTAAACCAGGTATGCCAGCCCGAATCGCCGACCACGGTCCCGGATTCTTTCCCGGCAGGATGAAAGACGGCCCCGGATTTCCAGATCGGTGCCAGTCGCAGGAGCGCCTCGCGCTCCCGTTCACTCGCCCCCTGCCGGGGCGGAAAAATGAACTGCTTGTCAGGATCGACCACGAAGATCTGCCGCACCAGCCGATTTCCACGAACCAGATCCCGGATCGCCTCCACATCCGCCGGCTCCGCCGTCGCCAGGTCGGTCAATCTTAGAAAGTCCCGGCCCTCTTTTTCCACCAGCCGCCCGACGCTCTCCCGGAGATCCGCCAGGCGCGCGGTTAATACCTGCTGGATCCGTTGCTGAACCTGCTGCTGCTCCTGGCGCGCCATCTTGACGCCTAGCCAGGCGATCAGGCCCAGCGGGACCAGCACCAGGAGCAGAAGAATGATGATCAGCTTGGGTTTCACGAGGGTTTAATAGCTCTGCTGTTGTTCGGCCGACCTCTGATTATAGCGCATATCCTTGCGCTGCCGGTTCCAGTTGGCCTCATCGAGATTTTTGGCATCCAGTTCTTGCTGCTTGGAATACGTCCCCAAATCCTTGGACTCGAATTTGGACGCATTGGTTCTCAAGTAAGACCCGTTGTCGGTCAGGACAGCATGAGCCTCTTCGATCCGGCCCTTGTCGCGCAATTCGACCGCCAGCTTGCTCCGTTCGACGGCGGTCTGGGTAACCACGGCGATCATCACCTCACGATCGGCACTGGCTTCGATATCGCCCTGCGCATCTGAAAACCGGACACGGGCGGCTCCGGTGAGCGTATCCGTCGACCGCGTCGCCATATTGGCATACGAGACCTTGGCGGAGGCAACCTCCAAAGTCTTCCCGCTGCGGGTTGCAGGCAACTCGACTTCAAGCAGGACGTACTTCTCCTGCCCGGCATTGAGTTGGTTCATCTGCACCCGGACCGTCTGGCCCGCGATTTCGGCTTCACGACCCAGAACACGGATCGGGCGGATACCGTCCGCACAATCGATGCGCACCACGAGTTCCTGAGCCACAACCGCGAGCACGTCGCCAAATTCAGCCTTCATCAGCCTGACCAAATCCGCGCTGGTATTGGCAAAACCGCTGTTGCCGTCGCTCTTACGGGCAAGCTGGGTCATCAGATCCTCGTTGTAATCGAGTCCGAGTCCGATGGTGGTGACGCCAATACGTTCCTTGGCCAGTGCCGCCCCAAGATCCGCCAGGGCGGAGGGAGAAGAAGGGCCCACATTGGCCAGACCATCTGAGACCAGGATCACCCGGTTGACACGGCCGCGGGAAATGAACTTGCGCACCTCATCCGCTCCCTTGCTGACCCCGGCAAAAAGCGCGGTTGAACCGTTGGCGTCGAGGCGTTCAATGCCGGCGCGGATCGCCTCCCTATCCGACACCTTGGTGGCGGGCACCAGGACCGAGACGGTGTCGTTGTAGGCCACGACCGAAACGATGTCATCCGCATTGAGCCGATCCACGGCCAGAATGGCCGCCTCGCGGGCCTTGGCGATTTTTTCGCCATGCATCGAACCCGACCGGTCGATGACGATCGCCACGTTCACCGGCGTCCGTTTTTCAGACGAGAGCTCGAAACCCGTAAGCCCCACCTTGAGGTAGCCGACCTGTTTCTTATCCGCGCTCACCACAGTGGACGCCATTCCCACATCCATCTTGATCCGGCTCGCGACTGCCGACTGCTGAAGCCCGACCAGCAACATGGCGCCCAGCGCCAACCTGAAACCTGATTCCATAATCGTTTTCATATTCGTCTCTCCAGATAAAAATGCCACACCCCGACACATACTACCACTTGAATCATCACCCGACTTCCCGCGTACCCGCCCCTCCTTTCGTCAATCAGTTGCTGCCTGATCCGTTACCTGAATCTGAAACAAGCAAACAACATTTGACCGGAAGTGTGGTCAGAACAAAGTAAAACCCCTGTAAAAATTTTGTAAGTCTTGAACATCCCTTTCAAATTCGGCATCCTTCGCAAAAACAACCCTATTCAAAGAGCTATTCCATGACTGAAATCTCCAGCGCCGCCTACCCTCAAAAAGTAGACCAACCGACCTCCCTCACGACCACCACCCCCTCCCTGAAGGGGCCCGCCGCCTTTATTCATGGCGAAGGGTCTCTCTTTATGCGCGCAGGACGGCTGTTGTCGCACACCGTCGCAGGGCCGATGCTCCATCTGAAGGTGGAAAGCAACGGATCCTTGAATCGCACCGTTTATACCCATGAGACATCCCTGCACCAACCGCTGAAAACGTCAGATACCGGGCTGCTGAACGTGGAGATCACCTTCTGGTCGCCGGGGATCTTCCGGGTGCGTTATGCAGAAGGGGATTTGCCGGCAGGAGAGCCCTCGTTTCCGGACGCAACGGGACGCATGCTGGTCGGCAAGCCCGACAAGGCCACAACGGTACAGGTGGAGGAACAGCCGGAGGCCCTGCTGGTTCACTCCGGCGAGATCACCCTCCGGATCGCCCGCGAGCCGTTCAACCTGTCAGCCATGGACGCCACCGGCACCCCCTTCTGGTCTCAGTGCCGCAGCGACCTTGTTACGTCGGACATTTTCGACATGTCGGTGGCCCGGCTCGAGGGACGTACGGCCTGCTTCGAGGCCTTTACGCTGGGCAATCAGGACGCGGTTTTCGGGCTGGGCGAGCGGTTCGACCACCTGGAACGGCGCGGCAAAGCGGTGGATTTCTGGAACAAGGACGCCATCGGCACCTCCAACACACGCACGTACATCAACGTCCCGTTCTTTCTCACCACGCGCGGCTACGGCCTGTTCCTCAACTCGTCCTGCCAGACCAACTGGGAGATCGGCACCCTGGAGGCCAACACCCTGGGCTTCGCCATCGAGGATAGCGTGATGGACTATTTCATCATCCACGGCCCGGCCCCGGCTGAGATCCTGCGCCGCTACTCCACCCTCACCGGCTTCTCCCCGGCGCCGCCGGTGTGGAGCTATGGCCTGTGGCTGAGCCGGAACAGTTACACCTCCTGGGATGTGGTGCACGAGGTGGCGAACGGCATCCGCGCCCGCGGCATTCCGGCGGATGTTCTCCACGTTGACACATTCTGGTTCAAGGAGGACTTCAACTGCGACCTGCGCTTTGACGAGTCGCGCTTCCCCGATCCCCCGGCACACATGAAAGCCCTGCAGGACCAGGGTTTCCGGATCTCCCTCTGGCAGTACAACTTCGTCCCGCCACGCCATAACGTCAACTACATCGAAGGTGCGGCCAAGGGCTACTTCGCACAGGACAGTGCCGGGAAACCCTATCGGCTGCCCGAAGGCACCGTGGGCAGCTGGATTGATGACGCCATCATCGACTTTTCCAACCCGGAAGCCGTCGCCTGGTACAATGCGCAGATCAAGGCGCTCATCGAAATGGGCGCGGCAACCATCAAAACCGACTTCGGCGAGGGCATCCCCGAGGATGCCGTCTATGCCAACATCGAAGGCAAGCGATTTCATAACCTCTATTCGCTGGTCTATAACGCCGCCATTGCCGAAACCATCCGCTCGGTAACCGGTGAGACCATCGTCTGGGCGCGCAGCGGCACGGCGGGCAGCCAGCGCTACCCGATCCACTGGGGCGGCGACAGCCAGTGCAGCTGGGCCGGCCTGAGCGGCACCCTGCGGGCGGCCTTGAGCATGGGCCTCTCCGGCTTTCCCTTCTTCTCCCACGACATCGGAGGCTTCATCGGACGCCCCACCCCTGAACTGTATATCCGCTGGGCTCAGTTCGGCCTGTTCAGCAGCCACGCCCGCTGCCATGGCTGCGGCAATGAAAACCCGCGCGAACCCTGGTCCTTCGGCGAGGAGGCCAACCGTATCTTCACCCGCTACACCCTCCTCCGCTACCGTCTGCTCCCCTATATCTACGACCAGTCCCGAAAAGCAGCGCTGTCTGCCAAGCCCCTGGTACGCGCCCTGGTGATCGATTATCCGGATGACCGCAATACCTGGCGGCTTGACGACCAATACCTCTTTGGGGACAGTTTCCTCATTGCCCCCGTCCTCACCCCGATGACCGACTCCCGTGTCCGATCCCTTTACCTCCCCGCCGGCACCTGGGTGGACTTCTGGACCAAGGAGCGGATCAGCTCCCACGGCCAATGGATCGAACGTCCCGTCGATCTGGACACCCTGCCGATCTATGTCAAAGCCGGGAGCCTCATTCCCTTTGCCGCCGAGCGTCAATGCACCCACAACATCATCGGCCCGGTCACCCTGCTGGAAGCCTATGCCGGCGCGGACGGCGAACTGGCGTATGATGACGGCGAAAAAACCTTCCGGGCCACGCTGCGGAAGGGCAAGGTGAAGATTGAGGGATTGGCCGAAAAACCTGAAATCGTCGTCCTGTGACCCGCAAACATGAACGCCGCTTGACTCGCTTGCCGGCGATCGCACAGAATATCGTCATTGATGAACGATAGCCTTACATCAAACGGAGAAACCCTACCCGTCATCGGGCTCACCATGGGCGACCCGGCCGGGATCGGCCCGGAATTATGCCTGAGCATGCTGCAGGACCCCGTGGTGCTCGCCCAGTGCCGTCCGGTTATTTTCGGGGACGCCCGACTGTTGCAGCGCGTCGCCAAGGCGTGCGGTTTACCTGTTCCGCCAGCTGAAAATGGCTCTGTCGTGGATATTGAGTGCAGCGGCATGGAAACGGTTGAATCCGGCAAGATCTCTGCAGCCGGTGGCCATGCGGCGCACCGTTGCGTCGAGGCGGCCACCCGCGAGGCCTTGGCCGGCCGCATCGCCGCCCTTGTCACCGCTCCGCTCAACAAGGAATCCCTGCATCTGGCCGGGGTCCCCTTCCCCGGCCACACGGAAATGCTGGCCGCGCTCACCGGAACAAGTCGCTATTGCATGATGCTCGCATCGGACAAGATTGTGACCAGCCTGGTAACCACCCATACCGCCCTGTCGGATGTGCCGGGCAAACTCAGCCTCGAACGCATTCTCGACGTCATCCGGCTTACCCATGCGGCCATGATCCGCCTCCGCCGCTACCAACCCCGCCTGACGGTCTGCGCCCTCAATCCCCATGCCGGCGAACACGGGCTTTTCGGCACCGAGGAGGAGTCCTTCATCGAGCCCGCGATCCGCGTGGCCCGGCAGGACGGCATACGGATCGAAGGCCCGCTGCCCCCTGATACCGCCTTCCTGCCGGATCGGCTGGCCCGCACGGATGCCTATGTCTGCATGTACCACGATCAGGGGTTGATCCCGTTCAAAATGCTGGCCTTCGATGTGGGCGTCAATGTCACGCTCGGCCTGCCCGTTATCCGGACCTCCCCCGACCACGGGACGGCCTTCGACATCGCCTGGACCGGCCGCGCCCACACCTCCAGCATGCGCGAAGCGGTCCTCCTGGCCGCCCGCCTCTGCTAAGCGCGCGGGGCAGGCAAACCCTCTTGAAAACCAGACCGGAATGTGACATTAAAGACCTGCCATCTGACCGGGGAATAAATCCCAGGGAGAATAATCATGTACTTGACCGGATTTGCGGACGAAGCGTCAAAAAACATCGAAGGCCAGATCAAGGCCACGCTGGAACTTGGTTGGACGCACATTGAATCGCGTAACATCGACGGCAAAAACATACATGACCTGCCCGATGCCGATTTCGACCGCGTCGCCGGCAAACTCGAGGACGCCGGTATCCAGATCAACTGCTTCGGTTCAGCCATTGCCAACTGGGCAAAACCGATCACGGAACCGATGGACTCCTCCCTCGCCGAAACCCGGCGCGCGATTCCCCGCATGCAGCGGCTGGGCACCAAACTGATCCGCATCATGAGCTTTGCCGTGCTGAAGGATCGTTCACCCGAGGACCAGATAGAAACCGAGCGGTTCCGCCGGCTTCGCGAACTCCTCAAAATGTTCACCGATGCAGGCATCACCCCTGTGCACGAGAACTGCATGAACTACGGCGGCATGGGCTGGACCTACACCCTGCGGATGCTGGAGAGTGTGCCCGGCCTTAAACTCGTTTTCGACACCGGCAACCCGCACTTCACGCCGGATTACATCAAACCCAAGCCCTGGCCACGGCAATCGGCCTGGGACTTCTATTCACACGTCAAGGCACACATCGCCTATATCCACATCAAGGACGGACGCTGGAACGAAGCGGCCCAGAACACCACCTACACCTTCCCCGGCGAAGGCGAAGGGGACGTGCGGCGGATCGTAAAGGATCTTTTCCAGAACGGTTACGATGGCGGCATCTCGATCGAGCCGCATCTGGCCGTGGTCTTCCACGAGGACAAGGGTGAATCCTCGGAGGCCGCCATGTTCACCAACTATGTCGAATATGGCCGCCGGATGGAGCGTCTGATCGCGGCTGTGAAAACGGAACTCCAGACAGGGCCAGCATGACCGACTACCTGCATTACCTTGATACCATTTCGTCCTCGCGGACGTTCAAGCAGAAGCTGAACCGCGCCCGGAGCAATTTTGGCCGTTATCTGCGCCGCGGGCAGACCGTGCTGGAGGTCGGGCCCGGCAAAGGTGAGTTTTTGGCGTTGCTTGCCCGGACAGGCATTACCGATGTGGACATCATCGAACAGGATGCCACCATCTGCCAGCACATCACCTCTCATTTTCCCATCACCCGGAACTGGTCCCTGCCCATCGAGGATCTCAATACCGTGATCGACCAGCTTCGGGAGTATGATGTGATTATGCTCTTGCAGGTGCTGGAACATGTCCACCGTGAAAAACTCCCCGATGTGATGCGGTTGCTTCACTCGCGCTTAAAACCCGGCGGCCATCTGATTGTCGTCGTTCCCAACGGCGGCAATCCTCTTGGAGTGGTCGAGCGATACGCCGATTTGACCCACCAGACGTTGTTCACGGAAAACTCACTCCGCCAACTCGTTGCCGCCGCCGACATCGAGGATTGCACCATCGAAATCAGCGGATACCGGATCCCCCGCAATTCTCCGATCAATCTCCTGCGCATCGCGGCCCAGAAGTGCCTCCACGCCCTAATGCTGACCATGCTCATCGTAAACGGCGGCAATTACTACCGCACCCTGGATCCAAACATCTGCCTGGTTCTCACCCGCCGCTCCTGACTTCTTCCTCATGTTCAAGCACATCATATGGGATTGGAATGGGACCCTGCTGGATGATGCCCAGGCCTGCGCCCGGTCAATCAACACCCTGCTGGAACGACGCAACCTGCCGACGGTCACCTTTGAGCAGTACAGGAACGTTTTCGATTTCCCTGTCCGGAACTACTATCTCCAACTCGGGTTCGATTTCAGCAAGGATGACTGGAATAACGTCGCCACGGAATACCACGCCGTGTATGCCGTCGCATCCGCCCAGGCCCCCCTGCGGGAAGGGGCGCTCACCACCCTGCAGGCGCTCCGGGCCAAAGGCATAGGACAGTCGGTGCTATCCGCCTGTGAGTTGACACTCCTTCGCCGGATGATGAACGAAAGGGGAATCCTCGGTTTCTTTGAGCACGTCTACGGCCTTTCGGACCTCTTTGCGCATTCCAAGATCGACCTCGGCCACACCCTGCTGGCCAACTCCGGGCTGGCCCGCGAAGAAGCCCTGCTGGTCGGTGACACCACCCACGATTTCGAAGTTGCCCAAGCCATGGGAATCCCCTGCCTTCTCATGACGGGCGGCCACCAGTCCGAGTCCAAACTCCGCCCCTGTGGCTGTCCTCTCGCCCCCGGACTGGATGCCGTTTTGGAGTACATCCTGAAATGAGTACCCCCGGCCGTAAAATCGCGATCATGGCTATCGTCCTCTTCTGGCTTTCCACCGCCGCCTGGCTGGTCTTCTACGAGGCGTTCCCCGGCCTGCTTGAAGGAACCACCGGCGGGTACCGCACCCTTCTCTCCCAAGGCGTCATGGTCATGGACCAGTGGATGAGCATCACGTTTCAGGGCAAGGCGATCGGGTACAGCCATACCAGCGTCAATGCCGGGGACGCCGATTCCGCCAGCCAGTATCTGATCGATAACACCACGGTCCTGAACCTGAACGTCATGGGAAGCCGCCAGCGGATCGCCGTAAAGGCACAGTCGGCCGTCGACGGCTCCTATCGCCTGCAGAAATTCACCTTTACCCTGTCCTCCACCGGTTACTCGATCGACGTGCAAGGCAAGCGCGTCCATGGCGAATCGTTTGCCGTGACCGTTCGCAGTGCCGGGTCAACCCAGCGCCTGACGGTGAGAATCCCCGACGATGCCATGCTGTATTCCCCCATGACTGAAATGGCGTTAAAATCGCTGGAGCCCGGAAAACAGATCACCCTCCGCGCCTTCAACCCTGTCACCCTGTCAGCCCAGAACATCACCATCCGTGCACTCAGAAAGGAGACCATTACCCACCGGTCGAAAACGGTTGAAGCCACCGTATTGACCGCCCTGGTCGAAGGCATGGAAACCCTCTCCTGGATTGATTCGAACGGGTCGATTCTGCGTCAGGAGACCCTCTTTGGCTGGACCATGGAGGCGTGCGACGCCAAGGACGCGCTAAGTCGCACCGCTTCGGGAAACGCGCTGGATCGCGACATGCTCACCTCCCTCGCCGTGCCGGTCACCGGTCCCGTGAACCGCCTGTCAGCCGCCCGTGCGGCGACACTTCGGCTCGATGGCGCCACGCTTGTGCGCGAGCACCTCGAAAGTCAGCGTCAATCCGTTCTTTCCGTCACCGGCACCGTCGCCGAGATCCGGATACAGGCCGAGACCTTCCCGGATGCCGCAACCATGCCGGACACCACAACCAACCTTGCTCCCTGGCTTGCCGCCACCCCCTTTGTTCAATCCGATGATCCCCGTATGATTAAGAAATCCCGCGAGATCACCGCCGGGACAACCGACTCCCGCCAGGCCGCCCTCGCCATTTACCAATGGGTCAACACCAAGGTGGCAAAAATTCCCACGGTCAGCCTGCCCTCCGCCATCGATGTCCTGCTCCGCCCCGAGGGCGACTGCAACGAACACACCTATCTCTTTGTGGGGCTGGCCCGCGCCGCCGGTATCCCGGCCAAGATCCGGGTCGGCCTGACGCTCCACAACGGTTTATTCTACTACCACGCCTGGCCCTCCATTTATCTGGACCGCTGGGTGGATATGGACCCGACTCTCGGCCAGACCGCCGTGGGGGCTGATCATATCTCGCTGTTTGAAGGAGAACTTGCCGAACAGATGAAACTCATGGGCGTGATCGGGCGGTTGAACGTGGAAATTGTGAATGTGGAGAATTAATGATCCGAATCCAACAACTCAACAAATCATTTGGACCGCTGCATGCGGTGCGCAACCTCTCCCTCGACGTCCCCGCCGGCGAATTGTTCTGTTTCCTCGGCCCCAACGGTGCCGGTAAAACCACCACCATTAAAATGCTCACCGGTCTCATGCGCCCGGATAGCGGCACCGTGCACATCGGGGGTTACGATATCCGGACCCAGACCGTCGACGCCAAGCGGATTATGGGCTACATCCCCGATATGCCCTTTCTTTACGAAAAACTCACTCCGGTCGAGTTCCTTAAGTTCATTGCCGACCTGTACAATGTCCCCTCCTCCAACCTGCGCCTCACCATCGAGGATGCCCTCAAGCAGTTCGGCCTGAACGATATGCGATCCGCCCTGATCGGTGAACTTTCCCACGGCATGCGCCAGCGTCTGCTGTATGTCGCCACCTTCCTGCATTCCCCCAAAGTGGTCTTCATTGACGAACCCCTGATCGGCCTCGACCCGCATTCCATCCGGATGATCAAGAACCTGCTCCGCGCCAAAACACAGGAAGGCATGACCATCCTCCTGACCACCCATATCCTCGCCCTGGCCGAGGAAATTGCCGACCGCATCGGGATCATTTCCAACGGATCCCTGATTGCCCTGGGCAAGATGAGCGACCTGCGCGCCCAGACCGGGGTGGAAGGTAAACTGGAGGATGTGTTCCTGAAACTGACGGAAAGCGGTAACGAGACGGCATAATCCCATGAACTCACTCTCCGCCCTCTGGCTCAAGGACCTCTATGCGCTACGGAATCTTCGCCGCATGTTCCAGCGCGAACCCATTTTTAAGGTCATTTTCATTCTGGCCTTTGCCTCGGGAATGATGGGCGGATTTTTCTACCTGTTTCTTGACGGCTTCCGTTTTCTCTCCGACATGGGAGGCGGCAGCTACATGATCACCCGCCGGCTCTTTGCGCTCTTTTTCTTCGGGCTTGGCAGCATGCTGGTGATGTCGAATACCGTCACCTCCTACTCGACGATATTCCGGTCACGGGAAACGACATTCCTGCTCACCGGCCCCATCGACATCCGCAACCTCGTCACCTACAAGTTCATCGAATCCACCCTGCTAAGTTCCTGGGCCTTTGTTTTCCTGATTGTCCCGTTTTCCGCCGCCTACGCCTGGCACGAAAAACTGGGAGTGATGTTCGCCCTGTGGACCGGTCTGTTTTCCATCCCGTTTGTCATCCTCTGCGGCGGACTCGGCACCTTGCTGGCCCTGATTGCCGTGCGCTGGCTGCCGCGTAACCGGATATTCTGGGGCGGAGTCGTAATCGCCGCGCTGCTCTTTCTGGGGTTCACCCTGCACCAGCATCGCACGGAGCTGCGCGACGAAACCTCCTTCGTCCTCAACCGGGTCCTGCCGGGACTCCAACTGGCCTCTTATCCTCTGGCGCCCAACAACTGGGTGGCGGAAGGCATCATGTCCCTGACCGGCGGGCAGTTCGCACGCGGAGCCCTGCTCTGGTGCACGCTGCTCGCCAACACGCTGGTCATCGGCCTGCTCGTGCAGTGGCTGGGAACGGCGACCTTCCACGCCGCCTACCAGCGGCTTATCGGAGCCTCCGACACCCGGAAGCGCCAGCCGGAGTTACTCGCAGGACTGGACTGGTTCCTGACCTTTCTGCCGCATGATGTCCGCGGCATGGTCCTGAAGGATATGCGATCCTTCCTGCGCGATCCCATGCAATGGTCACAGGCGCTCATCTTCTTCGGCCTTCTGGCACTCTACTTCGCCGGGTTTCGATCCTTCCACTATGACCAGTTTCCGGAAACGTGGCGGAACCTGATCGTCTTTCTTAACATTTTCAGCGTGTCCTCGGTCATCTGCTCGCTGGCCTCCCGCTTCGTCTTTCCGCAGTTAAGCATGGAGGGGCACAGTTTCTGGATTCTGGGGCTGGCCCCGACCGGTATGGGCCGGATTCTGGCCACCAAGTTCCTGCTGGCCGCCCTGGCCATGGTCAGCGTGAGCGCAGGATTGATGTCACTGGCCACCTGGATGTTACAGGTCGGGCCGGGTTTGAAACTGCTGGCCATCGGCGTGGCAGTGGCCATCTCACTCTCGGTCACAGCGCTGGCCACCGGCCTCGGCGCGGTATTCATCGATCTCAAGCAACCGAACCCCGTCGCGGTTATTTCGGGATTCGGCGGCACGATAAACCTGGTGCTCAGCCTGGGCCTGATGCTGGGCACCCTCCTCCCCTTCGCCCTCACCTGGCACTGGCATGTGACCGGTCGCCTCAGCAGCGCCCTGTTCATCCGGGGGAATATCCTGGCCACCGTCTGGCTGCTGACCCTGACGCTCATCACCACCCTCGTCCCGCTCTGGCTCGGCAGCCGCAGTCTCAAGCGGCGGGAATACTGAACGTTTATCGCCCCTGAACTACTTCCATGGCGATTTCAGCCCAGCGCCACAATCGACGGGGCTCGTACGTCACGGTGCTGACGTCCTTCAGGATCAACTCCAGCGGACAACCGTGCCGGGCACAGGCGTCCACACTGGCCTGCAGATGCTCACGGACGCCCTGCTCGTTGAACTCAGGCCAGGCCAGCAAGGCCGGATTGGGCTTACGCGAATAGACGTAGTTCCCCTTGATCTCCGACGCTCCGAGCTCTTCATCCACCCACGGACTCATGGAAATCTTGCGGACATTGGGAATTTTCCGAACCTGCGCCATCTTCCGGTCCAGCGGGTCACAGCAGCCGTAGTAGACCAGGCCGAACCGCTCAAAAATGGGCAGGGACATGTCGATTTCAAACTCCTCGAACATCGCCGGCGAAACCGTGGATAACATCTGTGCCAGACCGAACATCCACACATCCTTTGTGCGCGGCCGGGCGGGATCAAACCCGGGCGCGGGCAATTCATCCGTATACGCCCCGGTGCAATGGACCAACGACTGGCGATAACACAACAACCCCTGCGCCTCCAACTGATCCAACAGGCTCAAGTTCCCCTTGACGAGACGCCGGACCAGTTCAGCCATGTATTCAGGGCGATCAACCAAGGCATAGAGAGCGCTCTCGACATTCATCCACCAACTGATCGGATCCCAGATGGAAAGATAGGGTTCATAACCGTCTTCAAAGACTTCCAGCGTGCCATCAAAAAGCGTATGGGCCACTTCCAACCGTCGGGCGGTTTCCGCCTGGTTATGCCCGATCACCGGCATCTTGATCTTGTCCAGGTCGGCATCAGTCTCGAATTGATTAACAAAACTGTGACCCATCACAGTGTTCGTGGGATCGCCCACCGCGACCTCCTCTTTCACCCCGATGCCAAAGCCTGTGTTCGTGACCGCCTTGGGCACCCGGATAAAGGACTCGACGACGCTATCCACCGGGAAATGCCGCCACTGATAAAGGGTTTTCCGAAGGGAGTCCTCGTAGTTCCGGCATTCCGGGTCCTGACACTGGAGGGTCAGTTCATTATCCACGTTCATCTCATTCCAGCACACCTGGTCAATGAGCACCATCGGACGCACAGGCTTTTTGCCGTTGAGCTTGCGCCACATG
>CAMBRF010000030.1 GCA_945870225.1 PVC group bacterium | reverse complement strand
TTTCATTTTTTCAGCCCGTCCTTTTCGTTCAACAGCTGTTCAATTTCTGCCTTATATTGAGTCGTGGTTTTCTCGCCGTGAAAGCCGGTGTGGAGAAACCGGATTTTGCCGGATCGATCAAACAGATAGGAGGAGGGCATGGATTGCACATCAGCGGCTTGAACCAGGAGATGATGTGCATCGCGCAGGGTGAGAAAGGTGGCCGGGTGTTCCTTGAGAAACGATTGCATCAGCAGGCTGGTCTGATCCTGATTAATGGCAATGGTTACCAGGCCCCTGGGCCCGAATTCCTTTTGAAGGCTGTCCAGGACGGGGAATGAGGCCTTGCAGGGGCCACACCAAGAGGCCCAGAAGTCGATCAACACCACTTTTGATTTCAAGTCTGCGGGTACGCTCCCCTCCAATTTAAATTGAGACAGATCGGGCAGGGGGGTCCCCGCTTTCCACCCCGCCTGGGCTGTGAGGCCGAGGGCGAGAACGACGAGGGTGGCCAGAGTGGTGAGCTTTCTAATCGCGGATGAGGTATTCATGGAATCTCCTTGTTAAGTACTGCCTGTTTTTTTCATTGATACAGCCTTCGACCTGGTAGTAGCTGTCGAGAAAGGGTTGGCCTTTCGCACCGCCCAGGACGAAGGCGGTGGTGGACAAGATGCCGGCTTCAGTGCAGGTGGGGGCGATCACGCTTACCGACTGGCATCCGTTATTGACCGGACGA
Organism: PVC group bacterium; assembly: GCA_945870225.1. Lineage (GTDB taxonomy): Bacteria > Verrucomicrobiota > Kiritimatiellia > CAIKKV01 > CAITUY01 > CAMBRF01. The sequence continues at coordinate 17,904 of CAMBRF010000030.1, read as the reverse complement.
CCGGAGCGGGGGTCAAGAATATGGCCAAAGGTCTCGCCGTTGATGGTGACCTTGCGCGCGTAATTTCCCGAGGTGGTGACCGCCCGATTCCGGATGACCACGCCGCCCCAGCATCGGCCGGGATCATTGGGGTCTTCCAAGCCAATGCGCCAGGGCCCGGTCTCCGGTGGCTCGCCCTGAACCCGCAGGTCATGTCCGAAATTCACCAACACGTTTTGGATGCCCGCTTGATTCGCCATTTCGAACACCCGGTCCACCGCGTATTCCTTACCGATGCCGCCGACGTCAATACCCATGCCTTTTTCAGGTAGAGCGAAACGTCCTTTTTCCCGTTTGATTTTCTTCCACCCGCAGAGGATGAGGGCGGTCGTTACCTCGGCGGCGGAGGGCAGAGTGGTATGGGGGATGTGGTAATCCCAGAGAGCGATCAGGGGCAGGGCAGCGGGATCAAATACGCCGCGGGTCGACCAGTGAAACCAATCGCATAGAGCGAACAGGCTTTCCGCCTCCTCATCCAGGTCCACGGCCCCCAGACCTGCGGCGGCATTGATCCGCGAGATCAGGCTGTCGGGCCGGAACCGCGAGAATTTAGCCTCAAAGCCGGAAACCCAGTTGGTCACCTGGGTGATAAAGGCCCTGCTCGCCGCGGTTGAATCCGTTCGGAACTGAAGCTGGCAGACCGTGCCCATCGCGTTAAACGTATGCCTGGTATAGTCGCTGGCTGACATTTTCAAATCCTGCCTTAAAAGGACACATGCGCTCCCATAATGAACAAGAGGGCGGTGGGATACATCTCCGGGTCTGTTACCCCGTCATTCCCCGACATCTCATAGCGCTCCACCCCGGCATCCAGTGTGAGCTTGGGCGTAGGCATCCAGATGAATTTAACTCCATAGGAAAGGGAGGTCAGATCTGAAACCCGGTAGTCCGAACTGTAGAATTCCGGTGACCCGCTGAACCGCACATCATAGAAGTCCGCCGCCGTTTGCGTGTAGTAACGAACGATGGGGCTGATGATAAAGCTCGGGCTGACTTTCTGGTACCAGGCCAAGGAGAGGGTTTCTGCGTTGATGCCGAAGGAGTCGGTATAGTATCTCAATCCGAGGTCAATACTGGCATCCAGCGGGGTGATGAATTGTTGCAAGCCGACATAGATGATCTCCTTGGTTTTGCTGTCCGGCCGGTTTTCATAGATCAACTGGCCGTTCACCTCCGACACTTTATAGGGGTCACTGATAAACCCGGATACCTGCCCGAGGGTGAGGTTGGCGGTGAGTACCGTGGTCTTGGTCAGCACCTGTGAAACGCCAATCAGTGCGTCAAGAGAGTCCTTGCTCTCGCTAGGGCGTCCATTGGCCGGGGTCAGCGAGTCATGGGTGTAGGCGCCCCCCACGGCCAGGATCGTGTTTTTTTTGTTGAAATCAATTGCGTCCTGAATACTGAGGCCGGTCGAGAGGTAATCCGACTCCTGACTATAGGAGGCCTGAACTCCGGGGGTATGATCGCCCACTCGCCTGGACAGACCGATATTGAAAGCCCAGCGCGTATCTTCAAAATCAGCCAGGGGGATGCGTGAGCTGCTGGCCGGTGGCGTCGCCTGCTGAGTGCTTGAGGATGAAGAGCCGCCACTATTTGATGTTGAGGGCGCACTCGTAGCGGGTACGGCTGGCGCCGGGGCAGGGGCGGGCGCGGGTGCGGGTGTCGCCGCCGTCACCGCCGAGTAGCGAGCAGCCGAAAAGTTGCGGCGTCTTATCAGCAAAGCATCATCCTCATCCTCATCTTCCCAGTGGTTATCATCTCTTTCGCCCACTGTCACCGTTGGGGTGGTGGGCGTGGGGGTGCTTGAGGTCGACGTTGGCGTGGAACGAACGGAATTCACTTGCACCGGGGCGGTAGGTGGTGCGCCAGTGGGCGTAGCGCCCGTAATCGAGTTGTAGATTCCGTCCACTTTGATGATCCAACCCGATTCAGTTTCCTGTTCTAACGAGAATTCCGGAGCCAGGACCTTGATGCGATCATTGTCCTCCTGATAATACATGAACTTGGCAGCCACTGAATCCTCGGCTTGACTCTTTCGTGGTGGAAGCACCGTCAGCGCAAACACGATCAGCGCCATTGCCGTTGATTTACGCGGATCCGGTACCGTTATTTTTTGAGTTGGTTTAGTGCTCATTGACTCCTTCAATCTATTTGGCTGAAATAAAGCGTTTTCTGTGCCATCTTTAAAACTTTACTGAATTTATCCACAATAAGCCTCATTATTGAGAAATCTTGAGGTAAAAATCGAGTGAAAGTGTGTCAAATAATGAACAATGTCTCACAACTGCAAAATGACACAATGTTGAGTCATTATAAGCAGCTGGTTGCAGGGTGCATCTCGATTTGTTCGAATGCGTCTTACTTGGTTGTAATCGGTAGTTCCCCGATTTCTTTGACGCAGCGGAATCCGATGATGGGAATGAGGGTGTTGGGCTGGCACCCCTTTGATAAATGAGGAGGGGTCCCGTTACCCCGGGCGGTGGTCATCAGCTCCTGATCCTGGCTCAGGTAGGATCCGCCCCGGAATACATGCCCGGATCCCTTTGTAGTGTTGACGGGATCGGTTTGCTTCATGACAGAATAGGAGGCCTGATCAAACCAGTCCTGAACCCATTCAGCGGCATTTCCGGCCATGTGAAGCAGGCCGTAGGGGTTGTCTGCGGGATCAAATGTGTACAACCCTCCCTGCAGTTCCGAGGGGGTTTTCTGGTCGACATTCCAGGTCTCAACGGGGAGTTTTCGGGGAGGGCGTGGCTCCTCGCGGGTACAGGAGAAGCGTTTAGCTGGCGGCGGGGGATCGCGTTTATCCATCTCGGCGGCGACATACGCGCGTCCGGAAGGAGTATTAACGGCCATTTCAGCAGGAGTGGTGGCGCCCCAGGGGTACATGCGGCAGTCGTGTCCGCGGGCCGCCAGTTCCCATTCCGCCTCCGTGGGCAGGCGCAGGCCTTTCCATTTGGCATACGCATAGGCGTCAAACCAGTCCACGCCGACAACCGGTTGGTTGTCGCGGCTGAGGGAGGGGGTTTTCCAGCCACTGGCTTGGTGATCCTTCAGTGGGGGGGCGTCAGGGTGTTCCATGCTGTAATCCTGGGTGGTGCGGACATGTTCGACGAAGCGGCGGTATTCTGCATTTGAAACCTCGCATTGCTGGATGAAAAAGGGCTTGATCCGGATCAGGCGCATGGGAAAATCCGCATCGGCAGGTGTTGCATTCTCGCGCCCGAGGAGGAATAGGCCACCAGGGATGAAGACCAGGCTGGGATCGCTATTGGCTGGCGGCTTCAGTTCATCAGGATTCCGGTTGGCGAGGTAGCTCTCCAGGATTTTCTTTTCCATGGTGATAAGCACGGAGAAGTCCATTTCGGCAAATTCCGAATCCCCCCCCCGTCCGGAATGAGAGCGGTTTGTCTTGTTTTTGGTCACATGCTCCACCCAGAACCGGAGGAACAGGTCCATTTCAGTGGCCGCCTGATCGAACTCCTTTGCCTGCAGCAGGATCGGGATGCGCTCGGTCATGAGCGATGGTAGGCGGCGGGCGATGGCGCGCCGTCTCTCCAGGACACCATCGAAACTATTTTTGGCAGTGGGATTCTGGGTGTAATTCGGACTTTCGATGCTAGGGTACTGGGCTTGTGCCTTGGTAATGATCTGGCATAGGGCCGCGTATCGGGTTAAAGACGCCTGGATGGGGGGCATCCATTCCCCTTCCAGTTTTTCAAGTCCCTTGGCGAGTTGCGCCTGTTCGTCGGCAAAGGATTTTCGTTTGCCGGAAACCCATGAGATCTCTTTACTGGCGGGCCAATGCTTCATGAATTCATCGCAGAGGTTGATCGTGTCCGCATAGGCGGTGGCGGTGAGGTTGGTCTTTGTGGAAAGATGGAACTCCTTAAGGAGGTTGGCGAGTAAAACCTCGAGGTTTTCCGGGCGCACCTCCAGGATCTCTGTCCGGAGATAGCGTTGTTTGCTGATGATTTTCCCCGATGTGTTCCTGATGACCGTTTCACGGTCATTACTTTCATTCGCCATAAGCTCGCCCTGGACCATACGACCGTCTTTGAGGGCGAGGGTGGTGGACTGGGGGGGCAGAAGGCCCAAGGCGGCGGGGGAAAGATCGGAACGTGTCACAGCCCCCACGCCAGAATTGGCAAGTGCAGTAACCATCAGTAGGAATAGGCATATTCGCATCATTGTTCTCCCTGATTGAGTGATTGCTTAACCTTACTCCCTATCCGCAAAGAATTCAATAGCGGGGTCTTGCGGGCGGGTGCGTGTTAATCCAGACGCTTGCGGAATTTCAAGGAGGCGAGCATGAGAATGCCGATGCCCCAGAGGAGCAGGATGAGGGCTGGATGCCACAACTCATTCCAGCCTGTCCCTTTCAGGAAAAGTCCACGGACAATCTCGAGGTAGTATTTTAGAGGAATCCATTGCGCCAGAACTTGAATCGCAGGGGGCATGTTCTCGACCGGGAAAATGAAGCCGGAAAGCAACACAAAGGGCATCAGGACAAAGAAAGCGGCGGTCATCATGGCCTGTTGCTGGGTTTTGACCAGCGTGGAAATGAACAATCCCAGTCCGAGCGTCGTGAGCAGGAAAAGGCCGGAGAAGGCGTAGAGCCAGAACACGTTTCCGCGCAAGGGAATGCCGAACACCCCCACGATCACCCCGAGCGTGAGGGTGATCTCCATAAAGCCGATCACCACAAACGGCAACAACTTGCCGAGCATGAGTTCCACCGGGCGTAGCGGCGTGACGATCAGTTGTTCCATGGTGCCCTCCTCGCGTTCCTTCACGAGCGACATGCTGGTGACGAGCATGGTGGTGACCAGTAACAGGACGCCCATCAGGGCGGGCACCATATAGTAGCGCGACAGGAGCCGGGGATTAAACCAGGCCCGGGATTCGACCGTTACGGACGGGGGCGGAACGGTCCCGGTGTTCTCAAGCCGGATCAAGCGGGCGGAGAACAGGCGCGTGGCTTTCTGGAGATAGTTAAGCCCGTTCACCCCGAAATTACTATCCGCTCCATCTACCAGAACCTGCACGGTGGCGGGGCGCCGGTTCACCAGACATTTCGAGAAATCCGGAGGGATGGTCACCACCAGTCCCGCCTGGCTCGCGACCAAGCGGTCGCCGTCAGCGGATTCAGGGCCGGTGGCAGGGGTAAGGGTAAAATAGCCTGAAGCGGCCAATGCCTGCGCATACTCCCGGCTCTGAGGCGAGTGGTCGTTGTCGCGCAGGGTCAGGGTGATATTCCGGATATCGGTGTTGGCCGCATAACCCATGATCATGAGCTGGAACAGCGGGGCGATGACGAGGATTCCGAAAAGGCTCCGGTCACGGCGGATTTGGGTGAGCTCCTTGACCAGGAGTACCTTGATTCGGTGGAATGAGATGGGGGGGGTGCGGTTCATAGTGTCTTGCGTGTGCGCCAGACGGCAATACTGTTAAAGAGGAGGCCCAGCACCAGCAGTCCCAGTAAGTTCGGCCAGATTTGGATCAGCGAGGCGTCCTTCAGGATGATTCCGCGGAGTGCTGCCACAAAATAACGTGGAATGACCATGTAGCTGATCCCTTGGATCAGGATCGGCATATTTTGGATTGGAAAAATGAAGCCTGACAGGATCAGGGAGGGAAGCAGGGAAGAGAGCACCGCAATCTGGAACGCCATCTGCTGGGAATGGGTTAGGGTTGAGATCAGCACGCCCATACCCAGCGCGGAAAACAGGAACAGGAGGGTGGTTAGCGCAAGAAGCCACAGGGCGCCCTTGACGGCCACCCCGAACAACCCGTAGCCCAGCAGGAGAACCAGAGTCATGGTGATCAGGCCGATGAGGACATAGGGCAGGATCTTCCCCAGAATGAGTTCCCCTGGCCGGATGGGCGATACCATGATCTGTTCCATGGTCTCCCGCTCTTTTTCGCGGACAATGGAGACTGAGGTGGCGATTACGCCCGATAGCATCAGGAGCAAGCCGATCAGACCGGGCACCAGGAATTTGGCGCTTTGCAGTTCGGGATTGAACCAGATCCGCGGCTCCAGCATCACCACAGGCGAATCGGCGGAACGCACCCTGCGTTTCTGGACCTCCAGCCGTACCGTGCGGTTAAGCCGGTCCGCCAAGGCGTCCAGGTAGCCGATGGTCGCGAAAGCGGTGTTGGCGTCACTGGCGTCAACCAGCGCCTGGAGCTGGACGGACTTTCCCTGCGCCAGATCGCGGGCATAGTTGAGGGGAATGATCAGGACGGCCCGGACCTTGCCACAGTTAAGAAGATCGTCGGCTTCTGCGGAAGTTGCCAGGGTGGGGCCTCGGTCAAAGTAGGGGTTCTGGAAGAGGCTATCCTGCAGGGACCGGCTCTCGCGGGTGCGGTCCTCATCCAGCACGGCGACCCGGATGTGTTTGACATCGAACGAGAGCGCATAGCCGTAGAGCATGAGCAACATGGCGGGGACGAAGACGAGCAGCCCCAGCGAGAGCGGGTCGCGCCGGATTTGCCGGAATTCCTTTATTAAGATGGCCCGGAAGCGTCTCATGGTGAATGGGTATCCGTTCCGGTGAGGGGCGCGTTGGCGAGTGTATTAAACGCTTCCTCCAGGGTACGGGAGCCGGTGGTGGCCTTGATTCCGGCAGGGGAATCGAGGGCTATCAGGCGACCGTTGTTGATGAAACCGATCCGCCGGCAGAATTCGGCTTCGTCCATGAAATGGGTAGTGATGAGGATGGTGACACCCCGGCTTGCGAGATCCTGGATGAGATCCCAGAAAAGGCGGCGGGCGACGGGATCCACGCCGCTGGTGGGTTCGTCCAGAAAGAGGATCGGCGGTTCGTGAAGAATGGCGCAGCCGAGCGCGAGCCGCTGTTGCAACGCACCGGAGAGCGTTCCGGTAAGATGTCGCTCCAGTCCGGTCAGTCCGGCCATGGCAACGGCAGACCCCGTGCGGGCGCGCAGAAGCTCGCCCTTAAGTCCATAGATGCCGCCGAAAAAGGCAATGTTTTCGGCAACGGTCAGGTCTTTGTAGAGGCTGAACTTCTGGGACATGTAGCCGATGGCCTGCCGAACCTGATCCGGCTCACGGTTGATGTCATGGCCATTGACCCGACCGGTCCCTGATGTGGAGGTGAGGAGGCCGCATAACATCCGGATGGTGGTGGATTTCCCTGCGCCGTTCGGGCCGAGAAAGCCGAAGATCTCCCCCCGTTCTACGGTGAAGGAAAGGCGGTCCACAGCGGTAAAGGTCCCGAACACCTTGGTCAGGGCTTCAACGGCGATGACGGCAGGCGTCGAATCCCTGCCCTCATGAGGTGTGAACGGCGGGTTTATGGGGTGTCTCCCATGGCGTGTTTCAGGGCGGCCCGCCTGATACGCACATCGGACTCAGCCGCGATACGCTGGGCGGTGGTGAGGGTCCGCTTGGCCTCGGCATCGAGAGCGTCAGAGTGGCGGGCGGATCCGTTTTTCCAGAGGGTGTTGGCCACTTCCAGATTGCGCTTGGCGCTGGACTCGGCATGGGTGGCCGTTTTTAAAGAGGAACAGGCATGGTGAAAATTCAGGAGGGCCTCTTGAACCTGGGCGAGGACGGACTCCTCCTGCGCCTCGAGTTGGAGTTGTTGCTTCGTGGCCTGTAATCGGGCTTCGGCGATCCGGGCGCGCGTCAGGCCCCCGTCAAAGAGATTCCATGAGACGGCCGCACCGATGAGGGCATCATCCTGCCACTGGTCTTCCGGTGGGAAATTCCGGGTATTCGGATTGCCCTGCTCGTATCGGGCGATGAGGGCCAGCTGGGGCCGCCGGTCTGCGCGGGTTGCTTCGGTGAGGGCCATGGCGGCTCGGGTATTGAGCCGTAATGAGGCGAGTTCCGCCCGGTTGCTGATGGCATTCTGGAGCGCCTCCTGCAATGTCGGAGGATGCCCCACTTCATGTTGAGCGGGCGGTTCGGGAGTGTCGTTGAGAGTGAAGGGGCGGCCGGTAAGTTGAGCCAGCCGCACACGGCTGAGGTCGGCTTGCCGCACGGCGTCCTCAAATTGAAGCCGGACCTGATCGAGCAGGACCTCCGTGGCGAATTGATCGTTATCGGTGGCCAGTCCGGCCTGTCTCAGGTTTTGGGTGTCGGTCGCCAGGGCCGACGTCCGTTCGATGGCGGATAACAGGGCGGTGGACAGGGCCAGGCTTTTACTCCATTGCCAATAGGTGATGAGCGCGGAAAGGGTCAGGTCGGCGGAATGCGCGTCGCGGGCATGGCGCATGGCTTCGCCTGTGAGTCGTGCGGCGTGCTTTTGATGGGTGACCCGTCCGCCGGTGTAGAGCGGCTGGGTAATGCCGATGGAGGCCGAGTATTGATTTTCAAGTACGGGAATGCTCACGCCCGGGGAGAGGGGGTTGTTTTCCAGTCCTTCAAAATGATGGGCCTGGGCCTTGGCGTCGAGTCGGGGGAGGCGGCCGGCGTCGGCCTCCTTCTGGCGCGCGTCTGAGATCAGAATATCGGTTTCCTTCTCCTTGAGGGACGGGCTGTGGACGAGGGTGAGCCGGACGACCTCGGCGGGGGTAATCAGGGTGGCGGCCTGGAGAGAAAGAAAACCTGAACAGAAGAGTGTAACGACGAGTTTCGTGATGGGTGATTTCATAGTGCGGCTCCTACTTTCGGTTCGCTCATCAGGGCGACAAAAACATCTTCCAGCGAGGGTTCAATGGGCGTAAAGCGAACCCCGGATACGCCCTTTTGATTGAGCCAGGCAGTGGCTTCAGCGAGCTCCTCCGCACCACGCCCGGCGAAAAAGTGGAGCCGGTCGCCATAGCGCACCAGTGCGGTAGCGGGCCAGCGCTGTTTCAGGATCTTGTATATATCGCCGAGCGGCGCGCCGCTGGCCGCCACCATGCGGCCCTGGAGTTCCGCCTTGATGGCCACCGGGGTATCGAGCCGGATGAGTTTGCCCTGGTGCATCATACCGACCCGGTCACAGCGTTCCGCCTCGTCGAGATAGGGCGTGGTCATGACGATCGTGACCCCTTGATCAAGGAGCCCCTTCAGGATGGTTCGGAATTCGCCACGGGAAACCGGGTCAACGCCCGTGGAGGGTTCATCCAGGAACAAGAGTTCGGGTGTGTGAATCAGGGCGCAGGCAAGGGCCAGTTTCTTCTTCATGCCACCGGATAGAGCTTGGGCAAGGCGGCCCGGAAAAGGATCGAGCCGGGTGAAGGCGAGCAGTTCATCCCGGCGGCGCTGGTAGTTTTCCACGCCGTGGAGATCGGCAAAGAACTCGATGTTCTCGCTGATGGTCAGGTCGCCATAGAGGGTGAATGATTGCGAGAGATAGCCGATGCGGGACTTGATGGCCTCGGCATCATGATAAAGGTCGAGGCCGAGGATGCGTCCCTCTCCGGCGGTGGGTTTGAGAATGCCGCAGAGCATCCGGATGGCGGTGCTTTTCCCGGCGCCGTCGGGGCCAACGAGGCCGAAAAACTCCCCGCGCCGGAGTGTCAGGGTCAGATTCTTGACGGCATCAACCGAATCGAAGGCTCTGCGGAGTCCCCGGGTTTCGATGGCTGGTGGGTTTGGCGTACCGGGCATGGCGGGGGTTCCCTATTTCCCGAGGTATCCATCCGCCGGCATGCCGGGTTTCAACCTGCCGTCGGGATTGGAAAGCGTGACCTTGATGCGATAGACCAGTTTCGTGCGTTCGTCGGGTGTCTGGATGTTGCGAGGAGTGAACTCTGCCTCAGGCGAGACAAAGGTCACGCGCCCCTCGCGGCGCTGGGATTCGCCATCAATTTTAACAAATGCGCCTTGGCCGATTTTGACGGCGGCAAGCCGGTGTTCGGGGATATATAAGGAGAGCCAGACTTTATCCAGTTGAGCGAGGGTGGCCAGCGGGGCGCCTACGGCGACGACCTCGCCCGGCTCTGCACTGCGGGTTGTAATGACGCCGGCCAATGGGGCGGCGACCACGCAGTCGGCGACCGCCTTCTCCGTGAGGGCGAGGCGGGCGCGCGCGACGTCCACGGCGGCCCCTGCCGACCGGATTTCCTCCTGGCGGTTGCCGCTTACCTGCCGGTTGAGTTGCTGCTCTGCGGCGGCCAGTTCTGCGGCGGCGCGTTTGGCGGCGGCCACGGCATCGTCGCGTTGTTTCTGGCTGACGCTATTCTGGGCGAAAACGGTTTCCATCCGCCGGGCGTCAGAAGCGGTGACTTCGGCCAGCGCGAGGGCGTTGGCAACCTGGGCGCGGGCCTTGAGAATATCTTCACTCCGGCTACCGGCGGCCATGAGCTCGAACTGGGCCTGGGCCTGGGCCAAGGCCGCTCGGGCTTCCTCTCGACGAAGGGCATAGGGGAGGGGATCGAGTAACGCCAACGTCTGGCCATTGGTGACGGCATCCCCCTCCTCGAACAGCAGGCTTGCGATCCGGCCGGAGACTTCGCAGGCCACGCGGACCTGTGTGCATTCGATCGTCCCGGAGCCATCAGGCGGGTCGGGCTGGAGCGAACATGAGGAACCGAGAAGGAGGGGCAGGGCAATAAGCCAATGATGTGTTTTCATAAGATCCTCGTTCGTGCTTGATTCACTTGTTTCGCAGCGTCCGTTTACCCACATGAAGACATGGACGTATCGTTCTCTGATCCAAAAATGACGTAACAGGGAGGGGATGTCAAGACACGGTGGTTGTCGCGCCAGGATCCGCCCTCACCCGGGCAAATCCTAGCGGTCGGGTTTGACATCACGATCCTGTTCTTGTACATCTCGGGTACCTGGTCAAAGGGCTCTGGTGGGGTGTTGAGAAACTGTTTGTGATACGGCAGTAGGCTATAGGAGTGACTTATGAAAATAGATGATCTGGTTAAGGGTATCTCGGTTGGGGTTTTGCTGGCTGTTGCTTCTGCCCGGGCGGCTGGCTTGCCCGGGGACGCGGAAGCCGCCACGCATGGCGATGAGGCCGCTAGCCTTCAGCTGGTCAAGGAAACTGAGCAGACGGCGCCGGATTTCGTCTTCCGGCAGTATAATCTGGCTGTTCTTTCGCACTACTCCTACCTGATTGGCAGCGGTGGCGAGGCGCTGATTGTGGATCCTGCCCGCGACATCAGCCGTTATTTGAAGGATGCCCAGGAACTGGGGCTGAAGATTACAAAGGTCTACCTGACGCATTCCCATGCCGATTTCGTGGCAGGGCACATGGAACTTGCCAAGGTCACCGGTGCGGAAATCATCATGAACGAGGCAACCCAGGCCGGCTTTCCGCACAAGTCTGTTAAGGACGGTGAATCTTTCGTGTTTGGCAAGGTGCGAGGCATGATCGTGACCACGCCCGGCCATACACCCGATGGAACCTGCCTTTACGTGTACACTCCGGCGGCCGAAAGCCACCCCCGTTTCGTCCTCACCGGCGACACGCTTTTCATCGGCAGTGTGGGCCGTCCGGACTTAATGGGCGAAGGCATGAGCGCTGCCGCGCTGGCAGAGATGGGCTTCCATTCCTGGAAAGACAAATTGTCCAAGCTCCCCGACGACACCCGATTCTTCCCGGCCCACGGTGCCGGGTCGCTCTGCGGCGCCCATTTGAGCGACAAGCCGGTCTCGACCATCGGGGAACAGCGTCGGGAGAACGTCTACCTGCAGCACAAAGACCTGTTGTCCTATGTCATGGCGGTCATTGAGGGCCTGCCCGATGCCCCGCAGTATTTCAAGCATAACGCCAAACTGAACCACGATGGGCCACCCCTTGTGGATTGGGATCATCCCACGCCACCGGCCCTGTCAGTCACCGATGTGCGCGCCAGGGCGCAAAAGAACGATTGGCTGATCGACGTTCGTGATGCCAAGGCCTTCGCCATGGCCCACCCGCAGGGCGCGATCAGCATCGGCATACGGGGCCGATTTGAGACGTGGACCGGCATCATGATCCCGTGGGGTGAGCCCTTTATTCTCGTAGGGTCGGACGACGAGGTCCGCGAGGCGGCTTTCAGGTTGAAGCGGATCGGTTACGATGCGCCCGCCGGTTTTCTGCAGGGGGGCGTGGAAGCATGGACCCACGCCAAGGCTCCCATCGGGTCGCTTAAGCTTCTCAAAGCCCAGGACCTTTATGGGCAGATGCAGGCGGGTACCGCCCCGATCATCGTGGATGTTCGACTTCCGAGCGAGTGGATGGCGTTACGGATCGGGAATGTGCTCAACATCCCCATCAACAAGATGTTCACCGATAGCAAGCGGCTTTCCAAGGAGATGCCTGTCCTGACCGTTTGCAACTCTGCATACCGCTCCAGCATGGGTGCCTCGGTGCTGCTTAAGCAGGGATTCAAGGCCGTTTTCAACATGGAAGGCGGTAGCGAGGCCTGGATCACGGCCGGTTTTCCCACCTTGGGCGCGACCGAAGGCGGGCACGGCACGGCCGCGACGCCAGTGCGGGCGGTCAGACTTCCGGACCGAATTGCCGCCGCCGACCTGAAGCGCCTGCTCATGGATCTGCCGGGCACGTTTGAGATCGTGGATGTGCGCCCGCCGGCCCTGTTCGCGGACTTCAGCCTGCCCGGTGCCAGAAACGCCGATATCGCCGATGTGATGGCCAATCCTGCCTACCTGAATGGCGCATCGCCACTCGTGCTGGTGGACCGTGACGGCTCCCTGGCCATGGCCGTAGGGGGCATCCTCTCGCAGAAAACGGCCCGCCCGATCAAGGTCCTGTTTGGCGGGATGGAGGCCTACTGGAACGAGTCCGCAATGCCTGTGACAGGGGGTGGGGCTGCTCCGGCAGGTGCGCCCGCCATCACGCCTGCAGCGCCTGTATCGGCTCCCGTTGCCCCGTCGCCTTCGAAACCTGGACCAGCCAAGAAGAAAAGTGCGGGGTGCTGAACACTATGAAAGACCCTGCTCACCTCTCTCCAGATGGTCCCCGGCCCTATGCCAATCCCTACTTGGCTGGCATCCTGCTCGGGCTCGTGCTGCTGACTTCTTTTGTCGTGCTCGGGGCTGGCCTGGGCGCCTCGGGCGGTATCGCGCGGATCGGCGCGTCGCTGTCGATGTGCGTTTCGGCGCCACACACACTGGGTAGCGACTACTTTGGCAAGTGGGGTGCCCAACCGCTGAACTACTATCTGGTCTTCATGTTCGCGGGTACGTTCATTGGCGCGCTTTTTTCGGCGCTTCTGGCGAACCGCGTGCGCATCCAGATCGAACGTGGCGCTGCCTCGTCCGTGAAACGCCGCCTCGGGTACGCCTTGGTGGGCGGACTGCTCGCCGGCTTCGCGAGCCGGCTGGCCCAGGGGTGCACGTCGGGGCAGGCGTTGAGCGGCGGCGCACTGCTGCTGAGCGGTAGCATCGTGTTCATGCTCTGTCTTTTCGCCAGCGGTTATGTCACGGCCTGGTTCGTCAGGAGGCAATGGCATGATTAACACCCTCTACAGTCTCGACACTCTTGGAACGCCGGTGGCATTTTTTCTTGCCCTGTTGATCGGGGTCGGGTTTGGCTTTGCCCTTGAGCGGGCAGGCTTCAGCAGTTCGCGCCGTCTGGCCGGGGTTTTCTACTTCACCGATATGGCCGTTGTGAAGGTGATGTTCTCTGCGCTCATTACGGCGATGCTGGGCCTTTCATACCTGGTGTCGTTCGGATGGATTCAACTGGATCAGATCTTCCTTATGCCAACCCTGTTGGGTGCTCAAATCGTGGGTGGCCTTCTGTTCGGCGTGGGTTTCGCGATGGGCGCCTGGTGTCCTGGTACGGCGGTGGCCGGCCTGGCCGCGGGCCGGGTCGACGCCCTCGTATTCCTGATCGGCACGATCGGCGGAAGCATCGTGTTCAACGAGTTTTTTCCGGTAATGGGCAGGCTCTACACGGCTGGAGATCGGGGCGTGCAGATGGCCTATGACGCGTTGGGTGTTTCGCGGAACATTTTTATCCTGTTCTTTACGCTGGTCGCCGTGATGGCCTTCTGGTTGGCCGAGTGGGCCGAGAAAGTGCGCACGGGCCGCTCGGCGTACCTGGGATCCCCCTTTCTCAAGGCGTTCAGTCTGGCGCTGGTGGCAGTGGCTCTTGGCTTGTTCGTGTTGGCTCCCGCCAACGCAGGTGTTTCCCCGAAACGGACGGGCCTGGCTCCCTCGCCGGGAACGGATGAGATAGCACTCATGGGAGAAGTCGCAGAGGGGCGTGACCACATCGAGCCCGAGGAACTGGCCGACCGCCTGATGGCCGGGCAACCGGATCTTGTGCTTGTGGATGTCCGGCCGGCGTCCGAGTTCAAGGCCGGCCACATCCGTGGCGCGCTCAACGTGCCGTTGGCCAAATTGGCGGAGACCCTTCAGCCCCACAAGAACAAGGGGCTGGTTGTTCTCTACTCCAACGGCATGACTCATCCCGCCCAGGCCCGTGATTCGCTTCAGCGCCAGGGTTTCGACAATCTCTTCCTGCTCACGGACGGTCTGCAGGGTTTCCGTGAACGGTGCCTCAAGCCGGTGTCGTTGCGGTCTGAACCGTTGCCACCTATTGCTGCCGCCAGGATAAACGCGTGGCGCGCTTTTTTCGGCGCTTCCCGGGAGAGCCACCATGCCGCCGTGCCTCAGTCCGAAGCCACACCGCGCACTGTTGAAACCGAATGGCTGGCCACCCGGCTTCAGATGCCGGGTCTCAAGATGATCGATCTGCGACCTCAGCCGGAATACAACACCGCTCATATTCCCGGCTCCCTCAGTTTGAACGTGGAAAGCCTCCGGGGGAATGTCGGAGGTGTGCCGTCCATGCTCCTGCCGGCGCCCCTGTTGGCGGCTCAGATCTCGCTTTTGGGGCTCAATCCCACTGATACCATTGTACTTGTGCCCGGCGACAAGTTCCACGATGCCACGCTGGCCGGTATGGCGTTTGAACGGCTGGGGCACCGGGGTTTTGCCGTCCTGAACGGCGGGTATGCCCGATGGGCGCGAGAGGGGCGGCCTGTCGATGCGGCACTACCCGCCGTGATGGCCTCGAAATACCCAGTCCGGCAGGACGCTGATGGCTTCACTGTGGATTTCCGGACTGTGGCCGCCTCACTCGGCAAACCCGGAGTAACGATCATTGACGTGCGCCCACCCGACTTCTATACGGGAAGCAAGTCCGATGAAGCCCGCGCCGGCCACATTCCCGGCGCCCTCAACCGCGCCTACACGGAGGATGTGGTGGTGAGTTCCAATCAGGTCGTTGCCTTCAAGCCGCTGGATGCCCTCGCCACCGCCTATGGCCAGCTGATCCCGTCGAAGGAGGCGGAAATCATTGTTCACTGCCGCACCGGACATCAGGCCAGCCAGACTTACTTTGTGCTCAAGCACCTTCTGGGTTACTCGAATGTGCGCTGGTATGATGGGGGTTGGACGGAATGGGCCGCGCGTGGTGATCTCCCGGTGGTAACGCGTTCGGTCAGATAAACCTAGCGGTGTTCCGCAGTTTTGGGTGTCCTTGTGGAGCGTGCTTCTTCGTATTGAATGTGCCGTCATTCCTGCTAGACTGCCCGCCATGCTAAAGAGACCTGAAAATATGGCGACTGCGGTGGAGTGGGGCTGTCCGGTCATCCATGTGGCCACCTGCATCGCGTGTGGACGGTGCGTCAGCATTTGTCCGTCATACTGCCTCCGCCTGCAGGATGGTAAGCCAGTGGTCGATTCAGGTGGCCCGTTCGGTTGTCTGGCCTGCGGCCATTGCATGGCGGTGTGTCCGAGTGGCGCGATTCGTGTGACGGGTCGCGGGATGAAAGGGGGCGAGGTCTTTCCCCTGCCGCTCCCGTCCGCCCGTGCCACCGCTGAAGCCCTTGAGGGAATGATGCAGGCGCGGCGCAGTGCGCGTCACTATGAGAATCGGCCTGTTGAAAAACCCGTTATGGACCGTTTATTGGCCATGTCGGCCACGGCGCCCATGGGGTTTCCACCCTCGCCGGTGGGAGTGGTCGTGATTAACGGGCGGGATCGGGTTCAGGAACTGGCGCATGATCTGGTGGCCGCTTTTAAAAAATGGCGCTTCCTCAAGACTCCCGTCGGCTCGATCCTGTTGCGTTTTATGATGGATAAACCGTCGGTGGAGCTGATGAAAAATTTTGTCTTGCCGGTCGTGGACACGATCATTGAGGCGCGGAAGGAGGGCCGGGATCTGCTCTTTTATGATGCTCCATGTGTTATGGTGTTTCACTCCCCCCTGAAGGACCCTGTTGAGCCCGCTATCGCCAGCAGTTTCGCCACCCTCGCGGCCGAAGGGCTGGGGCTGGGGAGCTGCATGATCGGGACGGTTGCCCCGGCGCTGCAGGGTGACAAGAGGCTGAGGGCATGCTGGGGCATTCCGGCCAAAAATTTTCCATCCATGGCCATGACGCTCGGCTACCCCTCCGTTACGTTCCCGAATGGGATCCATCGGCGGTTTGCCTCAGTTGAGTTTGTTTAATCAGGGGACTATTAAACACGGGGACAGGAAGAGACGATGCCCTATCGGGATTTTAGAAAATCGCAATTCAAGGTGTCCGGGCAGGGCTTCGGCTCCCTGCGAGTGCCGGCGAAGGGATGGCTATGATTAAATCGGTTCTGGTTACGGGTGCCTCAAGCGGGATCGGGCGGGACGTGGTTCGCCAGCTTTGTGCGCGAGGGCTGGCCGTAGTTGCCACGGGGCGTGATGCCGAACGGTTGGCTGCCCTCCGGCAGGAAACAGGGTGCTATGCGGCGTCATTCGACCTGAGCCAGCCGGAAGCGCCGGCAGAGCTCTACGCGGCCGCCAGGGCGGCGTTGGGCGGCCCGCCGGACGCCCTGGTCAACAATGCGGGGTTTAATCGCCGCAAGGGCCCGGTTACGGACATCACGGCGGTGGAGTTGGACGCCCACATGGCGGTCAACTTCCGGGCCGCGGCGCTGTTGTGCCGCGAAGCGATGCGCGACATGCTGACCAGAAAAGCCGGCCATATTATCAATGTCGTCAGCACCGTTGTCTGGCACAAGGCGGAGCATTACAGCGTCTACTGCGCGTCCAAATGTGCCCTGCATGGCTTTACCGCCTGCCTGATCAAGGAGGCCCGGCCGCATGGCATCAAAGTCACGGGGGTTTATCCCGGCGGAACAGACACCCCGTTCCGCGCCCTTGAACGACCGGACTACATGAAGTCCGAAAGCGCCGCCCGGATGATCGTGGATACCTTGTTCGTTCCGGACGACGTGGTTGTGCATGAGCTCACCTTCCGGCCGATGGTTGAAACCAATTTTTAGCATCTGGTGGCAGGGCGGAGAGCGACAGGCGATCTGAATGAAATATCGACCTGGTGTAACCCGTTGCGCCGCCTTCCGGGATGCTTGTGTTTTTTATTGAACTCGTTTTATGTTGGGATATTATCAAGTCGATTAATAAAAAGGAATGATCGGGAAATGAGTACTGAAAAATCTTTTCACCTGTTACGGTTTGGTGCGTTAAGCCTGGCGCTGTTGCTGGCTGGGTGTGCAACGGTGGACGAGGCTTATTTCCTTGATACAAAAACCAAAGCCAATGTTTTTGTGACAGTTGCCGCGCCACAAATCAAAAAAATTGCCGTCATGCCTTTCAAGGCCCCCACCGAATTGCTCGGCAGCTCCGTGGCTGATATTTTTGTCACTGAACTTCTCCGCGCCGGCCGTTATGATGTCCTGGAGCGCAGTCGCATGGCGCAAGTTCTGAGTGAATCGGAACTTGCGCTGGCCGGCGTGTCGGCGGCGAAGGCAACGGAAATCGGGGCCATGATGGGCGCCGATGCGGTCGTGCTCGGCACGGTGGACGAATATTCGCGGGTCAAACACGGCTGGCATGAGGATGCGCTCATCGGGATGTCGGCGCGCATGATCGATTGCAAGAGTGGCCAGGTGGTCTGGAGTGTGGATCTGGTTAAACATGCTGATGACAAACACAC
>CAMBRF010000029.1 GCA_945870225.1 PVC group bacterium | reverse complement strand
TGGCCGGAAAACAAACGCCTGGCGGATATTCCCGGCGTCTGCGGCATTGTCAAGGGATCGGTCCTGCCCGGCTTTCACGGCATCGAGGCCGGCCAGTCCGCCGTGGGCGATATCTTCCTCTGGTTGGTCAACCATCTCGTGCCGGAAAGTTACGGAAAAACACAGGATGAGAAATTCGTTCGTCTCGCGGCGATGGCGGCCCGCCAGAAGCCCGGTGAGCATGGTTTGCTGGCCCTCGATTGGAATAACGGCAATCGCACCATTCTGGTCGATGTCCGGCTGAGCGGACTGCTGATGGGCCAAACCCTCCACACCGAGGCGCACGAAATTTACCGGGCCCTGATCGAGGCCACGGCTTTTGGCGCCCTCACCATCATCAAGCGAATCGAGGAGTATGGAGTGCCGGTGAAGGAAATTATCAACTGCGGCGGGCTGGCCTCAAAGAATCCGCTCCTGATGCAAACCTACGCGGATGTCACCGGACGACCGATGAAGATTTCCCGTAGCGACCAGACCTGCGCCCTTGGGGCCGCCCTCTTCGGCGCGGTGGCTGCCGGCCGGAAGGCGGGCGGGTTTGACAGTGTGGCGGCCGCCCAGAAAGCCATGTGCGGCGTGCGACGCACGGTCTTCAAACCCATTCCGGCGAACCAGGCGGTCTATAAGCAGTTTTACTCGCTCTACCGAGAGATGCACGATGCCTTCGGGACCGCCGCCTGGTCCGGCAAACTCGATCATGTCATGAAAGCCCTGATCGCCGTCCGACAGAAACAACGCGGCTAACGCGACAAGGAAAAGCCCATGCTACTGGAACCATTACGCCAAGAAGTGTGCGAGGCGAATCGTGACCTCGAACGTCAAAAACTGGTCCTGATGACGTGGGGCAATGTCAGCGGGATCGACCGCGAGAAGGGACTGATGGTCATCAAGCCCAGCGGGGTCCCCTACTCCGAGCTGTCGCCGAAGAACATGGTCGTCGTGGATCTGGAGGGGAATCTGGTCGAGCCGTCCCTGCGACCGTCCTCCGATGCCCCCACGCATCTGGCCTTGTACGCCGCCTTCCAGGAAATCGGCGGCATCACGCACACCCACAGCACGCACGCCACCATGTTCGCACAGGCGGGCCGCCCCATCCCCTGCTTCGGCACCACGCATGCCGACCATTTCTACGGCGAGGTCCCGGTAACCCGCGCCCTCAGAAAGCGGGAGATCGAGGAAAACTACGAACGGAACACCGGCCTGGTCATCGTCGAATTGTTCAACCGCCGGGACCCGCTGCAAATGCCGGCCGTCCTGGTGGCGCACCATGGCCCGTTCACCTGGGGCAAGACCCCTATGCTGTCGGTTCACAACAGCGTGGCCCTGGAGGAAGTTGCCCGTATGGCCATGGGCACTCTGCAACTGGCGCCGCAGGCCCCTCCCATGCCCGGCATCCTTCTGGATAAACACTTCCTTCGCAAGCACGGTCCCGGAGCCTACTACGGGCAGAAATCGGGATGAAGCATACCCACGAGCGGCGACTAGCGCTGGAGTTCTCCTGGCCCGATCCTCCCCTCAATGTCGCCCTTGTGGAGCCTGAGATTCCGCCCAATACCGGAACCATCGCGCGCCTGTGCGCGGCCACAGGATCCCGCCTGCACCTGATCGGCCAACTCGGATTTCAACTGACCGATGGGCATCTCCGCCGCGCCGGATTGGATTACTGGGACTCGGTCGATCTTTCACGGCACACGACCTTTGGCGACTTCCAGACCGCCATGCCGGACAAGCGGTGTTTCTATTTCAGCACGCGGGCCACCGTCCCCTATACCGCCGTGTCCTATCGCCCGGGAGACGTCCTGATCTTCGGCAGCGAATCACGCGGATTATCCGGGGAGATTCTGGAGGGGCGGGAGGCCCAGACACTCGGAATCCCCATGCAGGTCGACCACGTGCGCTCGCTGAATCTTGCCACAGCCGTCGCCATCGTGCTATACGAGGCGCTCCGGAACATCAACAACAAGGCCGCCCATGAGTGATGAAACAGGATTGAGCCGTGACGAACTCCAGGTTCTCCGGACCTTGGCCCGCCGCAAAATGGAAATCGCCGCCGATCCCGTCAACCTCGAGCGACGGGAGGCCTGGTATAAGCTGGACGCCGGCGCCCCGGATTCACGCCCCATGGTCCTGGCGGAATTTGGCAGCCTTACCGACGTCAACAAGCCGGTAACCGAAGCCTCGCTCCAGTGCCGTGACCCCTTCGCCCGTGAGATCGAGCGGGGGTTGCGTCACGAGCTTTACATGTTCGAGGTGCTGAAGGAGGATCGTGTCATCGAGCCGTATTATGCCATCAACTGGCAGGTATCCATCAGCGATTACGGTATTCCCGTCGTCCAGCACCGGGTGGAGGGCTACGAGACCACAGGCTCACGGTCATGGGACCCCCCGATTCAGGACATTGACCGCGACTTTGAAAAGCTCCGCCCCCGGACCTGCACGGTCAATCGCGAGGCCACCCGGGCGCAACAGACCCGCTTGGAAGCCATTTTCAAGGATATCCTTCCGGTCACCCTTCGCGGCTCGTTCTGGTGGTCCCTCGGCCTGACGCGTGTCGCGATCGAGCTGATCGGACTGGAGAATCTGATGCTTCTCATGTTTGATCAGCCCGAGGGACTCCACCGGGTGATGGCCTTTCTACGGGACGATGCCCTGGCGGTCGCCCGGTGGATGGAAAAGGAAGAGCTCCTGACGCTCAACAACCGGAATGATTACATCGGCTCGGGCAGCACAGGCTACACCCGGGACCTGCCTCAGCCCGACTGGAAAGCGGGCATGCCGATACGCACCCGGGATCTCTGGGTGCTCTGCGAATCGCAGGAAACCGTGGGCGTGGGGCCGGATCAGTTCACCGAATTCATCTTCCCTTATCAGCGCAGCGTCGTCGCGGAATTCGGGAAGTGCTACTACGGATGCTGCGAACCCGTCAACAGCCGCTGGCATATCCTGAAGACCCTGCCTAATCTGGCTCGAGTTTCGATCTCACCCTGGGCGGATGAAGCCATCATGGCCCGTGAATGCGCGCGGCGGGTTGTCTACTCCCGGAAGCCAAGCCCGACGATGATCAGCACCTCGCGCTTCGATGAGGACGCCATCCGGGCCGATTTACGCAAGACGCTGGCGCTGGCCGGCGGCTGCCGCCTGGAGATCGTCATGAAGGATATCCACACCTTGAACAATCAGCCGGAACGTCTTCCGCGCTGGGTCGAACTGGCGCGTGAAACCATTGCCGAGCAAAGAGGTTGATCCCGAGTGGGCCATTTCATTGACTGGAACCCGATCACGATCAAAAGGTGGCGACGCTTCCGTCGTCTCCGGCGGGCCTGGGTCTCGTTCTGGATCCTGATCGTCCTCTATGCCCTCAGTCTCGGCGCGGAACTCCTCTGTAACAATGAACCGCTCTATGTCCGTTTCGAAGGCCGTTCGTATTTCCCCGTCTTCCGCTTCTACCCTGAGGATGTCTTTCTCAAGAACGGCAAGGCGACCCGGCCGGACTATAAACAGATCGCCCGCTCACCGGCCTTCACCGCCACCTCCAACGTCATCCTTTTCCCCCCTGTCCCATTCGGCCCGAACGAAATTATCGACCCGCGCTCCATCGCGACCGACGACGCCGTGACGCTCGTCTTCCAGCCCCGCCTGAACACAGGAACCTTCAATCTCCAACCAGACCTGACGGTAGCCCGGTCGGCGGGTGCGGCCGGATTTTTCGGCCTCGAGGCGGAGACCCTCCGCGACCGGCCTCTAACCAACGTCTGGTCCCTCCCGCAGGAGATGCAAACGGCTATTGCCCGGCGCTTTCGCAATGAAGCCGCTCCCTCCTGTTCTTTCGTCCTGTCACGCATCGGAAGCCGCGACCTCCCCGGCGCGGAGGCCTCGTTATCGGAGTTCACCCCCCGATCCAGCCCTCCGCTGACGGTCCGCGTGACCCTGAGGGAGCCGTCCGACCCGAATAGCCTCGCAGGTTCGATTGCCCTCTATCCGGATGCCGGGACGATTACAGGTGATCTGCCGCTCTGGAAGGCCCTGGATGCGGCTACCCGCTCGAACCTGACCCTTCTGGCCGCCCGTTGCAGGACTGAACCGGTTGCCCCCCAGAGCCTCGTCATCCGCGACAGAACGTATGAGGTGGAGATCCTGAAGTCCGGCATTCACTGGCCTCACAAACCTGGGTCGGGCCATTGGATGGGAATCGACAATTCCGGCCGTGATGTCCTCTCCCGCATGGTGTACGGCCTGCGAACCTCCATGACGTTCGGATTCCTGCTGGTGGGGCTTTCCATGGCACTGGGTACGTTTCTCGGGGCGCTGCAAGGCTATTTCGGGGGGAAGGTGGACATAACCGGTCAGCGCTTAACCGAAATCTGGAGCGCCCTGCCCTTCTTGTACGTCATGATCCTGCTGGGCGCCGTGTACGGGCGGGGCTTTGTGCTCCTGCTGGTCTGCTACGCCATTTTTAACTGGATCGGCATCTCCTACTACATCCGGGCCGAATTCCTCCGCCTGCGCCGCCTTCCTTTTGTTGAAGCCGCCAAAGCCATGGGACTGCCCCACCGCAAGATTGTCTTCCGGCATATCCTCCCCAACGCAATGGTCCCCATCATTACCTTTTTTCCTTTTTATCTCGTGGGGGCCATCGGTTCCCTCGCGGCCTTGGACTATCTCGGGTTCGGCATCCCGCCGCCCGCCGCAAGCTGGGGCGAACTGCTGCAGCAGGCCCAGCAGTTCCGTTGGGCCTGGTGGTTGATTCTTTACCCTTCGGTGGCTCTTTTTTCCGTCATGCTGCTGGGCGTCTTCGTAGGGGAAGGCATCCGTGACGCCTATGATCCACGTCCCCAGATCAGGATCGAATGAACTCAAACCCTCCCCTTTTGGACATACAAAACCTGAGCGTGGCTTTCGATACCGACGAAGGGCCCCTCACCGCCGTGGAGAACGTGTCATTCTCCATCGCGCGGGGTGAGGTGCTCGGACTGGTGGGAGAGTCCGGTTGCGGAAAATCGGTTACCGCACTCAGTCTGCTCCGGCTCATCCCCATGCCGCCCGGCCGCATTCAATCCGGAAAGGTAGTGTTCGATAATCGCGACCTCCTCCGTTTACCCGCCTCAGAACTCCAACCCATCCGCGGCGGCCAGATCAGCATGATTTTTCAGGAACCCGCCTCCGCGCTCTCGCCTCTTCATCGTGTGGGGGCACAACTGATGGAAACCCTGCGCCTTCATCAGGCTATTGATCGACCTGCGGCCTGGGCAACCAGCGTGGAATGGTTGAGAAAGGTGGGCATTCCCGACCCCGAACAGCGTATGCAAGCCTATCCCTATGAGCTCTCGGGCGGCATGCTCCAGCGGGTCATGATCGCCATGGCGCTGATGACCCGACCGGAGCTGATTATTGCCGATGAACCCACCACGGCCCTGGACGTGACCATTCAGGCCCAGGTCCTGCAGCTGCTGCGGGACATGCGAACCCAAAGCACCGCCCTGCTGCTGATCACACATGACCTGGGCGTGGTCTGGGAAATGTGCGACCGCGTTCTGGTCATGTATGCGTCACAAATCGTTGAGGAGGGCCCACGAAGCGAACTCTTCCATCGTCCCTGTCATCCCTACACCCGGGCCTTGCTCGGGTCCGTCATCAGCCTGACCGGTTCCGCTGAACGGCTTGTGACCATCGACGGGCAGGTTCCGTCCCCCTTGTCGTATCCCAGGGGCTGCCGGTTCGCACCCCGCTGTCCTTATGCCTTCGACCGCTGCCGGGCCGGACAACCCCCGCTCGAAAGCATCGCTCCCCAGCGCCGTTCAGCCTGCTTCATGGCGTCAGCGTTCGCACAGGGAGGAGACATGCCATGACCGCCCCCCTCCTCCAGGTGCGCGACCTTAAAACGTGGTTTCCGATCAAACGGGGTATTTTCGCGCGAACCACCGGATATGTGCGTGCTGTTGACGGAGTTACGTTCGCCGTCCAGGCGGGTGAAACCGTCGGACTGGTGGGTGAGTCCGGCTGCGGCAAAACAACCCTTGGGCGGACCCTAATGGGATTGGAACCCCGTCGCGCTGGCGAAATACATTTCGGCGGCACACCGCTATGGCCCAGGCGTCATTCCGCCTCACTGCCCTTCCGGCGGCGCATCCAGATGATTTTCCAGGATCCTTTTTCCTCGCTCAATCCGCGGTTGACCGTGCTCGACATCATCACGGAGGGCCTGCTCGAGCACGGCTTGATCCGCCCGCGCGAGCGCACCGAGGCGGGCGTCAGGCTGCTGCAGGAAGTCGGCATGGACCCTGACGTGCTTCACCGGTACCCTCATGAATTCTCGGGGGGACAACGCCAGCGTTTGAGCATCGCCCGCGCCATGGCCCTGCGCCCGGACCTTGTGATTTGCGATGAACCGGTCAGCGCCCTGGATGTTTCGGTCCGCGCCCAGGTTCTGAATCTTCTCATTGACCTGGGCGCCGCCCACAGGCTCTCCTATCTTTTCATTTCCCACGATCTGGGAGTCATCCGGCACATCTGCAGCCGGGTGATCGTCATGTATCTGGGGGTGGTCGTGGAGTCCGGTCCCACGTCCGGGATCATCGACCACCCGGTCCACCCCTATACCCGCGCGCTGGTCTCGGCCGTGCCCGTTCCCTTTGGCAGCGGGCGGCAACGTGTGATCCTGTCCGGCGAGGTCCCCTCCGCCGCGAATCCACCGTCCGGCTGCCGTTTCCATACACGATGTCCCTATGCCATGCCGGACTGTTCACGCATCGCGCCGCCACTGGAACGCTTTCAGCCATCCACGGGGGCGGCCCGGGAAGTCGCCTGCCTCCGCAAACACGAGCTCGCCTAAGGCAAGACGGCTCAGCCGGAGGCTTCGCCCTACCAAAATACGGGAGATTCCAAAGGTGGGGCGAAGCCTCCGGCTGAGCCGACCAACGCATTGCCCTGACTCGCCGCTTGTGCAGGAACCCGCCCTTTAATATGTTATCTCTCTTATGACGTCATACCCACAGCACGGAGGCCGAATCTGATCCCGCTTAAACGACTGCCCATCCCGCCCCTTCCGGCTCGCCCCATCCAACGCGGCGAAGCCGGTATTGTCCAACGCTCTTTCAAGGCCGGCCCCGCGAACTTCACCCGGTTGTACAGCGATGAACCGCTTGAGTTGACGGTCACCTTGAACACACCCGATGCCGCCAGCCCGCTGGTGATGCTCCATACCGATATCGGGGCAAGTGAACCCGGCGAATGGCGCGATATCCGGTTTGAAACAGCTGACCACCGGACGTTCAAGCTGACCCTGAGCATACCGCGATGCGGCTTCTACCGGTTCCGCATCAAGTATTCGCTCAGTGGCGGCGAAAAATGGTTTTGGGACCGTGTGCCGCACTCCTACGTCCTCGTTGACCCGCCCTCCCTGCGCGCCGTTCGCTTTTACAGCCTTATCCCCAGCGCCTCGGGCACCATCGCGGACTGGACCGCCCGCCTGCCCGATCTGACCGCCATGGGGTTCAACACCCTGCACCTGCTTCCGATTACCCCGATGGGCACCTCTGAGAGTCCCTACGCCGCCCGCAACCTCTTTGATGTGGATGAGCGTTTCCGTGCGCAAACCGGAACCCGGAGCGGGTTGGATCAACTGGAAGCCTTTGTGGAGGACTGCCGCCGGGCAGGGGTCCGGCTTTGCTTCGACCTCGTGCTTAACCACATCTCGGTAGATAGCGAGATGGTGATGGCCTGTCCCGATTGGATTCTCCCCGACGACAGCGAGCCTGACGGCTTCAAACGGGCCGGGTGCTGGCACATGCAAAGCTGGATCCGATGGGAGGATCTGGTCACCATCAACTACGATCATCCCAATGCCCATATCCGGCGCAGCATCTGGGATTATATGAAGCAGTACGCCCTGTTCTGGGCCAACTACGCCGCCTATACCGGAGGGATGGTGCGCTTCGATAATCTGCACAGCAGTCATGGCCCCTTTGTCGCCGAGTTAAGCGCCTCCATCCGGCAGAGTTATCCTGACCTTGCTATTCTGGGCGAGTACTTCACCGATGAACTGACCCTGGAAAAAACGGTGCCCGAATGGGGCATCAATCTCCTGCTGGCCAACACTTGGGAATACCCCTTTGGGCCGCCGCTCCGGCATTACATTCAATACCTTCACACCGTGGCGAGTCGGCTCCGCCATCTCTGTGCCGTCACCACCCACGACACCGGGGTCCCGGCCCAATTGTTCGGTTCGGATCGTTCAATCATCCCGCGTTATGCCATCTGCGCCCTCTTCACGACCGGCCAGACTGGAGTGACCCAGGGCGTCGAGGCGGGAGTCAAGGAACGTGTTCCCTTCATCGGGCCGCCTCAACGGATTGATCTCTCCACCGGTCCTGACTATCGGCCCACGCTTACGGCCATTAATGCCCTTTTGAGCAAATATCCTGTTTTAAGCCGGGCGGGAAATTTGACGTTTATCGACAACGGACATGATGCCATTCTGGCCGCGTACCGGAAACCGGCGACCAGCCTGGAGAATGGATTCCTGCTGTTCGCCAATCTGGACACCGACCGGGACCAGTCGATCAGCGTCACTCTCTCCTCCTGTGGACGGCGCACGCCATGTCGTCTGGTTGACCGGATTGACGGGGAAGAGCTGGACCAGAAGGATGACGACTTAATGATTACCCTGCCCCCATGCGGCATCAAGGTCCTGGAGATTCTGTAAGGCGGCCCCGCCATGCGGCGGGGCGGCACGGGAACCACTACTCCACCGTTACACTCTTGGCCAGATTACGGGGCTGGTCGATCGGGCATCCGCGAATCCGAGCCACGTGATAGGCAAACAATTGCAGCGCCACCACGGTTGGAATTGGAGCCGTCAGCCTTGAACACCGTGGTACATGGATCACTCCGTTCACATGCTGGGCGGCGGAATCATCCCCTTCCGTGATCACCCCCACCACCGGCGCGTTCCGGGCACGACACTCCTGAACATTACTGACCATCTTCTCGCGACCAGCCAGATCGTTCATCAGTGCCATCACGGGGACCTGATCATCCAGCAGGGCGATCGGACCATGCTTCAACTCCGCGGCATGATACCCCTCGGCATGGATGTAACTGATTTCCTTCAGTTTGAGCGCGCCTTCCAGGGCCACCGGGTACATACAGCCCCGCCCAAGAAAGAAAAAGTCCCTCACTTTCGCATACTCCCCGGCCACGGCGATGATCTCATCGTTCCGTTTCAGCACGGACCTGACCAGAGCCGGGATCTGCCGGATTTCCTCACAGATCTCGCTGCCGCGTTGGCGGGAAAGCCGGCGGCAGCGCCCGATTTTCAACGCCATCATCAACAGAACGGCCAACTGGCAGGTGAAGGCCTTGGTGGAGGCGACCCCGATCTCCGGCCCGGCGTGCAGGTAAACGCCTCGCCCGGTTTCGCGGGCAATCGTGGACCCCACCACATTGCATAACCCGACCACCAGGGCACCCCGCTGTTTGGCCTCGCGAACGGCCGCCAGCGTGTCCGCTGTCTCACCGGACTGGCTGATGGCAATCACCATATCGTCCGGCTGAATGATCGGGTTTCGGTAACGATACTCGGCAGCCTGCTCCACCTCCGTTGGGAGATCAGCCAGTTCTTCAAAGTAGTATTTGCCGACCATGCCGGCATTCAACGAGGTCCCGCAGGCAACAATGACCAACCGCCGGATACCGGCCAGTTCCCGGGGCGAGAGCGAAAGCCCGGAAAGAATCGCCGTTCCCATGGCCTCATCCAACCGGCCGCGCAGGGTATTCTCCAGCGCCTCAGGCTGCTCGAAGATCTCCTTGAGCATGAAATGCTCGAAGCCGCCTTTTTCCGCCGCCCCCACATCCCAATCCACCTGGGCGACCTCACGTGACACCGGAATATTGTGCAGGTTCCGGATATCGGCGCCCTGCGCGGTCAAAACCGCCACATCGTCATCGTCGAGAAAAATGACCTGACGGGTATGGGCAATAATCGCCGACACATCGCTGGCCACAATGGTCTCGTTCTCTCCCAATCCGATCACCAGGGGACTCCCCTTGCGCGCCACCACCATCTGGTCCGGCTCATTCGCCGACACCACCGCGATGCCGTAGGTCCCTTCGACGTGCTTCAGCGCCGCACTCACCGCCTCGAACAGGTTCCCCTTGTAAAGTTCACCGATGAGATGAATCAGCACTTCACTGTCCGTCTGCGAAGCAAACATGTGCCCCTTGGCCTTTAACTGGGTTCGCAGCGCGACATAGTTCTCAATAATCCCGTTATGGACCATGGCCAGGTGACCGGTCTGATCCGTATGCGGATGGGCGTTCTCGGCGGTGGGACTGCCATGCGTGGCCCAGCGCGTATGCGCGATGCCCATTCTGGCCCCGTCGCGAAACCCGGCGTCCCATTGGGCGTAAACACTCTGCTCAAGGTCACGAACTTTCCCCGTGCCCTTGAGAATATGCAACTTCTGTCCTTCAACCAAAGCCAGCCCGGCGGAGTCGTACCCGCGATACTCAAGCCGTTTCAGGCCCCCGAGCAGAACATCCGTCGCGCCCCGCCCCCCGACGTATCCGACTATTCCGCACATGGTTATTCCTTAACATCGTGTTTGACTATCGCACCGGGCAACGTCGACGTATCCGGCCACAATTTCCGACCGGGATAGATACTCGTATGAATCCCGGTATGCACACGGTCACCGATGACCGCGCCGAATTTCCGCCGGCCGGTATCGATCAAACCGCCGCCAACCATGGACCGGTGCGGCTTCCCGTCATGCCGGAAATTGGACGTTATGGTGCCCGCTCCGAAATTCGACCCCTCTCCGACAATTGAATCCCCGCAATAACTCAGATGGCCAATACTGACCTTCTTCATCAGGATGGAATTCTTGATCTCGACCGCCTGCCCCACATGACAGCCATCACCCAGGCTCGTGCTCCCTCGCAGGTAACAGTTCGGCCCGATTTTGCAGTTCTCGCCCACCACCACTGTGCCTTCGATCATGACGCCCGGGAGAATCCGGGATCCCCGCCCGAGAATCAGCCGCCCCTCAAGATGCGCGGCAGGACTGATCTCTCCGTCAATGCGGTCTTCCGTAAGCCCGGCGAGAAGCATCTCATTGATCTTCAGCAGGTGCCACGGATATTGGATAAGAAAGGAGGATTCATCGGACCGAAGACAATCCGCCCCGGCTGGACATTCAGCTGAGTCCCCGATCCACGCCAGAACTTCACCGTTGCCATCCTCAAGCCGGACAAAACCGGCCGACTGCCTTAATCGCCGCAGGATTTCCGGCGAAAGCCAGACATCGCCACGCATCCACAGGGACCCTTCGCTCGCCCCCCCGGCCTGCACCTCGAATCCCGCTGCCCGCAGGCAGTCCCGCTGAACGTCAACCAGAGGCCGATTGGCGACCGGGCACATGGCCAGAGGCCGGGTGACCGTGAGCGGGTGGCAGCCGGCGGGGCTGCCCACATCGCTGAGAATCGCCCTCAAGCGCCCAGATCCTTCCGGACGGCCGCCGTCAGCCTGGCAATCCACGTATTGACTTGCTTTGAATTTTTAGCCTCGACCAATAGACGGATTTTATTCTCCGTTCCCGAATAGCGCACAATCATGCGCCCCTGGGCCCCGAGATCCTTTTTACAGGCGGCCATGACACGCATCAGGGAGGGAAGCCGGTCGATCGGCTTTTTCGAGGCCACTTTGAGACTGACCAGTTTCTGGGGGTACTCAATCATGCACTTGGCCAACTCGGCCAGAGTCGTTTTCCGCTGCTTCATCAGGCGCAGGACCTGCAGGGCGGTGATGATCCCATCCCCGGTTGTGGCATAGTCCATCAGGATCACATGCCCGCTTTTTTCCCCGCCCACATTCGCGCCCATTTCATGCATGCGTTCAATCACCAGGCGATCGCCCACATCCGTTATGTCCACCCGAATCGCGGCGCGGTGCATGGCCTCATGGAGACCAAGGTTACTCATGGTGGTCGTGACCATGGTGTTGTTAGACAGGACGCCCCTCTTCTTGAAATCGAGGGCCAACATGGCCAGGATCCGGTCGCCGTCCACGATTTTACCCTTGTGATCGCAAAAGATGACCCGGTCCGCATCACCGTCAAAGGCAACCCCCACATCCGCCTTCTTCTCCACAACTATTTTGCCAACAGTTTCGGGATGCAGGGCCCCGCAACCGTTATTGATGTTATAACCATCCGGCTCGACATTGATCTTGGTCACCTCGGCGCCCAGTTCCTTGAAAATCAGAGGCGCAATGGAATAGGCGGCGCCATTGGCGCAGTCCAGGACAACTTTGATCCCGGTAAAGTCCCGATTCTTGAGCGTGCTCTTGGCAAACTCAATATAGCGGCCGCGCGCATCGTCGATACGGTACGCCTTCCCCAGCCGGTCACTGCGGATGTGATCGCAACTGAGTTCACCCGACAAGACATGACGGGTGATATCGCTCTCAATGGCGTCCGAGATTTTGAACCCATCGGCCCCAAAGATCTTGATCCCGTTGTCATCAA
This sequence comes from PVC group bacterium, assembly GCA_945870225.1. Lineage (GTDB taxonomy): Bacteria > Verrucomicrobiota > Kiritimatiellia > CAIKKV01 > CAITUY01 > CAMBRF01. The sequence continues at coordinate 6,142 of CAMBRF010000029.1, read as the reverse complement.
AAGGATTGTGGGAAGCGGTCAGCATGATTCCGACATCCGCCGCCATGGATCGTGTCAGATGGGCCACGGCGGGTGTGGGCACCGGCCCCACCAACAGAACATCCGCCCCGACCGAGACCAGTCCGCTGGTCAGCGCGGTTTCAAGCATATAGCCCGAAAGCCGGGTATCCTTGCCGATCACGACGCGCCGGGAGCCATGACCGGTAGCCTTGAAGACGTGCCCGATCGCCTTACCCAGTTGCAACGCCACTTCCGCCGTGATCGGGTAACAGTTAGCCTGCCCCCGAATCCCATCCGTGCCAAAAAGCTGTTCCATCGCGGTCCTCCATAAATTGGGACGATGCCTTCAGCGCACCTTGAAGACGGTCATACTGTACATTTCGGCAGAAGGACAAGCAAGCCAACAGGAACCTCCCGCACCCAGCACCCCGCCAACACCCGTTCGTTGCCCGCCTCTCACTCCTTCAGGCTCTTCTTGGCGGACTTGATGAACCGGCCGAATGATCGATCCTTCCTCCTCTTTTCGAGGTAGGAGAGATCATGAAATTCGGCTTCTTTTTTTAGTTTAAGGAAACTCTGATACCGGGCCTCGCTCAAGGCCCCATTTGTCACCGCCAAGCGGACGGCACATCCAGGTTCCCCGCTGTGCGTGCAGTTCGCAAAGCGACAGTTCAGGGCATACTCGCGAATCTCAACGAACGTATTGTCCAACCCGTCACCCGTCCCGAGAAGGCCCAGCTCGCGCATGCCCGGCGTGTCAATCAGCATGGCTCCATTATCAAGAAGCAGCAACTGACGGCGGGCTGTGGTATGGACCCCTTCGCCCGTCCCGCTAACCGCCTTTGTATAAAACGCATCATGTCCAATCAGCCGGTTGATCAGGGTGGTTTTCCCGACTCCTGACGAGCCAAGAAGACAGAAGGTCCTGCCCCGCGCGAGGAACGCCCGGAGATGATCCAGCCCGAAGCCGGTCGTATTGCTGAGCGGGAGGATTTCTACAGGGACACCCGTCTGCTTGCTCCGTAAAATCGTCTGCTCCAGTTCTTCGGGAGAGATCAGGTCCGTCTTGCTCAGGATGATCCGAGGTTCGATATGGCCTTCGCTGACCATTACCAGGTACCGGTCGAGCCTGCCCAAGTTAAAGTCGTACCCGCAGGACATCACGATAAAGGCGACATCGATGTTCGCCGCGATCATTTGACAGTCCACGGTCTTGCCGGGTGACTTGCGGCGCAGGACCGTTTTTCTCGGGACGACGCTATGAATCAGGGCGGGTCCTCCCGAGGCGTGGCCCTGCACACATACCCAGTCGCCTACGCAAGGCATATCGCCGGCGGACTCAACTGAAAAACGGAACTTGCCGGCGAGTTCCGCATAAATCTCGGCGTCCTCATTACGGATGAGGAAAGCTCCCCGATCGACGGCCGTGACGCGCGCCATGCTTTGTCCCGGTTGCAGAAGGGCGGCGGAACGTTCCTCAAACCAGTTATCAAATCCTAGAGCGGCCAATTCCATAATCGTCTCGCATGTGGAGCGCCCTACCTGGTCCGCGTCCTTCCAAAGCGCTTGTGCCTCAACAAAATCAATTCCATCTCACGTTAGCCCTCATCCTCCGAGTGACCTGCAGGGGAAAGAGGTACTGGTGGAGGGCTTTGTTGGGCGCTTTGATCCATTTTTTCGAACCGATCAGAGATTCCAGGAACAAACCACATTGCGCAAATCGCGATCCCTGTGAACATCGCTGATAATCCGCTAGGTATTTCGACCCAAAGAGTTCTAACTTCAGGATCGTTGCCCATCGGCAAGAGAAAACACCAGCCGAGCGGCAGAGCCAATGTGTAAACTGCTCTCGCCCAAAGACGCCAGAAGTATACCCCTACATTCGCAGCAAAGGTTGCACACAGATAAGCGAGAGCCAAAAGTCCCCAAATACATGCTGAGGAAAGACCAAGTGACAGATGGCGCGTATGCAGGTAGTCCTTCAACACATCAGGAAGTAGCGACCGAGTCGTGAATATCAGAACGCAGCCTGCAATTGAGCATATCCAACCTAAAGTTAAACAAATAAAAAATAGTCGTTTACTCATATGATCTCATTGTGCCCAACGCTGGTCAGCAGGCTGAACGAACCCGCAGGGCGAGTTCTCGCCTGACTGACGTTGTTCGGGCTTTCATGCGACCGCTTCTTTGAGTTTTTCAGCGAGCCACAATTTGATCACGGATTGGCGGGTCACGCCCAGCCGATGCGCCTCGCGGTCAAGGGAATGAACCATCCAGACGGGGAAATCGACATTGACCCGCTTTTGCTGGCAATCCGGCCTGATGGCCTTGGAAGGATCCAGATGCCGGAGAATGTCCTCACCCTTTTCAAATTGCTCATCAAATACTTTAGCTTTCATAAATCTCAATCTCCTCCCTGCGCGAGCGGCGCACCGAAATAATCCTGGTCTTTGCTTCCCGAGGAGTGATTACGGCCGACCAAAATGCAAGGGGGTCACGTTTGGACATTAGACAATTCATGTTCGGCTCGTTTCACAGCGTTGCGCAGGCGACCATCGGCCGACAGACGCGACTGCATGCGCACAATGGCTTTACTGACCGCCTGATAGTCTGCTCCCACGTGGATCCCCAGTTCTTTCAAAGATAATCCACAGTGCTTTCGACCCAACCATAGGGACACATCCCGTCCCCAATCACCCCGCCGATTGCAGAACGCTTCCCACTTCTCGCCCTTCACTGACTCCACCGCCGCCATCACACGTTCAAAGGCCAACAGTCGATTCCATTGCCTGATCGCCGGCTGCTCCCTCTTATCCCCTTTCGCCAACCGGCGCATCCCTTCGGCAAATTCTACCGTGCCGATTGCCAAACGCGCCGTCAGGCGATCCCATCCGCCTTCTTTCACCCCCTGCTTCAATCGTTCTTCCACACAGTCCCGATACGACCGCTTGGCGTCGAACTCATCCCGCCGGGCTCTTTGCCACAGCTGCTCGCATGTGAGCCACGTCGGTTTCCTCTGATACCCAGCATAGGCACCGTATGAACTCCATCGATGCTCGCGCAGCGTCGCTAAGCGCGCCCTTACGAGCTCCCGCCCTGGTTCCTTCGCCATCCCCGCGTTTTCTGACGCGCGCTCACGCTTGCCCAATCCCAGCCCCTTGATCCTCACCGGGTTCAGGTGCACGTAAACGCTCAGTTCCAAGGCCCACGATCCGCTGCCGTCCACCGGAACGCTCTTGAATCGGCCCTGAAACAGTGGCCCGGCTCGGTTATGACGCCGATTAAACCACACGCTGTAACTCACGTTCAACCACTGCAAGGCGCGACTCGCATTTGCATGCGGCGTTTGAATCAAAAGATGATAGTGGTTGCCCATCAGAACGTAGGCATGCACGACCACGCCATGCCGTGACACCATCTCTTCCAGCAGTTCAAGAAAATGCCCGTGGTCCCGTTCATCCCGAAACACTTCTCGCCGCTCCAACCCTCGTGCTGTCACATGGTACCAGCCGTCTTTGATGTCTATCCGCACCGGTCTGCTCATGTCTCCACGTTCTTAAGAAGCCTCGCCTATGTCAATCACTATGTCCAATGTCCAAACGTGACCCCGCTGACCCCGCTTTACCTTCAGAATCCACTAACACTGTGATGGCTCGGCCATAATCACCGAATATGGCCAACCATCCTTTGGAAACGGGAACCGTGTAACAAGGAATCTTGTTTGTATTGCCAGCGTTTGTCCACAGACGCTGAGCGATACCACGCATTTCATATTTGTCGGTAATGGGTTTGGTCAGTGGCTTGGCCATGGGCTGGTTGAATTCTGAATCAAGTGGATTGCCACAGTTGTCCAGTTGGACAAAATGAATCTCTTCTGGAGTCATGGTTGTGACGACGGCCCAGCCTTTGGGTGTTGGAAATGTGAAACACTTGAGCATTTCCAACGCTTTCAGTTCTTCCTTCGAATTGGCTGATTCTTTGGCGGCTTCAGCAAACATACCTTTGGCTGCTTGGATCGCGCGTTGCTCGCCGTTGTGATGAGGTGAGCGGCACGAAGTAGCCGCCAGAATCAGGAACAGCAGTAGTATTGATATTCTCATTATCTTATGACCCAACGTCAGTGCGCACCCTCCGAGTGACCCGCCTGCGGGGCCGAAGTTAGTGGTGCCGCGCTTTGTTCGGTGCTTCTGCTACTTGTCCTTCATTCCAGAGTTCTTATCTCCGTCTTTTGGCATATCAAAGAGCTTGCAGCAGGGGATCTCCCAGTCCACGTTCTCTTGTTTTGTCTGCTTCAGAATAGCAGGCGGCAGAAGTTGCAAAAGGTATTTGCAGCCGTTGCTAAGCCCTGCGGGTGTTCCGGCCATGACGCGAACATGACTCTTGCCGACCTGCATGGAGAAACCCGCTGCGCCGAAGTTGCTGGCACGCGGTTCAAGTTCGAGAAGGACACCATCAATGCCGGTGTCAGCGGCTGGGGGTGGATCGACACTGAAGGTGAAACCGGTAGCGGGCCGAAGCTTGTTTGCCAACGACTCAGCCTCTGCTTTTGCCCCATCACCTGAATACATAATCTTGGTAAGCTTCGTAACCGTAAACTTGCCACGCTCCCAACTCACCATCGTTGGTCGTGGATTGAGCGTGACAGGGTCCGTTCCTTTAGGGGGTGCCGCGTTGAGCCGTTCAATACGCGCCGTATCATCGACGATAGGGGTGTCTGCGGGATCTCCGTTTCTTCTTCCTGTGATTATACATGATGGGATCTCCCATGCCGCATCTTTAGGGTTTGTCTTTCCGCCAGGTAATAACTGGAGGAAAATCTTACATCCATTGGCAAGTCCAGCCGGTGTTGCAGCCCTGATGCAGATGAGTCGGGGCCACACCATCATTTGGAAATATCCTGTATCATCCGAGGCATCAGTTGGATCGAGCCGGAGAAGAATACCAACTACCCCGTCAATCGTTGTATTCGTAAATGGAGTCGCCGCGACAATAGATGTTAGACCGGTGGTCGCCCGAAGTCTGTTTGCCAAGGACTCAGCCTCAGCCTTTGCCTCCACAGCCGTATACGTAATCTGCGTGGCATTCGTCAGTTGAAACCTCCCTCGTAACCAGACGACCGTCTTTGGTGCCGGATCGAGTTTCCCAAGATCAATGGATTGAGCGGGCATCGCCCTTGCCCCGTCTTGGGCCAGCACTGTGGTCCGGGAAGATGCTATGACCGTTATTGAGGCAATACAGATTGCGACTGATAGAACGTGATTCTTCATCAACTCAGAGTCTCCTCGTTTGCTGCAACTATTTCGAGCCAAGTTTCCGACATTCCGCACCGAACGTCAGCGCCCAGGAGCGCCGAGCTTGCGAGGCGTATCCTGGGGCGCTTGGTTGGGACTCTGTTTCTCGTCCATCTTCTGTTCCACTCGAAACACCGTGACCGTTGTCTGCCCGAAGGTCACTACGCGGGGCACCTTGTTTGTTGGGATTGTGTGTTTTGACATCGACTCGCTCACAATGCCATTGTCGGCCGCCACCGACTTCTCAATCAGTACTACCTTGTCGCCTTCAATCGAGCCAGTGATACTCCATTCTCCACCCCCGGCCAAGCCATCCCAATTGAGGAGCACCAGAGACATTGAGCTAGTGGTCAGTGAAACGGTCTTTAGGCCGTCTGGCCCTGGTACTCTGACCGCAATGCCCCCAGCCATGACGACGCTCGCCGACAGGATGATCACTATTATCCATTTTCTCATTTTGTATCCTGTCCCAACGTTGCGGTTCTCCGGCGGCGGAGCCGTACGGAGCGACCGCGTGTTCTCCTCAATTTCTATTTTCCCCAGCCCTCTTTTTCCCAAGTGTATGTCACGCTTCGGTTCTCTCCGAACAAAACGAAATATATATCAATCGGCAAACAGATTGTGTCCGTAATCAACGAAATCGGTGTGTCAACGACGCCAACACAAGTATTCATTACCCGTTCAATTGCCGATCTTTCAACTTGATAGTAATTAATAAGCCCCATACGCACTGCGAAGTGATAATCCACCGACGTCGCAGGATAAACTTTTGTTATAAAACCACGGCAATCATTTCTCCAAGGTGTACGGGCGGCAAAGGTTCCGCAACCGGACAGGAGGGGTAGTGCTAA
>CAMBRF010000028.1 GCA_945870225.1 PVC group bacterium | reverse complement strand
CGGTACTCCGGCAGACGTCATTCCCGCAACACTTTCACGACGGCAGGGTCTTCTCTGTGTCTCGGTGCCTCAAGCGAAGCGGGTGGTGAAGGTCTTTCTGTCGCGCGGGAGTCGCTACTATTTAGTGGCCGGAGTAATAGCTGGCATCTGGCGCCACCCGGCGCGCCGATGGACCGCAGCGGGAATAACCAATATTGCCAAGCTTTAGCAAGCTGTCGGCATCAACAGCCTGTCCCCGGCCAAAATGGTCATTTTGATTGTGCGGACGCCGTCAGCGTTTCGGGAAAAGGTCGCCGAGAGCGTTCTTTTGTGAGGGGCGACCGGTTTCCGAGAGACGCCGACGGAGATGGGCCTGGGCCTGCCGCACCTCTTCCACGAACGAGCGGCAGGACAAGGTTTGCACGCCGCCCGCCTCAACGGTATGCCGCTCCAGCGAATCCGAACTGACCACGGTAATGTTACCCCGGTCGGCGGCGCGAACCGCCAGTCGTTCAATGACGGAGTCCGCTGTAAAATGCGAAGGCGAGAAAATAACCTCCACGGCCGAGGATTCGTAGCCGGTTTGTTTTCCGCCGAGGGTGCCGTCAAACACCACCGTAATACGGTCCGCGAGCACATGGACCAGTTCATCGAGCTGGTGAACCAGCCGTTGACGCGCCATGCTGAAATCGCGGCCGGCAGCCTCCATGAGGGCGGGGGTTGCATGGATCAGGTTGTTGCCGTCGATAATCAGCCAGTTTGCGATCACGATCTTCCCGTCCATTTTATGCGTTTGAGGTTTGAGGCGGTGTGATTATACTGCGGGCCGAACTGATGGACAACCGAACAATGGAGTCGTGTGAAACCCGAAGACCGATTGATTGACCCGATGAGGCTGGACACCTGGCGCAAGGGGATCGGCCCTGATGTGCCGGTGGCCGTGGTCACGGGCACGTTTGACATTCTTCAGCCGGGCAATCTTTATGCCTTGAAGCGGGCGCGGGAGGTGGGCGGACGGGTGGTGGTGCTGCTGGAGCCGGATGAGGTTGTGGCCAGGCATACCGCCCGGGAACGGCCGCAGAATCCCTTGGCCATCCGGGCCGAGATGGTGGCTCATCTTCGCGGGGTGGACGGGGTCACGGTGGTTGTGCCTGACCAGGCGGCGGCGTGTTTCGCCCAACTCAGCCCCTTTGTTTGGGTGGTGGCCGCGACGCAGCGCCGGACCGAGGTGTGGGCGCCGTTCCTGGAACAGGCGGCGGCTTCCGTGCTGGAGGTTGAGGCGCTGAGCGGCTGTTTCACGGAGGAGATTATCCTGGCCATGCGAGAAAACCGGACGCCGATCAGGGTGCCGGAACTTGAGCGGGAGACTGACCAGTCCGATGGGGCGCCGCCGGTGGCGCCCGTCAGGGTGACGGTGAATGGCTGCTTTGATATTCTGCATGTGGGACATCTTCGCTTTCTCGCCGACGCCCGGGCGATGGGGGGCACGTTGACGGTCCTGATCAATGATGACGCCTCCGTGGCGCGCTACAAGGGGCCGACGCGGCCGGTGTTCCCGGAAGCGTTCCGGGAGACGGCGCTCAGGGCGCTGGATGCGGTGGATGATGTGGTAACGTTTGCGGAGGATGAACCGCTGGCGGCGATGGCGCGTGTGAAACCGGATATCCACGTGAAAGGCGGGTCCTTTGAGCCCGAACGTGTGCGGCATGAGCGCGAACTGGTGGCGCAGTGGGGCGGGCGTCTGGTGGGCACGCCGATGGTCGAAGGATTCAGCACGTCGGCTTATATCCAAAAGGTATTGAAGGAAAGTTTCCGCGGAAGGGATGCTTGAGCATGGAATCGATTCGCGAGCTTTACCGGATGGGGCATGGGCCATCAAGCAGCCACACGATGGGGCCGCGTCTGGCAGGCCAGTAACGCCGGGTTTTTCCCGAAGAAACAGGGAGTGTTACGCCTGTTGTGAGTGTGGTATGATTCCGACCATGAAGGACGAGATCGAAGAGATTGACGCCAGGGAATTGGTGGAGCTGGACTTTTTGGAGGCGGTGGCAGCGCGGTTGCCCGACGACGCCGATGTCCTGAAGGCGCTGGGGGATTTGTATACGCGGGTCGGACGGTATGAAAAGGGACTGGATATTGATGGACGGCTCGCGAAGCTGTGCCCCAAGGATCCCCAGGTCTGGTACAACCTCGGTTGCAGCCTGGCGCTTCTCAAAAAGCGGGATGCCGCCCTGCAATCCCTGAAGAAAGCCGTGAGTTTGGGCTACAATGACTACGAGTGGATGAGCCGGGATGCCGACCTGAAGTCGCTGCGTGAGGAGACTGTGTTCAAATCTCTGATCAGGAAACTCAGCTTGTGCGCGGAAAAGAAACAGAATGACGCCGAGAATGCCTGAGATATCCCCCACGGAAGAGGAGGCTCGACTGGGTTTTGAAGCCCAGACGCTGACCTATCCGGAGGGACAGTACGAATTGGCGGGGTTGGAAGCTCCGGCGCGCGGTCCGCTTGACCGGACGGTGGCGATGGGGCTTGATGACGGCAGTCGGATCCGTCGTCGGCACGGTGGTTCCGGTTATGTGCGCGAAGTGTTTGACGGCGGCGCCTGGACGGTCGCGGCTGTTTTTGAAACCTTGCGCGAGGTTGAGGACGATAACGCCTATCAGGATTACCGGCGGCAATGTGATCTGGAAGCCGGATGCGTCCGGGATCTGCAGGCCGGGGAGATGGAGTAAGGGCTCCCGGCCTGTGCGGTTTGTGCCAAGGGTGAAAAGGCGGGGGGAACGATGACTGTTCGCGAATTGGTTTTAAAAAACAGGAGTTATCGCCGGTTCCACGAAAATGTCCCGGTTGGCGAGGCTCAGTTGAGGGAGTGGGTTGACCTGGCGCGCCTGACCGCATCCGGAGGCAACAAGCAACCGTTGCGCTATGTGTTGGGGTGCGATCCTCAGACCAACGCAAAGATTTTTGAGCATCTGGGTTGGGCCGCCTATCTTCCGGATTGGAAGGGGCCGGAGGAAGGTGATCGACCCGCCGCCTACATCGTCATTCTGGGCGACACCACGCTTGCCTCCTCATTCGGGTGTGACCACGGAATTGCCGCGCAAGCCATAATGCTTGGAGCGGCTGAACAGGGGTGGGGCGGGTGCATCATCGGGTCCGTACGCCGAGAGCACCTTCAGGTCGCACTTGGGATTCCATCGCAGTATGAGATTCTGCTAGCCCTGGCGCTGGGCAAGCCAAAGGAAACAGTGGTCATTGACCCCGTGACCCGGGGTGATATCAAATACTGGCGCGACGCCCAGGGGAATCACCATGTGCCCAAGCGCTCGTTGGACGAGGTCATTCTGACCCTCACGCCATAAGATCCCCTCGCGGTGTTCTCTTTGTCCTCATTCCAAGATCCTTGTTTTCTGTCAATGCTAACATATGTTAGCACGACGTTGATGAATCCTGAAGCAGCTGGCTGATCCTGCCTTGCGTAGTGCTGGTGGGAGGGCGCGCATGATGCGCGCCGCAGGTAGGCAATAGGGCCTGTTTCGCGACAGAGAGAATCACACTGGCATTTCATCCCGGTTTGGATGCTTGATCAGTCATATCGCTGATTAAGGATAATCGCGTCATTATGACGCATATGTCCTTGGTTGTTTTTGCGACATATTGGCGCGTTGATTGTGACTTAAATGGTAGATCGCCCCATCACAAACTATTTTGTTTTAATATGTTATGCCACATTGTGGTCGACATTAATTATCATGGAACATAAACTGCTAACCAGTGAAGGTGGTATTAGTCAGGAGGAGATTTCATGATGGATTCAAATAAATTAACGCAGAAGGCGCAGGAGGCATTGCAGGCGGCACAGGAGATTGCTGTGCGGTTGAGTCATCAGGAGGTCGATGGCGAGCATGTCTTTCTGGCTTTACTAGAGCAGGATGATGGACTGGCGCCGCGCTTGTTTGAGCGCATGGGGGTAAAGACCGCGGAAGTGAAGGCGCAGGTTGAGCAGGCGCTGGAGCGGTTGCCGAAAGTCCATGGCTCGGCTACGGAAGCGGGGAAAGTCTATGTGACGCAACGGCTGAATCAGTTGCTGGTGCGGGCCGGGGATGAGGCCAAGCGCCTGAAAGATGAATATGTCTCGGTCGAACACCTGCTGCTTGCGTTTATGGAGGAAGGCAAGCGCACTCCGGTTGGAAAGATTATGGCCCAGGCAGGGGTTGACCGGGCGCGGTTTCTTCAGGAGCTGACGGCGGTGCGCGGCAACCAGCGCGTGACCAGTGCGACGCCGGAAGGCGCCTATGAGGCGTTGCAGAAATACGGCGTGGATCTGGTGGCCCTGGCGCGGCAGAACAAGCTGGATCCGGTGATCGGGCGTGACGCGGAAATCCGTAGTGTGGTGCGCATCCTGTCGCGCAAGACCAAGAACAATCCTGTCCTGATCGGCGAACCCGGCGTGGGTAAGACCGCCATTGTTGAAGGTCTTGCGCATCGCATTGTGCGCGGGGATGTGCCGGAGGGACTCAAGGACCGGACGATCTTTGCACTGGATATGACCGCTTTGATGGCCGGCGCAAAGTATCGGGGCGAGTTCGAAGAGCGCCTGAAAGCCGTGCTCAACGAGATCAAAGCGGCGGAAGGGCAGATCATTCTTTTCATCGATGAGTTGCATAATATCGTCGGGGCGGGGCGGACGGAAGGGTCGACCGATGCCGGCAATATGCTCAAGCCCATGCTGGCGCGCGGCGAACTGCACTGCATTGGGGCCACGACGCTGGACGAATACCGCAAGTACATCGAAAAAGATCGGGCGCTTGAACGCCGCTTCCAGCCGGTCATAGTGGATGCGCCCACGGTGGAGGACACCGTCTCCATTCTGCGCGGCCTGAAGGAGCGATTCGAGGTCCATCATGGCGTGCGGATCACGGATTCAGCCCTGGTCGCGTCGGCGGTGTTGTCGGATCGTTATATCAGCGACCGGTTTCTGCCGGACAAGGCCATTGATCTGATGGATGAGGCTTGCGCTTCGATCCGGACCGAGATCGACTCCATGCCGGCCGAACTGGATGAGATTACCCGCAAGGTCATGCGGCTGGAGATCGAGGAGACGGCGCTCAAGAAGGAAAAAGATGACGCGAGCAAGGAGCGCCTGAAAACGCTGCGCAAGGAGTTGGCCGACCTCAAAGCGCAGGCGGTGACCATGCGGGCCCAGTGGGATAACGAGAAAAAGGCAATCGGCGAGGTGCAGGTCATCCGCGAACAACTGGAACAGGCCCGTCGCGAAGGGGCGGAGGCGGAGCGGAAATACGATCTCGACCGGCTGGCCAAACTGCGCCACGGGACCATTCCTGAATTGGAGCGCAAACTGGCCGACCTGCAGAATGCCGCCAAGGCTAAGCCGGACGAGCATACTCTTCTGCGTGAGGAAGTCACAGAGGAGGAGATCGCGGAGGTTGTCTCCCGCTGGTCCGGGATTCCGCTGACCAGGCTGCTTCAGGGGGAGCGTGAGAAACTGCTCAAACTGGGCGATGTCCTGCACGCCCGGGTGGTGGGTCAGGATGAGGCGGTGCAGGTTGTGGCCGATGCCGTTCTGCGGGCACGGGCCGGCATTGGCAATCCGCGTCGGCCGGTGGGCTCGTTCATCTTCCTGGGACCGACAGGCGTCGGTAAGACCGAACTGGCGAAGACGCTGGCCGCCTCGCTGTTCGATTCCGAGGAGAATCTGGTGCGCATTGACATGAGTGAGTATATGGAGAAGCACTCCGTCTCCCGGCTCGTGGGGGCGCCTCCGGGCTATGTGGGGTATGAAGAGGGGGGGCAACTGACCGAGGCGGTCCGCCGGAAACCCTACTCCGTGATCCTGCTCGATGAAATCGAGAAAGCACATCACGATGTCTTCAACATTCTCCTCCAGATTCTTGATGACGGGCGGCTGACCGATTCCCACGGGCGGACGGTGAACTTCAAGAACTGCATTGTCATCATGACCAGCAACGTCGGCTCGCCGACCCTTCTGGAGGGCATCGACGAGAGCGGGCATATCCGGGAGGATGCCCGGAAGTCGGTAATGGACGAACTGCGCCGGAGTTTCCGTCCGGAATTTCTCAACCGGGTGGACGATGTTGTTCTTTTCAAGCCCCTGACGGCGGACGAGACCGGCCTCATCGTCGATCTCCAGCTGACGGAGCTTAAGAGCCGTCTGGCCGGGCAGCGGCTGGAATTGCAGGTCAGCGCCGCTGCGCGCGATCTCATCGCCCGTGAAGGGTACAGCACGGTCTATGGGGCCCGTCCGCTGAAACGCCTGATCCAGCAGAAGATCGAGACGCCTGTTTCCCGTCTGATCATCGGCGGGGAGGTCAAGGAGGGCGGCGCGATCAAGGTTGAGGCCAAAAAAGGCGAGTTCACGATCCGCGCCGGCTGACGCTGCCCGTCCGTCGGCGCAGGACAGCGGCCTGACAGCGTTGCGCCCGCTTATTTAGTTCTTGATTACTAATTAGTGCATTAATAGTCTCTCGCGGTTCTAACTGCGGGAGAAGATTATGTGCGGGTCGTGGTTTTCCGGAGACAAGAAGGTCGGGATTGTCCTGCTTTCTCTTTTGATCAGTCCGTCCCTCTGGGCCCAGAGCGAGCTCTATGTTCCGGCCTATAATGCGCTGGTCAGCAATTTCAACCACCGGGTCCGGGCGGCCTTCAGTGCGCCCTACATCGGCCCGAAGGGGCTGCGCGACAAGGTAACTCAGGTTGAACTCAACACGCTCCGGACGAGGGTGACCGCGCTGATGACGTCGTCGTACCTGCTGGGGCCGTCGGAGTATAATCTGGAGGTTGCCGACGCCAATGCTGCGTTTCCTTTCGGCCTGCGGAAAAATGGAGAGACCCTGCTGAAGCCCTCCCTGATGGAGGGCATCGGCGATGATAACGGGCTCTTTACCAAAATTCCGGGCGAGTACACACAGAGCGGGAAGCCGATCTATGCGGCCTCATTCACCGATGCGCCGTTGCTGTGGGTGCATTTCGTTGAATTGCATCAAGCGATCAGCAAATTGCGTTATACGATTCTGGCCGAGGGGGTGAACGCGGGATGGTCGTCGGGCGGGACGCTGAACAAGGGCTATGGTTACGGGGCGGCGCTCACGTCCACGCTCTACAAGGCAAACTGTGAAGCCGACTATGCGGCGACCCGCCTGACGGAGAACGCCGCGCCGGCGGCCATCACCACGATCACCGCGCCCATCAACTGGGGTTATCTTTGGCAGGCGGGTGCCCTGCAGCGTAACAGCCTCCTGTCCGTATCCGGCCTTCATACGGGCGCGGGCCATACCCTCCGCTTCTACATCACCGGGATGGCTGAGTCCCCGACGCTGCGCCGGACGGTTGTGTACGATGCCAACGGCACATCCGCCCGGGAGGGAAAATGGAACCTGTGGTCTGCCACCGGGGAACGGTTCGAGGCCGTCGTTCAGTCCGCGGTGTTCGGGCGCATCACGCCGTTTCCCGCCTGGTGCGATATCCCGGAACTGATAGACGGCTGGAACGCGGTGAGCTGGCGCGGTTATTGGGGCGTGGCCCGGGTGGTCATAGAGTGGAGTTTCCGTGATCACGAACCGGTTCCCCCGCGCTTTAATGATCCGGAGGAGGATGGATTGGCCGACCTCGGCTGCGGATGTTCCACCTGCCCGCTTGAAGCCTGCGCCGTCTGGGACGGGCTCCAGCCCCAGGCCAGGGTGGTGATCCCGCTGGGCGTGTCGGACGGCAGTCTCCACGCCGGGCTCCGTGTTAAGGCTTATCTGACGGAATATGAACTCAACGGCTGTGTCCGGCAGATGTACAGCCTCCTGACGTGTGTGGCCTGGACCGTCGCGGGGGATAACGAGTGGGAGTTTGTCTGCGTCGTGCGGCCGTCAGGTTATGAAATGGTTTTTCCCACAAAGGGAGCGAAGCGCGGGCAGACCCTCAATCAGACGCGGCGCTACCGTCTGGACAAGGCGGGCGATAATGTGACGCTCCGGTTTCCGGATGGGAAACGGGAAATTAAACATGTCTATCAGGCCAATCGGATCTCCCAGGTTCTGGTTAAGAGCGGGAGGAAGGAGATCAAGACAGAAACCAATCACAACAACGGGGTGTGGCCGGGACTGACGACCAGGTTGAACGCCGGACTGGTCTCGGCGGTGGAGACGACGCTCCTGGTCGCCAAACCGGGTTATACGGACAACCTGGTGACGAGTGTTGAGCATGCCTATCGGGTTGCCGGGCTGACGAACCGGGTGGTGTACTATCATGGCAGCAAGGGGTTCCGCACCCTGGCCCCTGATGGGCGGGTCCTGGCGGATATACGGGTGGTGGTCGATCCCTCCAACGGCGCGGTTGAAGTGTGGAGCGGCATCAGCACCAATAACGGGCTGAAGGTTGCCCTCAAGGAGCGGCGTCGCTCCTGGCAGGATTCAGAAACTAATCTGGTTATGCTCGAACAGACCCGCCTGCGCGACGACGGGGTCCAGCCGCCGCAGAGCAATGTGACCTTGATTGCCGTTGAAACCTTTCCCTGGGGGGAGGAGAAGGTGAGTGAAACGGTTGCGGCGGGGACGCCAAATGCGGCTGTCACACACTACGCTTATTACGCGGATGCGGCTGACCGCACCAACTATGGCAACTTGAAACAGGTGATCGAGGCGGAGGGCGCCTGGACCGAGTATGAGTATGATGAGGCAGGCCGGAAGCGGTGGGTTTACTCGGGCTTCAAGAACGCGGCGGCGGGCGATCGGGCGGCGGCACGAACCACGGAGTATCGCTACTCGGGTGATCCCACGCTGGACACGCTCCATATGCCTGCCGATGACAGTCAGCTGGCGGAGAATGATGATGCTCCGCGCCTGATCATTGAGACTCTGGCCGGGCAGGAAGTGGCGCGCACCTATTACAGCTATCAGACCGGTCGCGACCTTACCGTGCGGTGCGCCGTACGCGGAGCGACCTATGACGATCCGTCCAATCTGGTGAGTGTGACCAGCTACTATACCAACGGATCTTTTTTAGGGCGGACCTGGCGGGTGGAAGCGCCGGACGGAACGCTCAGCACCTTTGCGTACAGTTGTCCCTACTCGCAGTTGACCACAACCGAGGAGTCCGGCACCGGATCCGGCGGCGTGGTTACCAATGGCGTTCGCACAGTCACCCTTACGGATGCGGGCGAACGGGTCCTTCTCTCCGCGGCGACGGACATTGCCGGGGCCATCCTATTGTCGTCGGTGACCAATGTGCTCGATGGGTTGGGCCGGGTGCTGTCCGCCTCGAACAGTGTTGATGGAACCTGGACCCGGACGGAATTCGGATGTTGCGGGCCGGAGATGGAGCGCGATGCGGAGGGCGTAACCACCTCGTATGTCTATGATGAGCTGAAACAGGTCTACGCCGCAGAACGGTTGGGGGTCACCCGGTTCAATCAGTACGATGTCGGCGGGCGTGTCGTGGAGACGAGATTGTGCGTAACCGGTGCGCCGGATGTGGTGACGACGGCAAGTTATGACGAGGCGGGCCGGCAGGTCCGCGCGGTGGATGCACGGGGCGGGGTGACCACCTGGGCGTATGCTTCTAATTCTGTCGGCGAACAGGTTGTGACCACGGTCTTTCCCGATGGGGGAACCCAGGTGGAGACCTCGTATCGTGATGGTCAGCCCAAGTCCGTGACCGGCACGGCGGTTCGGGCGCAGTGCTATGACTACGGCGTGGATGAACGGGGAACCTACACAACCGTATATGAGGGGGGCGACACCCAGGCGCCGCAATGGATCCGAACCTATTCCGACATGCTCGGGCGAAGCTGGTTGACCGTTTATGCCGACGGGTATCAGGTAGAGACACGTTATGACCCGGCTGGCCGGCCGGTTTACGTTGCGGACGGTCTGACCACGCGGATGACGGGCTACAACGCCAAAGGCGAGGCCTTCCGGTCGGCGGTGGATAGGGACGGGGATGCCGAGATGGATCTGGCGGGCGACGATTACGTTTCCGAAACCTTGGCACGGGTGGAGTTGTTTCAAGGCAAGCCGTCCTATAAGAACGAACAGTTTGTCTATGCGAATTCAGGTAGCGCCACGGCATCGCTGGTGGCGGCGCAGTGGCGCAGTCTGGATGGGGCGACATCGTGGTCCGTTGCCTTTGGTCGGACCAGCCGGGTGGATCGGATCAGGGCTTCTGAAAGCGCGGCACGGCGGGAGACGGTTCTCGCGCCGGATGGGACGCGCACCGTATCGTGGTTCACCAACGGATTGCTTAAGAGTGTGCGGCAAGAATCGTCGACCGGGCAGGTGGTCGCTGAGCAAAGCTACAGCCACGACGGGTTTGGCCGGCTGGCCCGGCAAATCGAAACTGGACCCGGTGGCGGAGTGATGCAGACGGACTATCGCTATGATTCCGGCGGGAATGTGACCGGACAGATGGTGACGGCGGGCGATTTTTTCAGGACGACCCTGTACCTCTATGATGCGATGGGGCGGCGTGTGAGGACGGTGCGGTCGGATGGCGGAGAGGTTGCCTATGACTATGAACCGACCGGCGAACTGCGCGCCCAGTCGGGATCGCATACTTACCCGCAGCAATACAGGTATGATGAGCGCGGAAGACTGACGGCTCTGGAAACCTTTCGAGGCGGGACGAATATGGCTCCCGATGTGACGCGTTGGGATTATGACGCCCGGCGCGGCTGGCAGACGAACAAGGTGTATGCCGATGACCGGGCTGTCGGCCAGGAGTACCGTGGAGACGGGCAGGTTTTCATGCGGATTTGGGCGCGCGGGGTTGAGACGATTTACGGGTATGATTCCGCAGGCAGCCTCACGAATATAGCGTATTCCGATGGGACCCCGGGGGTGGCGCTGACGCTTGACCGGCTGGGTCGGCCGATTGTGGTGCAGGATGCGGAGGGAGTACGGACCAACGTTTACGGGGGCGATGGATCTTTGACGCATGAGATCCTGCCGGGCTCGGCCGGTGAGCTGGGGTATGAGTATGATGTGCTGGGGCGCCGGACCAACCTGGTGATTCGTGGAGAAATCGGTGTGGTCAACCGGGTGGGGTATCAGTATGACGAGGCCGGTCGGTTGCTCAGTGTGGCGGCGGGTGACCGCATGGTGCGGTATGGGTATGGCGGGGCGGCGGGAACAGTTACAGAGTTGGTTGCCACAGTTGGAGGCGTGGAGCGGTTGCGTGGGACGTGGCAGTATGACGCGCTGGGTCGATTGGAGCGGGTGGGGTGGCAGGGGGAGGGAGGGCTGCTCGCGGGTGTTGAGTATGCTCATAATTCATCGGATATGAGGAGTCGTTGTGCGGGGCCGGATGGGAGCTATTGGACATACGACTATGACGAACGGGGGCAGGTGGTGGCGGGGCGGAAGTTCACAGTGGCGGGCGTTCCCGTGGTGGATGCACAGTATCAGTACAATTATGACTTGATTGGCAATCGGAATTGGGCGACAGAAGGGAACGGACGGAGGCTTTCTTACAGAGTGAACGAGGTCAATCAATACGTTGAGATGAGTATTCCCGGACTGGTCCGCGAGGCGGTGTGGTCAGGCACGGTGTTTATCTTTGGGGCCGGGTCGGGCGGGGGGCTGAGCCGCAGGGCGGTGTCGAGACCGGTGGAACCGCGATATGATGCGGACGGCAATCTTACGGATGACGGCCAGTTCAATTATGTATGGGACGGGGAGAACAGGCTGATTTTGGTTTCGAATCTCCAGTCCCGGATTGCGTTCAGTTACGACTACCAATCCCGCCGTGTTCGGAAATCGGTTTACACCCATACTTTAGATTCCTGTCTTCTGACTTCTGACTCCTCTTTTATATACGACGGCTGGAACCTGATTTCCGAGGTGGGGACCGCTGTCCCTAACGGTCCGGCTTTCACAAACTCTTTCATCTGGGGCCTCGACCTCTCCGGCACCCTTCAGGGTGCCGGTGGCATCGGAGGGTTGCTCTTTTCCATTAACCATCAACAATCAACCATTAACCACTATCTTCATGACGGCAACGGCAATATCACGGACCTGATTGACAGCCATGGTGCACCGGTAGCGCATTACGAGTACGATCCATTCGGGATCGTAACCGCCATGACGGGTCTAGAGTCCACGAATAATCCCTTCCGGTTCAACACGAAATACATGGATGATGAGACCGGCCTGATCAACTACGGCTACCGCTACTATTCACCCAAGATGGGGAGATGGATCAGCCGGGATCCGATCGGAGAGGCGGGGGGGGTGAATGTTTATGGGTTTGTTGGGAATGCTCCGATAAGCAGTGCCGATCCGCTAGGTCTGGCGCTGTATGCGTTTGATGGGACTTGGAATGATCGCGAGAAAATGAAACGCCCGACAAATGTGGCGAAGCTGGCGGCTATCTATGATGGACTGGTCGCCTATCGCAAGGGTGTTGGCACGGATTGGTTTTCGAAGCACGTGGGAGGAATAACAGGCGCAGGCGGCGGGAATAGAATCGAAGATATGTATGATGATTTGGTTAGAATCTTCAACACGCCAGATCCAAAGGGCGAGAATCAGAAAATCGACATAATCGGGTTCAGCCGTGGAGCGGCCCTTGCCCGGACCTTCGTCAACTATATCAATACGAAGGGAGGGGTTCCGGTGCTGGGGTCAGATGGAAAACCGACGGATGTCGTATGCCCGGTAAAGATTCGATTTTTGGGACTATTCGATACCGTCGCCTCGTTTGGTGTGCCAGGAAACGATATCGATTGGGGTCAAAATATGGCGATTCCTGCAAACGTGGAAAATGTTCGCCATGCCGTGGCACTCGACGAAAAGCGCGGTGCGTTCCCGCTCTCGTCCGTGCTGAGCGATCCTCAGGCCCCCTCTGCCGACCCGCACATCGTAGAAATAGGATTCCGTGGTGCACACTCCGACATCGGCGGAGGATACGAGGATGGAGACCGGTCGAATTTTGCGTTGATGTGGATGCGCGACGAAGCTGTGAGTGTGAAAGTACCATTCGGTCCTCTTGATCCCAAGGACGTTGGAGCAAGTTGGCCGATCATTCATGACGAACGAGGAAGGTTCGAAAAGTGGCGCAATAAACCGCGCGTGATTTACTATCCGAATGCTGGGAGATGAGACTATGAGCCGAAGAATGTCTTTACCGATAATGCTTTCCGTTGGTCTTCTCGTTGGGGGATGCAGAGTGGAAGACTACAACGTTGTAATCAAGAATGTGGGGACAAGACGGGTGGACAACGCCCAAGTGGTCTATGGGGAGTTTCGGTCAGTTGGGGGTATTCTTTCTCCGGGCATTTGGAAGCTCCATGGCCATCCTGAATACCCTATTCCTTCGACGGCCACAGTGGAATGGCGGACGGCAGACGGGCAGATGCACCATGTGGACGTTGAGGTCAAGAAACTGGTGCCCAAAAGATTCAGTGGTGATATCCAGTTTGAGATAGCGGACGACGATAATGTTACCGTTCGGTTCATCCCTCGCGAGAAGCTTCGCTTGTGAAGCGCATCTGCTCGCTTCTGTGAAACTTGGGAGGGACGGCATGTTGCCGTCCGCGGCGGGCAACATGCCCGCCCTCCCCGTAAGCGAGAATCGAGAAGGCCGTCTGCTCGTCTGATTTAGTGCTGCAGGTTGACCATTTTGAAAAACTCGCCGCCCCGGGCCATCAGCTCGGCATGGGTGCCGATTTCGACAATCCGGCCCTGATTCATCACGACAACCCGGTGGGCGTTGCGGATGGTGCTCAGGCGGTGAGCCACAATGAGAGTGGTACGCTGATGGATCAATCGTTGAATCGCCTCCTGCACCAGCTTCTCGGAGGCCACGTCCAGTGCCGAGGTCGCCTCATCCAGAACGATCACATGGGGATCGCGAATGAGCGCCCGGGCAATGGAAACACGCTGACGCTGGCCGCCTGACAGTTTTCCGCCGTGTTCGCCAATCATCGTATTAAGGCCATTGGGAAGATCCTTTAAGAACTGGTTCACATTCGCCATCTCGAGCACATTGGCCAGTTGCTTCTCGTCAATCCGTCCCAGCCCGTAAGTGATATTTTCGCGCAGGGTTCCCGAAAACAAAATGGTATTCTGCGAAACGACCGATAGATGCTTCCGGTAGGTCCGCATATCGAGCGTTTCCATATCCAGGCCATCCAGCAGTATCCGTCCGCCAGTGGGCCGACGGAAACCGATTGTCAGGTTCATCAGGGTGGATTTTCCGGAACCCGACTCGCCCACGAAAGCCACACATTCGCCCGGTGCGATGTTCAGCGAGAGGTCCCGGACGGCAGGCTCAAGGTTCGGGGCATAGCGGTACTCGACCTTCTCCAGATCGATCCGGCCCTGGACGGCTTTTACGACCCGTTTCCCCTGATTTCGTTCCAAGTCCGGACATTCCAGGATTTCGCTCAAGGACCGCACGGATTCCCGGCCGAGGCAGAGCGTGGGATAGAAATCAATAAAACCGGTTACCGATCCTACCAGCATTCCGAAATATCCCAGATACATCACCACATCGCCGGGCGAGATCGATCCTTGCAGGGCTAAATATGCCGTAACCGCGACGCAGATGAGATTGAATGTCTGAAAACAGACCCAGGTGGATGATCCGAAAAAGGAGTTTACCCGGTCCAGCCGCAAGGCCTTGCTCCGCAAGGTCTGGAATTGGTCGCCCATCCGGCGCGTCTCCACATCCTCCACGCCATGGGCGCGGGTGACGGGGATCATTTCCATCATATCCGACACCCTGGCGGTCATCTCTTCCATCTCCAGGCGGAATTCCTTGTTTTTCCGCAGCATCGGCTGGCGGAAAAGCTGAATTAACACCACGGCGATCGGCACCAGAATGAGGAAAAAGAGGGCCAGTGAAGGTTTGTGGTAGATCGTCACGCCCATCGCCAGGATGATCGAGACGGTCCCGTGCAACAGGACGCTCATGGCCTGCCGGGAAATGGAGTCCAGCATTTCCACATCGCGCAGGATTTTGGATTGTAATCGGCCTGAAGTGAAATTGCTGTGGAAGGATATGGAAAGCTGATGCAACCGCGTGACAAACACGCACCGGATCTGGAACTGCATGTTCCGGATGGCCTTGCTCAGGCAGGCGACATACAGGACATGGGTTGGCACGTTCTGCAGGATCAACACCAGCATGACCGCCATGTTGATCAGGATGGTCCGCTGCGAGTCCGGCCCGATCGGCGCCAGAGCATCGATAATGTTACGGGTGACCACCGGCCAGGCCCAGAGCGGCGCGGTTTTCACGATATACAGCAAGGCGGACCAGAACAGGTTGAGATACTGCCCTTCATAAAAATGCAGCAGAATACCCGACCAGGATTTTCCGCTGTAGCGATGCCACAGTAGACGGAAATAACGATCCGGCATCAGGAACCGGGGGATCATTCGATTTTTCATCACGCCCTGCCGTTGTTTCGAGTGAACGGAATCAACTTTTTCATGGCCGCGCATGGTAAGGGTTAGGCGTGATGAAAGCGAGCGGAGATGTGGTTCGTGTACCGCTCAGATTCCATGGCCGCTGAGGGCACGCTTGATTCGGAGCCTTGATTCCCTATAATGCGCCTCCGATAGAGAACGGCCCGGATGGAAACTGCCAGCCGGACAACCTCACGAAGGAGATGGCGCATGAAAAAGGTACTGATACCAACCAAGCTCGACAAAGTGGCCCAGGACATTCTGAAGAAGAACGGCCATTACGAAGTTTACCAGGACGATGCCGGCGATGTGGCGGCCTTGTGCGCCAAGCATCCTGACGCCTACGCCCTGATCGTGCGTAGCGAACCCGTGACCGCCGCTCTCATGGATGCCCTGCCGCAGCTCAAAGTGGTGATCCGGGCGGGAGCCGGTTTCAATACCATCGATACCAAACATGCCCGCAAGAAGGGCGTGGACGTCATGAATACACCCGGTGCCAATTCCAACGCCGTGGCGGAAGAAGTGGTGGCGCTCATGCTGGCGGATGCCCGCCACCTGATCAAGGCCGATGCCTCCTGCCGCGCGGGCGAGTGGGAAAAGAAGGCGTTCATGGGGCGCGAGGTTTCCGGGAAGACGGTGGGTATCGTCGGCCTGGGCAACATTGGTCGTCTGGTCGCCAAGCGCCTGTCCGGATTCGACTGCACGTTTCTGGGATACGATCCCATGATCTCGGCTGAACGCGCCTCCGAGGCGGGGGTTGAATTGGTAGACCTGGAGACCCTGTTCGCCAAATCCGACTATGTGACGCTCCATCTTCCCGAGACGGCCGAAACCAAGAAGCTGGTTGGTGCCAAGCTGCTGGGCTTGATGAAAAAAGGTGCGGCCATTGTGAACTGTGCCCGTGCCGGCGTGCTGGACGAGGCCGCCCTGCGCGCGGTGAAGGCCGAAAAGGGTCTGCGATTCCTGAATGATGTCTTCCCCAAGGATGAACCCGGGCCCAAGAGCGTGGCGGATATCGCCGACATCATGGTGCCGCATCTCGGTGCCAGCACCAAGGAGGCCAACGCCAAGGCCGCCCAGCGGTCGGCGGAACAGTTGATCGAGTACGATGATAAGGGCGTGACGTCGTATATCGTCAATCGCGATATCCCCGAGGGACTGGACGAGACCTACTGCGTGCTGGCCAATACCCTCGCGCGCGTGTCCCGCCAGGTGTTGGGCAAGGCCGTGAATCTCAAGCAGATCGAGACGAGTTGTTATGGACAGTTGAAGCCCTTTGGCGATTGGCTGATTGTGCCGGTGGTCGCGGCCTTGTGGCCTGATCAGGATCGGGCGATGGATTCCAAGGCGGCGGTCAAGTTCCTGGAGAGCCGCGGCATCGAATACCGTAATCGCGAGACCGACGCCCGCAAGGGATTCGCCAATTCCATTACGGTGGACATGATGGGCAACCTCGACGCGTCCAACCTGCGCCAGGTGAGCGTGCGGGGCACGGTCGCGGAAGGAACGATCATGATTTCGCGCATCAATGACTTCGACAAGCTCTACTTCGAGCCGACGGGCCATGTGGTGTGTTTCCAGTACAAGGACCGGCCCGGCGTGGTCGGGCATATCGGGGCGGCGTTGGCGGAAGCCAAGTTGAACATCGAGGATGTCCGGCATTCGCACCATGCGCCCAGCGACCAGTCCATGGCCATTTTCAAGCTGAACAAGCCGGCCTCCGAAGAACTGGTGCAGAAGCTGGCCAAGGACGTCGGGGCCGTCATCGCCTTTGGCGCGACGTTGTAACCGGGGTTATTCCCCGCATTCGTCCAGATCGTGCTCCGGGAAGAGCAGGGCGGAACTGAATTCCATCTGGAATTCGGGGTCGAGCGACAAATCCACGTGCCGGACCTTTCCCAGGATCCGGTCGGCATAGGCCTTCTCCTGGGTGGAGAGCAGGGCGCGCTTGGCGCCGAACGAGGCGGTATTGCCGACAAACCGGATGCGACTGCACGGCACAGGCGGCAGCATGCCGATCCGGCGGGCGTGATTGCGGCGGATGAAATTGCCGAACGCCCCGGCCAGCAGAACCTCGCCTAGATCGGACGCGTTCAGTCCTGCCATTTTCAATAGGATGTTGATTCCCGCCCGGATCGCGGCGTTGGCCAGTTGAAGTTCCCGGATATCGCGTTGGTAAATGAAGAGCGGGGCCCGGGTGCCGGATTCCGCCGCCGCCACCAATAGGAAATTCACTTCGCCCCGGTCCTCAATGAGGCGCGCACGCAGCGCCGGAGAGACTCCTCCCGGCGCTTCATTCGACGACAGGATCCGCCCGGTTGAATCCAGAAGGCCCACGCGCAACAATTCGGCGGCGACATCAATCAGGGCCGTGCCGCACAGGCCGGCGGGTTTGCTGTTGCCGATGACGTTCAGGCGCACATCGCCGTCCAGAATGATCTTCTCGATGGCGCCTGTCGTGGCTCGCATGCCATGGACGATCCGGGCCCCCTCAAAGGCGGGGCCGGCCGCCACCGAGGTGGCCAGCATGTTCCCGTTATGTGCCAGCACGATTTCGCCGTTGGTTCCGATATCGACCAGCAGCGCCGGTTTGGTGAAGCGATCGAGCCGGGTGGCGACAATGCCGGATACGGTATCGCCCCCGACGAACCCCCCGATTTGCGGGAACACATACACCTTGGCGCAGGGATGAACATGAAGGTGGAGATCGGAGGCGCGGGTCTCCAGGGCTTCCCGGAAAGCGGGCGTGAAGGGCAGTTCTCCCAAGGGTGAGGGATCGATGCCGCAGAGGATCTGCTGCATGGTCGTATTGCCGGCGAAGACAACCTCATAGACGCGATTACGGTCAATGCCGGCTTTGCGCTCCAACTCGTCGACAATCCGATTGATCCCGTCCAGGACGGAGGCTTGCAATTGTTGGAGGCCGTCGGGTGCGGTGCGGCATTTCTGAATGCGCGAAATGACGTCGTCCCCGAACGAGGTCTGGGGGTTGACGCGGGCGGCCACGGCGATGTCGGCGCCGGTGACCAGATCGACCAGGGTTCCCACCAGGGTCGTGCTCCCCACGTCAAACGCGATGCCGTAGCAGGCAGATGTGGTATCCCCCGGTTCCACGGCAATCAGTTCGTTATCCACCCTTACGGCGGTCGCCATGAAGTTCGATTGACGCAAGGCACCCGGCAGATCGCGCACGGCGGAGAGGCAGACGGGACAGGGGCCGATGGTCGCATGCAGGCGGTCGAGATCAGAACCGCTTTCATCGTGAAGCGGCGGTGTGAGTTGGACGCAGGTTTTGCGGACCCGCGGCAGGACTTCCATCGTTTCCCCGGTGTCACTGGTCAGGATCTGTTGCCGGGACTGGAAGAGGGAGGTGTCGGGAATCTCGACCGTGAGCGGTCCGCTGAGGCGGGCCTGGCAGGCCAGGCGAAATCCTTCGGCGACGCGTGAGGCTCCCAGTGCGGCGAGTTCACTCTCCGAGGCGGGACAGATTCCCGCCCGGATGCGGACCACGCATTTTCCGCATGTGGCGCCGCCGCCACAGGGGGTTTGAAGGATGAATCCGGCACGTGCGGCGACCTCCAGCAGGACGGTGCCCGCTAGAGCGTAAACACTCCGCCCGGACGGTTCAAAAATGATTTTAACTTCTTTTTCCATGCCAAGGTTCCTGCAATGTCCGAGACGCTATAACAGGATGGCTGGCTTGTACAGTGCGGATCAGGATGTTTTTCTTGCTCTCGGATCGTGATTCAAGCTATATTGCCGCGGTTTTTGGCTGAAACCAGTCGGCTTTTTTTGTCGCAATACCTTGGGAGAGAACATCATGGATTACGGATTGACAGAGACGCAGGTCATGATTCGGGACCTTTGCCGCCAGATCGCGCAGGAGAAGATCAAGCCCATCCGCGAGCATTACGACGAGGCCAATGAATTTCCCCACGAGATCGTCAAAGTCTTTGCCGAGGCCGACATCTGCGGGTTGTACATCGAGGAGAAATTCGGCGGCATGGGCGGCGGGATCATGGATCTGTCGATTGCCGTCGAGGAACTCTCGAAGGTATGCAGCGGAATCGCCCTGGCCTTGGCGGCGACGGCGCTCGGCACGTTCCCGATCATCCTGTTCGGCACCGAGGAACAGAAGAAGAAGTATCTGCCTCGAATTGCCTCCGGTCAGTCGTTGGCGGCCTTCGGATTGACCGAGGCCAACGCGGGTTCAGATGCCGGCGGCATTCGGACCACGGCGGTGCTGGATGGCGACCACTATGTCCTCAATGGTACCAAGCAATGGATTACCAATGGCGGCGAGGCGGAAATTTACTCTATCGTGGCCATCACCAACAAGGCGAAGGGCCCCCGTGGTGCCTCGGCCTTCATTGTGGAGAAGGGCACGCCCGGGTTTACTTTCGGCAAGAAGGAAAACAAGATGGGTATCCGTGCCTCGGCGACCCGCGAGCTGGTTTTCCAGGATTGCCGCATCCCCAAGGCAAATCTGCTGGGCAAGGAAGGCATGGGCTTCATTGTTGCGATGAAGACGCTGGACAGTTCCCGTCCGGGCGTGGCTGCCCAGGCACTGGGCATTGCCGCCGGCGCGCTGGATGAAGCGGTCGAGTATAGCCGTCAGCGCCGTCAGTTTGGCAAACCGATCTGTTCGTTCCAGGGTGTCCAGTTCATGCTGGCCGATATGGCGACGCAGGTTGAGGCGGCCCGCACCTTGATCTATGCCGCCGCCCGGTACATCGATGGCGGGGCCAAGGATGTCAGCAAGATCTCCGCGATGTGCAAGTTGTTCGCCTCCGATACGGCCATGAAAGTCACGACGGACGCCGTTCAGGTGCTTGGTGGTTACGGGTACATGAAGGAATACCCGGCGGAAAAAATGATGCGGGATGCCAAGATCACCCAGATCTACGAGGGCACCAATCAGATCCAGCGCGAAGTCATCGGCTTGGGCCTCATCAAGGAATCGGCGGCCAGAAAGTAGCCGGTCGGTGCCGGGTATTTTCCGCGTTATGGGCCGGACGGGTAACGTCCGGCCATCGGTTCCCGACCAAGGGATATCGGCATGAAAGGTTCGGAAAATACTCTCGGCCAGATCCGGATGCTGGTAACGGACGCCGACGGGACCCTTCTGGGGCAGAAGCCCGAGTTTGAGCTTTTCCGTGCGTTTCGCCTCAAGATCAACGATCTGCGCCACGTTCGGGGCGCGGTATGGGTGGTCTGTACAGGCCGGGGGTTGCGCAGTTTCAATCGTGTGTTCCGGCCGATGCGGGTTTTCGGCATCGAGCCCGACTTCGTGATTGCCCGGCACGCCTCCATTTACGAACGATCCCGGTGGGGGTATTGGCCCCATTGGTTGTGGAACGCGCGCGTGTTGTGGCTGGAGTGGCGCGACAAGCTTGAGGTGCGGCGGGCGCTTCCCCTGATCAGGCGGGCGGTGTTGTCGCGCAATCCCTTTGCCCATGTGGCGTTCTTTAACCGCCAGAGGATATGCTTCCGCTTTGATGACGAAGGGGCGACCCAGTTTGGTGCGGATATCATCCGGGAGGAGGCCAAACCGTTTAAATATCTTCAGGTCTTCCAATTTCCCGGCGAGGTGGATGTGCGCACGGTGCCCTTCACCAAGGGACTGGCTGTGGCTGAACTCGCCCGGCATCTGGAGGTCGGTGAGGATCGGATTCTGGCGATCGGCGACGGGCATAATGATATCAGTATGATGGAAATGAACGCCCGGTGCCGGACTGCCTGTCCGGGGAATGCCGCTCCCGAGGTGATGGAGGTTGTTCATCGGACAGGTGGCCACATTGCCAAGGAACGGAGCCTTGCCGGAGTTGTGGAAATACTGGGAGCTTATGAGACGGGCCGTATCTGCAGCGACCTGCCCCCGGGCCTGCACGAAATACGGGACGAAGGCAATCCGGTGGGAACGCCCCATCATTCCGCGCGCTCTCGAGACCGGATGACGGGTTTTCTGTTGTTTCTGGGCGTGCTCTATACCACAACCCTGGTTCTGGCGAGTTTTGGACTGATGGGGCCATTGGGGCAGGTAGTCTTGAGGCCCTACCACATGCTGCTCGCCCGGCTGGAACCGCTGATCCTGTATTTGTTTAAATAGGCCCGCCATGATGAAAATCGGATTTATCGGAGCCGGCAAGATGGCTGAGGCCATCATGGCCGGATTGATCGAAAAAGCCTTTGCCCGCGCGGATGGGATTGTTGCCAGTGACATCAGTGAGGAGCGCTTGGCGGAATTGAGCCGACGGCTCGGGATTCGTATCACATTGGACAATGCGGAGGTGGTTCGGCAGGTGCAGGTGGTCTTCCTGGCGGTGAAGCCCCAGCAATTGGATCAGGTTCTGCGTGAGATTGCCCCGCATCTGACGGCGGATCATCTTGTGGTATCGATCGCCGCAGGCAAGACGACCACCCACATCGAATCCCTACTGCCCGCCGGTCGCGTGGTGCGGGTAATGCCGAACATCGCCTGCCTGGTGGGTGAGGGCATGAATGTGTTCACGCGCGGGGTGCGAGCGCCCGTCAAGGATACGGAACTCGTCAAAACCCTGTTGAATTGTTGCGGGCGTGCGCTGGAATTACCCGAAGCCCAGTTTGACGCCGTGACGGCCCTGAGTGGGTCCGGTCCGGCGTTCTTTGCTTATCTGCTGGACCGGTTGGTGGACGGTGCGGTGAGGGAAGGCCTATCGCGGCAGGATGCGCTGGTGCTTGCGGAACAGACCATGCAGGGGACGGCCCGGATGCTTCAGGTGACAGGCATGGAGCCCGCCGCCCTGGCGTCCGCCGTCACCTCGGCCAAAGGCACGACGGCTGCCGGCCGCGACATTCTAGAGACGGAGACGATGGCCGCCGTTCTGGATCGAACCATTGGGGCGGCCGCACAGCGCAGTCGCGAACTGGGCCGCGCCTGAACTCTGGGAGGGACGGCGTGTCGCCGTCCGCGGCGCGCAGCATGCGCGCCCTCCCTTGCCTTAGGAATTCGTTATGTGGCAGAAAACATTCTTGGCTCCGGAAGGACGGAGCGATCTGGGGCAGGCGGTGATGTTAGGGATGAACTTTGCCGTAGGGATGGCGGTCTTCTCGTACGCCGGTTACTGGATCGACCAGAAGCGAGGCGGAGGCCTGCTTTTCACCGTCTCGGGTATGGTGTTGGGGCTGGGATATGGAGCCTATGAGGTGTGGAAAGTCATCCGCATCATGAACGAGCAGGCGCGGAAGATCTGCGACGACCGCAGACAGACGAAGGCGCCCTCAACCGGAGAGACCGATAACCGCCCTACCGACTGAGCCATGCGTGGTTTTTCTCCAGCGTCCCGCGCAAGCCTGAAGTGGCTTTCCGCAGGTGTGATCGCGGGCGGGTTGGCAAGTGCCATCGCGTTATTTCTCCTTCAGGGTTTCTCCTGGATGGCGTTGACGGGAGGATGGGTGACAGCGGGTGTGAACGCCTGGGTTTCCCGATGGCTCAACCGGCGGGCCATGGGGTCAGGCCGACAGGCGTTCCTGCGCTGGGGAATCATCGGGAATGTCTTGCGTATCCTGACGCTCTTAGGTACTTTGGCTATCGTTATTTCTGCTCACAGGACTGTTCGGAGCTCCTTCTTTGCCTCCTTTTTCGCGGGGCTATTTGTTTTCATGACGGTTGAGATTTCCGAACTTTTCCGGCTCGATTCCGGAAAGCGGGAGATGACTTGAGCGACGTGATGATTCATTCCAATGCCGCGGTAGCGGCCGGCCAGGCGCAGGATATCGGGAC
>CAMBRF010000027.1 GCA_945870225.1 PVC group bacterium | reverse complement strand
TGCCGAAAATCATGAGGCCGATTTTTCCCACTTCGTCGAAGGGGCTGGTCGTTTCCGCGTCAACGCCTTCCTTTCTCAGGGCATCCCCGCGCTGGCCTTCCGCCACGTCAAGACCAAGGTGCCCAATTTCGAGGAACTGAATCTTCCCGTCTCCCTCAAGGCCATCGCGGAATCCCAACGCGGAATCGTCATCCTTAGTGGAGCCACCGGCAGCGGTAAATCCACCACCCTGGCCGCGATGGTGAACCACCTGAACGAAACGGAGCAGTTGCGCGTCATCACCATCGAGGATCCCATCGAGTACTTGTTCCCCGACCGGAAGTGCATCATCTCGCAGCGCGAGGTGGGGCTGGACACCCTGAGTTTCCAGGTCGCGCTCAAACATGTGCTGCGGCAGGATCCGGATGTGATTGTCATCGGCGAAATGCGCGATCAGCTCAGTTTCCGCACCGCCATGGCAGCGGCGGAAACCGGCCATCTGGTGATCACCACCCTGCACTCCGCCAACGCCTCCGGCGCGATCAGCCGCCTGCTGGAGTTCTTCCCATCCTCGGAATGGGACCAGATCCGCCTGAACATTGCCAATAATCTGCGGTCCGTTGTCTGCCAGCGCCTGTTGAAAGGTGCCCAGGGCGGCGTGATCCCGGCGGTGGAAATTCTCATGAATTCCCCCACCGTGCGGAAGTTGCTGGAAAAGAACCGCCTCGATGTATTACCCGCCGCCATCGAAACCGGTCTCGAGGACGGCATGCAGACGTTCAACCAATCCATTTACGGCCTGATCAAGGGCGGCATGATCACACAGGAGGAGGGCATGATGTACGCCACCAACCCGCAGGCGCTCCGTATGAATCTGCAGGGCATTTTCCTCGACGAATCACGCCGCATCCTGTCCACCATCTGAGCCATGCCGGATACACCTTCCATCACTGAACTTGGCATCGTGGCTGGCAAAGGGGATTACCCGCTGCTCCTGGCCCAATCCGCCCGCCAGCAGGGCGTGAAGCGGATCGTTGCCGTGGCCTTCCGCCATGAGACCAGCCGGGCCATTGCGCGCTACGTCGACGAGGTGCACTGGGTCTATCTCGGCCAGCTCCAGCCGATTCTGGACACGTTTAAAAGCCTCGGCATTAGCCATGCGGTCATGGCCGGCCAGATCACCCCCACCAATCTCTTCAGCCTGCGATTTGATCGCGCCACCCTGGCCCTTCTCGGCCGGCTGCGGGAGCGGAACGCCCACACGATTTTCGGCGCCTTCTGCGATGAACTCAAAGGTGTGGGGGTGAACCTCCTTCCCGCCTACCTCTTCATGGAAAGCGCCATGCCACCGCCGGGCCCCATCGCCGGACGCCCCCCGACCGCCTCGGAGCAGGCGGATATCGAGCTCGGCCTCCGCGTTGCCAAAATTACCAGCGGCATTGAGATCGGCCAGACCGTCGTCCTCAAGGAGGGCACCATTCTGGCTGTGGAAGCGTTTGAGGGAACCGACGAAGCCATCAGCCGGGCCGGCCGCCTCGGTGGCCGCGGCGCCGTGGTCATCAAGGTGGCCAAGCAGGGGCACGACATGCGTTTTGACATCCCGGTTATCGGCATGCGAACCCTGAAGTCCCTCCGTAAAGCCGGCATCGCCGTGTTGGCGGTGGAAGCCCGCCGCACCATCCTGCTGGAACGTGACCGCCTGGTGGCCGAGGCGAACCGGATGGGTCTGTGTTTTCTCGCCGTGGAGACAAAGCATCATGAATCCTGACCGCAAGCTGAAAGTCGGAGTGATCGGCGTGGGCGCCCTGGGCCAGTGGCACGCCCGTGTGTATTCGGAATTGCCGCAGGCCGAACTGGTGGGCGTCTATGACGTTCACGAACCCCGCGCCGAGGAGATCGCCGCCCGGTACAAAACCCGCGCCTTTAAGTCCATCGACGCCCTGGCCGCCGAAACCGAGGCCCTCAGCGTGGTCGTACCCTCCGACCTGCACTGCGCCATCGCCAGCACGCTCATGAACAAGGGCGTGCACCTGCTGGTGGAAAAACCGATTGCCTCAAGTACAGCGGACGCCCAGACCATGGTGGCCCTCGCCGCGGAGAAGGGGCTCATTCTCCAGGTTGGCCATGTGGAACGGTTTAACCCGGTGTTGGACGCCCTGGAACAGGTGCTCACCGAACCGCGCTTCATCGAGGCGGTACGCCTCGCCCCCTACCCCCCGCCCCGTGAAGGCCTTCACCCGCGCGGAACGGAGGTCAGCGTGGTTCTGGACCTGATGATTCACGACCTGGAGATCATCCTGCATCTGGTGCGTTCACCCGTGAGCCATCTGCACGCCGTGGGCGTCTCCGTGCTGAGCCCGAGTGAAGATATTGCCAATGTGCGACTCTCGTTCCAAAACGGCTGCGTGGCCAATGTGACCGCCAGCCGCATCAGCTCCGAACGGACCCGCAAAATCCGCGTGTTCCAGCAGGACACCTATGTCTCACTGGACTACGAAAAGCAGTCGGGCCATCTCTTCCGGAAGACCGGGGAATCGATCGCGCGCTCGGATGTGCCGGTTGAAAAGGGAGAACCGCTGTTCAACGAACTATCTTCGTTCGTGCAGTGCGTGCTCACGCATGGCCAGCCAAAAGTCTCCGGTCAACATGCCGCCCAGGCCCTCAAACTGGCGGTGGAGATCTGCCAGCATATCCGCCAAGGGGGGTCATGACGCGTCCGCCCGAAGTGATGATCATCGCCGGGGAGGTGTCCGGCGATATGCACGCCGCGCTTCTCGTACGCGCCCTCAAGAAGACACGCCCCGACATCAAGGTCTACGGGGTCGGGGGGGACCAGCTCCGCGCCGCCGGGGTGGAGACATTTTACGATGTCGGCGATATGGCGGTCATGGGCTTTACCGAAGTGGTGCGACGGCTGTCTTTCTTCCGCCGCGTCTTTCACCACCTGCTGGGCGTGGCCCGCGAGCGGCGGCCGGATGCGATCATTCTGGTGGATTACCCCGGCTTCAACCTCCGTTTTGCCGCCAGGACCCACGCGATGGGACTGAAGGTCATCTACTATATCTGCCCCCAGGTCTGGGCGTGGAACCGCCGTCGCATCCCCCACATGGCAACGATCGTGGACCGGCTGCTGGCCATTTTTCCTTTCGAAAAACAAGTCTTTGCCGCCACCTCGCTGAAGGTCGATTTCGTGGGGCACCCCCTGGTTGATGAGATCCGGGAAACCCTGGCCGAACCGGCCGTTACGCTGCCCTGGGAGGGCGATCTCAGGATTGCCCTGCTGCCGGGAAGTCGGGTCCAGGAAATCGAACGCATTCTGCCCGCCCTGTGCGGCGCCGCCGCGCTGATTGAAGCCCGCCATCCCGGCACCTCGTTCATGATCCCCACCCCATCCGACGAAATCGCCAAGGCGGTCCGCGCACTCGCCGCCTCCCTGCCCAGAACGCCCGCCCGCCTGAAAATCGTAACCGGCCAGACCCGCCATGTCCTGCGCCAGGCCACCGCCGCCCTGGTCACCTCGGGCACGGCCACCCTGGAGTCCGCCCTGCTGGATTGCCCCACCGTGGTGGTCTACAAGGCCTCGGCCCTGACCTATTTCCTGGCCCGCCTGCTGGTGCGGCTACCCCATATCGGAATTGTCAACGTCATCGCCAACCGGCGGATTTGTCCCGAGTTCATCCAGGCGGATGCCACCCCCCACAATCTGGCCAGCGCGCTTCTGAGATTGATCGAGGATGACTCGGCACGGACCGAGATGCGACGGGGTTTTGAGGAAGTCCGGACCCTGCTGGGACCCGGCGGGGCAGCCGAGCGCGCGGCGGAATTGGTACTGGCGGAACTTTCTTGAGAAAAAGGGACTAACGCATGAAAACGGCACGTCAAATCCTCATGGTTATCGGCTTATTTGCTGCACTGGGTGTTGCCGGGGCAGACCCCGCAAACCCTGACGCCCGTTTGCAAAATAAGGCTGGCGGCACAATGGCCTACACCATTGTGTTCGATGGAAACTCCTGGGTGGCGGGATCCGGATCAACCAGCGGCTCTAATTTCCCCGCTCAAGTCGCGGCACGGCTGCAAAAGGAAGGCAGGAAAGTTGACCTTCTTAATTTCGGCATACCGGGGCAGACCATTGACCAGATGATGGCCGGCGTCGCGGCCAAAGTAGACATCCATCATGATAAATATCAATATCTGGTCGGCTTGGAATTAGTCAATCAATGGGGACGCAGCAGTCAATCGCGCGAGGAAATCTACGCGAAATACAAGCAGTACTTCCTCGACCGCAAAAAAGCCGGTTTCCGGAAAGTGATCGCCCTGACGCCCATCGCGCAATCCTACTACAATAGGGCCGACTGGGAAAAAGACCGGCAGTGGTTCATCAAGCAAATGCTGGCGGAGTTCCCCCGTCTGGGCATTCAGGTCGCCAATGTCGGAGCTGACCCCAAGCTCTCCGACCCCCAGAACAAAACCTATTTCACCCGGGATCAGATCCACCCCACCAACGCCGGGTACGAGGTGATCGCCGGCATCGTCTATAAAACCCTCACCGCTTCAAAGTGATGCAGGGGATTCACCCCTCCCAGACGTCGCTGACCCGATTGGGAGGAGCGACAACCACCCTCACATGGGTCAATCCCTTCTTCGTCAGGGCGTCCACCGCCGCCTTCAGGGCCAGCTCAGGCCGGTTGCAGTCGCTGCTCAGGTGCGCCAGGAAAACCATTCTCAGGTGGGGCCCGGCGATTTCGGCAACGAGTTCCGCCGCGTGATCGTTGGACAAGTGGCCCTGGCGACCGATGATGCGCTGCTTCAAATGCCAGGGACGGTCGGCGTCCTTTAACATCCGCTCGTCGTGGTTCGATTCGATGACCAGCACATTACAGGGGCGCAACCGTTCCCGGATCAACCCCGTCACCATACCCATATCCGTCACCACCCCCACGCGGAGATCACCGCACCGGATCACAAACCCTACGGGATCATAGGCGTCGTGCGGCACGGAAAACGGTTCGACCTCCAGATCGCCCACCGGGAAGGGCGACCCGTTCGAGAAGATATTCCAAGCCAGGGCGGACACCCCGGGTTTCGCGGCCACCCCCTCGGCGGTGCCGCTGTTGGCATACAACCGCACGCGCCCGGCCCGATGAAGGGCGGCCAGTCCGGACGTGTGATCGCCATGTTCATGCGTGAGGCAAATCGCCGTGATGGACTCAGTGGTCACGCCAATCTCCGCCAGCCGCTTTCCCGTCTCCCGCCCGCTAAGCCCCGCATCCACCAGGACCACGGTCCGTTCGGACGCCACCACCGTGCAATTTCCGGCGCTGCTGCTTCCCAATACACATACTTTCAAGGTCGCCCCTCTCGTCCTGCGCGGCGTGCAAGCTCCAGATTGTCCTTGCCCCCCCTCGGCGCGCTTTTTATAGTCGAACAGTAGCAGACGGGAATCAACAGATGCCAGATCAAAGCATGCAATTATCCCAGGAACAGCGCCTCCACATGGTGCTGGCCCCCCAGTTGCGACAGTCGCTGGAAATGCTCCAGGCGCCGGTCCTTGAATTGCGCGCCATGATTCAGGCTGAACTGGACAGCAACCCCACTCTCGAGGAAACCGCCACCGAGACGACCCCCATTGAAATTGAGCCCACTGACACTGACCTGGAGGACCGCAAGGCGCTTGATTTCAGGAAGGAATTCGACATCCTCGCCCGGTTGGATGACGAATGGCGTGAGTATTTTTTCCAGGAAAAGGAAAACCACCGTTATACCTCGGAGGACGAGGATCGGCGCAGTTTTATCATGGATTCCATTGTACAGGAGGAATCCCTGCAGGAGCATCTCCTCAAGCAACTCGCCTTCGCTGAATTGAACGAGGCGGACCGGGCTCTGGGTGAAGTCATCATCGGCAGCATCACCGATGACGGGTACCTGACCACCTCGATCGAAACCCTGGCCACCGGGGCCGGGGCGGATGTCCACCATATGCAGGATATCCTCACCGTCATCCAGGATTTCGATCCGCCGGGCGTCGGGTCCCGCGATGTTCGCGAATGTCTTCTGTTTCAACTTGAACGCCTGGGAAAAAGCGACAGCCTGCCGGCAAAAATTGTCGCCCATCACCTTGAAAAACTGGCCGCCCACAAACTCCAGGAGGTGGCCAAGTCCCTTAAAGTGCCGGTCGAGGACATCCAGGCCGCCGCCAACTTCATCGCCACGCTGGAACCCAAACCCGGCCGAAGCTACAGTTCCGTAACCTCGCCTTACATCACGCCCGAGGTGGTCGTTAAAAAGGTCGACGGCCAGTATCTCGTCCTGATGAACGATGACGATCTACCCCGCCTGCGTATCAGCAAACACTACCGGTCCCTGATGAACGACGCCGGAACCGGACGAGACGTCAAGGAGTACATCCAGGATCGCGTCCGTTCGAGCGCGTTTCTGATCAAAAGCATCCATCAGCGTCAGCACACCATCTTCCGGATCGCCAGTGAAATCGTCGCCGTTCAAACCGATTTCCTTGATAACGGCATTACCCACCTCAAACCGCTGACCATGGCCGACGTGGCGTCCGTGGTGGGCCTGCACGAAACCACTGTCAGCCGCGCCGTGGCCGGCAAACACATGCAAACCCCGCAGGGTATTTTCGAGATGCGCTACTTCTTCACCCCCGGCCTGAAAACGCAGGACGGCAGCGTCGTCTCGAACAAGACGGTCAAGGATGCGATCGCCACCCTCGTCGCGGACGAATCTCCAGCCCACCCCCTATCCGATCAGGAAATCCTGGAAATCCTAACGGAGCGCGGCATCCATATTGCCCGCCGAACAGTCGCCAAGTATCGGATTGCCCTCAAAATCCCCCCTTCGCACATGCGCAAGACGTATGGATGAACCTGCTCGCGGACCAGAGTCTTGAATCCCGGATGCGGGAAAAACTTGCGCCCCTTCTGGCTGGCGAGCGGCTCGGCTTTATTCCGGACCAACCTCCCGCCGCCGAAGCCTGGCTGACCTGGGAACTGGCCCGCGTCTCGGGGAGGACCGTGCTATGGATCGGCGATGGTCCCCGCACCATGGAACGTTTGTTCCGGGACCTGCAGACTCTGGCCCCGGCGGATGCCGCCCCGGTCCTGCTCTTCCCCAGTTGGGAAATCCTGCCCAGCGAAAAGGCCTCCTCGCCCGATTTGGGCGTTGTGGGAACCCGTCTGGCCACCCTTGCCGCACTGACCGAGCCCCATCCTCATCTGGTGGTCTGTTGCGCCCAGGCGCTGATGGAGCGCACACTCACCCGGCCGGTCTTTCAGTCCCATTGTCAATCTCTGGCACCCGGTGACGCGATCGACCCCTCTGTTCTGACCGAACACCTGACCCGTTCCGGCTATGTCTTCACACCCGAAGTCCAGGCGCAGGGCGAGGCCTCCCAACGGGGCGGTATCCTTGATGTCTGGCCCGTCACCCAGGTCTGGCCCTTGCGGATGGAGTTCTTCGGGTCCCAACTCGAATCGCTCCGCACCTTTGACCCCTCCGAACAGCGATCCATTGAGTCTGTGGCCTCCGTCAATCTGCCGCCCGCCGGAGAATGGCCCATCCTGCGAGCCCGCCCTGATGCCGGGACCTCATTGCTGGACCATCTCCCTGATGACCTGATCGTGGTCTGGTCCGACCTTGACGGCATTCGCGTTCATACAGACGTCTACGAGACGACCGTCCGGGAGGCGGGCGTCCAGAGCCTGATTGGCACGCTGGCGACGATTGAGGCGGCCTTGCATGCCCGGCCCGGCGTTCATCAGGTCTTCATGGGGTCCCGTCCCGATGAAGCGTGTCCCGAAGTGGATTTCGATTTCCGGGCGGTCGAGCCCATTCCCTCCATCTCCGGCAGACACGCCCTGCACCCGGACCTCGTCGAGTCCACGCGCAGCCGTTTCCTGAATGCCATGGCGACCGAAGCGCGGCAGGGACGCCGGGTCGGATTCTTCTTTGACAGCCAGGGAACGCGCGACCGCCTCACCGAGTTATATCCCGCCGCCTTCAAGAATGAGCCTATCCAGGTAACCGTTGCCCCGCTTTCCGGCGGGTTCTCCAGTGAGGAATTCACCCTGACCCTCGTGGCGGAACCCGATCTCTATGGCCGGAAAATCCAGCGCAGGCGTCTGCCGCTGGGAAAAGTCCCGGCCGCAACCGGGGCACGGATCACCGACTGGACGGATATGGAACCCGGCCATCTGGTAGTCCATCTGGATCACGGTGTGGGGCGCTATCTGGGGCTCCGCGAAATCGCCGTTAACCATCAACTCCAGGAAGCGCTGGCCATCGAATATGCCGAGGGTGCCAAGCTGTACGTTCCGGTTTCGCAGGCGCATCTGCTCACCCGCTACGTGGGCGTCGGCAAGCGACACGCCACGCTGCACCACCTGGGAGGAAAGCGCTGGGGGCATGAGAAGCTGGCGGCGGAGAAGGCCGTCCAGGATCTGGCGGGCATCCTCCTGGAAACCCAGGCGGCCCGGAATTCGCAGGACGGGTTCGCCTGCCCCGCAGATGCACCCTGGCAGCACGAATTGGAAACCGCGTTCCCCTATCAGGAAACGGACGACCAGCTGGCGGCCATCCGTGAAGTGAAAAGCGATATGGAATCCACACGCCCGATGGATCGACTGCTCTGCGGCGATGCGGGCTACGGCAAGACGGAGGTCGCCGTCCGGGCGGCCTTCAAGGCCGTCATGGCAGGCAAACAGGTGGCCATCCTCGTTCCCACAACCGTGCTGGCCCAGCAGCACTTTCAGACCTTCTCGGAACGGATCGCCCCCTTCCCGGTCCGGATTGAAATGCTGAGCCGATTCGGCACGCACGGCGAGAACAGCAAGATTGCCCAGGGGTTGAAAGAGGGCACGGTGGATATTGTCATCGGCACACACTCCCTGATTCAGCCGGATATCGCCTTCAAGGACCTCGGGCTGGTCATCATTGATGAGGAACAACGGTTCGGCGTGCTTCACAAGGAACGCTTCAAACACATCCGCCGGCTGGTGGACGTTCTGACGCTCACCGCCACTCCGATTCCCCGCACCCTTTATATGAGCCTGACGGGGGCCCGTGACCTGAGCACCATCCAGACGCCCCCGCAGGAACGCCTGCCCGTGGAAACCGTCGTGACCCCGGCCACCGACGCCATCATCCGGGAAGCCATTCTCCGCGAGTTGAACCGTGAGGGACAGGCTTTCTACCTTCATAATCGTGTCCGCACCATCGAGCGGGTCCGCGACCGGCTTCAACGGCTCGTCCCGGAGGCCCGCATCGATATCGGTCACGGCCAGATGTCGGCCGGCATGCTGTCGGAGGCCATGCGCCGTTTTGCCGGCGGCGAATTCGACGTGCTGTTATGCACCACCATCATCGAGAGCGGACTGGACATTCCCAATGCCAACACCATCCTGATCGATCGCGCCGACCGGTTCGGGCTCTCCGAACTCTACCAGTTGAGGGGCCGGGTGGGCCGGTCCAAGCACAAGGGCTACGCCTACATGCTCCTGCCGACACAGGCGCATGTGGATCCCACCGCACGGAAACGCATCCAGGCCATCAAACAATACTCGGGGGCCGGGGCGGGCTTCCGGCTGGCCATGCGCGACCTGGAGATTCGCGGCACCGGCAACCTCCTGGGCGCCGAGCAGAGCGGCCATATTGCCGCCATCGGCTTCGGCCTCTATTGCCAGCTCCTCCGCCGCACCATCGCGCTTAAGAAAGGCGAACCGGCCCCGCCGGTCATTGAGGTCGAGGTCACCCTGGACTTCATCAGCCTTTCGCCGGGCGATATCGGGGCCCAGCATTCCGCGATCATTCCGGTGACGTATATCGAGGATGAGCGCCTGCGGGTGAGCCTGTACCGGCGGATTGCCGAGGTGGGCTACATCAAGGAAGTCCGCAGCCTGCGAAAAACGTTCCGGGACCGCTTCGGACCGCTTCCCGCCGAATGCGACCGCCTGCTTAAGATCGCCGAACTCCGTATTCTGGCCTCGGAACGGAACATCCGGTCGGTTCAAGTCGCGGAGGGTAAGATCATGCTCAAGCGCCACGGCGACTATCTCCTGCACGGCGATCGCTTTCCACGCCTGAAAGCCGCCAAGCCCGATACACGCCTGGATGAACTGCTGGCCCACGTCCGCCAGTGGGCTTCATCTTAATCGTAATCGTAATCTTAATCGGGCGGGGATTCACCACCCGCTTCGCTGGAGAAAGAGGAGCCACGGAGAAGTTTACACGGAGAATCCCCTTCGACAGGCTCAGGGCAGGAAAGCGAATGTTGCGGGCATTTAAGCTGCGGAGTACCGCATCTGAAATTCCCGCAAACCCGTTCTGGAGTCATGAGAGGAAATTTTTACATCGATGTGCAGGATAGACAGGATCGTTCAGATATATCCTTATCCATCGAGTTAAGGTGACACAGGCTTCCATCCTGTGGTCTGTCAGATCCGGCACAAGCTGGAAGCCTGTGTCACCCTCGGCGGCCGACACGGGAGGCGTCCCTCTGCCCGTTTTTCCCGCTCCTCCACCTCGGCTCTTCCTTCAAGAAACGTTGCGGGAATTTTGACCACGGTACCCCGTGGGCTAAATGCCCGCAACATTGGGCTTTCTCTAAATCTTCAGTCTTCTCCGTGTTTCCGTGCCTCCAGCCGAAGGCGGGTGGTGAATCTTATCTTCTTTTCAACCACAAGGTGTAAAGGGGCGCCAGCTAAAGGGATACCTCTTTAGGATTATGAAGTGTTTTCGTCCCCAACTGCTGGCCCACGTCCGCCACGTCGGCTCCTGATCCCAGCCGGAGAGCTTGACGGGTTGCCGGGGAACAACATACGCTTGTGCCTATGAAGTCCATATTTGTGCTGACCATGGCGTGGGGTCTGGTTCTGCTTCCGCAGGCGGGCTGCCGCCATCTGCCGACGGCCCCCAGCGGCGCGGCTACAACCGCGACCGTCACCAACGCCCCCGCTGCAGTCGTGACCCAGCCTCTGGCTGAAGAGGATGCTTATGAACAGATTCGACTTTTCACCAAGGCGATCATGCTCATCCGGCATGACTACGTTGATGGGAACAAAGTCAGCTACTCCAACCTCATCTCCGCCGCGCTGAGCGGCATGCTCCAGTCGCTGGACCCCTACAGCCAGTATATGGAACCCCTCGATTACCGGGATCTCAAGGAAGATACGCTGGGCAAGTTTGGCGGCATCGGTATTCAGGTCGGCGTGAAGGACAACCTCCTGACCGTGATCGCGCCCATGGAGGATACCCCTGCCTTCCGCGCCGGCATTCTCTCGCGTGACAAAATCATAGAGGTCAACGATGAGCGCACCGATAAGCTGTCCATGCGCGATACCGTACACAAATTGCGGGGTGACCCCGGTACGACCGTAAGGCTGAAAATTCTCCGGGACAAAGAAATCAAGGACTTCACGCTCAAACGCGAAATCATTCAAGTCACCAGTGTCAAGGGAGCCCGCATGATGGAGGGCGGGATCGGTTATGTCCGGATCACTGAATTCAGCGAGCCAACGGCCCGGACCCTCCGGACAGCCCTCGAGAAACTGGTCTCCCAGAACATGAACGCGCTCGTCCTTGATCTACGCAACAATCCCGGCGGGCTGTTGACATCGGCCATCCAGGTTAGTGAATTGTTCCTCAAGAAGGGCACGCTGATCGTGTCCACCCGGGGGCGCGGCGGGATTCCGCGCCAGGACCCCGCCTATGCCGGGGGTGATCTGCATTACCCGGATTTCCCCATGGTCATCCTGATCAACGGCGGATCAGCGAGCGCCGCTGAAATCGTCGCGGGCGCTCTGCATGACAACAGGCGGGCCGTTCTGGTGGGCGAAACGACTTTCGGCAAGGGCTCGGTCCAGAACATCCTGCAAATTGAAAACGGCTCAGCCCTGCGCCTGACCACTGCCCGCTACTACACCCCCAGTGGTCAAAGTATTCATGAAAAAGGGATCGAGCCCGATATCGTCGTTCCGGTCCCGCCCGGCGAATGGATGGAGGTCCAGAGAAAACGCGGCTTCGAGGAAGCTCCGGCGCTGATGACGGACCAGGAAAAAAAGACCTATGCCGACCCGGTTCCGGATCGCCCTCTGGACCGCGCCGTGGACATGCTGATGGGCTTGCTCATATTCGAAAACCGGAAGTAAAATGAACATCCTCGGCCTGGAAACTTCCTGCGATGAAACCGCCGCTGCCGTGGTCCGCGACGGTCACGAGGTTTTATCCAACATCGTCTACACGCAGATCGCGCATCACCGTCCCTATGGCGGGGTGGTGCCGGAAATCGCCTCACGCCAGCATGTGGAGCATCTGCCGGAGGTCATCGCTGAAGCCATGGCCCAGGCGGGAGTTGGCTGGAGTAACCTGGACGCCATCGCCGTTACCCACGGTCCCGGACTCGCCAGCTCCCTGCTGGTGGGACTGGCCGCCGCCAAGGGATTGGCCCTGCGCCTCAATATCCCCCTGATCGGCATCAACCACCTCGAAGCCCACATCTATTCCGCCTTTATCGGCCCTGACCGGATCGATCCCCAGGCCTTGGGCCCTTTCCTGGCGCTGATCGTCTCCGGGGGGCATACGAGCTTTGTCAAAGTGGAGGCCATCGGCCGCTACCGGCTGATCGGACGCACGGTCGATGATGCCGCCGGGGAGGCCTTCGACAAGGGAGCCAACCTGCTCAAGCTGGGTTATCCCGGGGGTCCGGCCATCGACAAGGCCGCGCGCGCGGGCAATCCGGCCTTGGTGTCCTTCCCCCGGGGATTCGTGCACCGCCTCCCCGGCCGGATCACCGGACTGGAACCCAAATATTGCGTCAGCTTCAGCGGGTTAAAAACGGCTCTTCTCTACCATCTCC
Organism: PVC group bacterium; assembly: GCA_945870225.1. GTDB lineage: Bacteria > Verrucomicrobiota > Kiritimatiellia > CAIKKV01 > CAITUY01 > CAMBRF01. The sequence continues at coordinate 11,234 of CAMBRF010000027.1, read as the reverse complement.
GGCAGCATCCCCTCAGCCCGGAACCGGCGGCGGAAGTTGCTGACCTGGCGGCGAGTTATCAGGAGGCCATTGTCGACACCTTGATCCAACGGGCGGCCCGGGCTACGGATGACGCCAAGATCCTCGCCGTGGTGGGAGGCGTATCGCTGAATCACCGTCTGCGGGAAAAACTCGCGATCATGGCCGACAAGAGGCGTGCCCGACTCATCCTCGCCGCCCCGAAGTATTGCACCGACAACGCCGCCATGGTGGCCGGTCTTGCCGCCCACAAATTCGCCGACCATGCCCCTCGAAGCCAGATCATGACCCTCGACGTCGACCCCAATCTAGGCCTCGGGGAAGGGTAGATGCGGCGTGTGGCTCACCTAGTGTAGTGTCTCATAAACCACTGGTGTTATCTTAAGCCCAGACGAAGAACACAGTTCACCACCCGCTTCGCTGGAGACACGGAGACACAGAGAAGAAAATGCAAATGTGGCGTTTGTTTCGTCCACGGAAATACCGTGGCCAAAATAAACGCCACGGTTTCCCGGAGGAATTCATAGAGAGGGAGGAGGCCTCCCTAACCCTCTTCTTTCTCCTGTATGGCTCCAAGAGACGTTGCGGGAATTTTAGGTGCGGTACTCCGCAGCTTAAATGCCCGCAACACTTCTTCCCTTCTCTGTGTCTCCGTGTCTCCAGCGAAGCGGGTGGTGAATCTGTCTTTTGGAGGTACTAAGGCGGTCAAACCTGAGCGGACATAACACCAGTCACTTGTGAGACACTACACTAGCCGATCGCCACAGGTCCGGTCTCGCCTGTCCGGATGCGGACACATTCCTGCATGTCCATGATAAAGATTTTTCCGTCGCCCGTGTGCCCGGTCCGCGCGCCTTCCACAATGGCATCCACCGTCGGCTTCACGTACTCATCATTGACGGCAATCTCCAGCTTAACTTTCTTAAGCAGGTTCCCCGCCTCTTTATGACTGCGATAAACTTCGGCAATGCCCTTTTGGCGCCCGCGTCCGACAACGTTTGAAACCGTCACGAGATGGACGGCTTTTTTTTCCAGCAGGCCCAACACATCGTCCAGGCGGTCCGGATTGATAATGGCTATGATAAATTTCACGTCTAACCTCTTTCCCTTAATCCAGTTGCGTATAACCGGCTTCGCGGTGCTGTGTCAGGTCCAACCCGATCGCCTCATCCCGATCCTTAACCCGCAGCCCTATCACAAAGTCCACGATCTTGAACAGGATCATCGACATCACAAAGGAGTAGATCATGGTGATCACCACCGCCTTGGTTTGCAACCACAGTTGGTGGGGATTCCCATAAAACAGTCCATCCACCCCCCCGGCATTCACCGCTTTGGTGGCCCAGATCCCCACCGCGATCGAGCCCCAAATCCCCCCGATCCCATGTACCCCGAAGGCATCGAGCGAATCATCGTATTGGAACTTCGCCTTGAGGGCCGTCACCGCCAGCCAGCAAATGATCCCGGCCCCGACGGCGATCCAGATGGCGCCGGACAAGGCCACAAATCCGGCCGCCGGCGTCACCGCCGCCAACCCAGCCACGGCGCCGGTGATCATGCCCAGCGTTGTAGGCTTCCCGAACTTCATCCAGTCGAGCAACGACCACACCAGGCCGGCGGTGGCCCCGGCAATGTGCGTGGCCATGAACGCGCTGACCGCAACGTGATCCGCCGCCAACGCACTCCCGGCATTAAACCCGAACCAGCCGAACCAGAGCATTCCGGCCCCCAAAACAGCCAGTGGCAGATTGTGCGGCGGCGAGATGGAGTCCGGGAACCCCTTGCGCTTGCCCATCGTTATAACAGCCGCCAGGGCGGCCATACCCGCATTGACATGGACAACGATGCCTCCCGCAAAATCGACGGCGCCCGACCCGCCTAGAATCCCCAGGAAACCACCCTTGCCCCATACCCAGTGGCAGACGGGGTCATAAACCAGCGTGGCCCAGAGCAGGCTAAAAAGGCAAAAAGCGGAAAACTTCATGCGCTCGGCGAAGGCCCCCGCAATCAAGGCGGGCGTAACCACGGCAAACATCATTTGAAAAAGCGCAAAGCCCATATGAGGGATCTTGGGCGCGTAAGCGGAGGGAATCATGTCCACACTTTTGAGACCAGCCCAATCCAGACTTCCGATGACCCCGGCAAGATCCGGACCGAAGGCCAGACTGTAGCCATAAAACACCCATTGAAGGCTGATCAGGCAGAGCATCATGAAGCACTGCATGAGGATCGAAAGCACGTTCTTGCGGCGCACGAGCCCGCCGTAGAAGAACGCCAGACCCGGCGTCATAAACATGACCAGCGCCGTACACAACAGCACCCAAACCGTATCGGCCGGATTCGCCACCGGCGCCGCCCCCGTGCCTGTAGTCAGCGAGGCCACCTCCTGTGCTGAAACACCCCCCGTCAACAACAGGCCGACTGCGGCCATACCCAACCCAAGCTTGAGCCGTCTTGCGTTCATCCTGAACAACCTCCTTTAGGTCGCGCCCGTGAGCTGGCGCGAATTCGTAGAGTAATAGCAGGAGCTGTACCATGTCTCCGCAGGAACTCCGCCCGGAGCAATCCTTTTACGCCACACATTAATTTCAACTATTTGCCGCACAAGTAATTATGGCAATATCATTGCCGATGATGAAATCAGCAGCGAACGGTCACATCCTATAAAGCGAATAAAAACTACTACAGTTTTGTAACAGATCAGTGGCGTGCCACATTCTTGTCGCAGGAATCATCCTGATATAGGGAGGGTTGCGCTTTGTCGCAACCGTCTTTGTTCGTGGACGGCGGCCAGGAATGGCCGCCCTCCCATCCGGAGGGTGACGGTTATTGTCTCTGAAAACGGCGACCAACGTGAAGCAAAGTGTTTAACCGCGGATGGCGCGGATGACACGGATAAGCATGGGGATTTATCAGCGTGTATCCGCGTCATCCGCGGTTAAATTCCCCCGTTTCTTGCAGCACAGACTACGGCGGCCAGGAATGGCCGCCCTCCCAGTCAGTCTTGGGAGGGTCGCCATTCCTGGCGACCGTCTTACAGCGAATGCGGTGTCGACAAAGCGCCTCCCGATGGTCCTGTATTCAACATTGAATCCGACGCGCTTTGGCGTATATTCTTGCGCCTTCGGGAGCTTGTTTATGGAAGAAAAATACCCTTTTAATCAGATTGAGCCCAAGTGGCAGAAGTTCTGGACCGACCACAAGGTTTTCAAGGTCGATACCGCCGTCCACGAGAAGAAATATTACTGCCTCACCATGTTCCCCTACCCGTCGGGAACCATGCATGTCGGGCACGGCCGGAACTACATCATCGGCGACGCCGTGACCCGCTACAAAATGGTGCGGGGCTTCCGGGTTCTCTCCCCCATGGGCTGGGATGCCTTCGGCCTGCCCGCCGAAAATGCCGCCAAGCAGCGCGGCGTCCACCCCAAGGAATGGACCTACAGCAATATCAAGCAGATGAAGCGCCAGCTCGAATCGTGGGGCATCGGCTACGACTGGGACCGGGAAATCGCCACCTGCCATCCGGACTATTACAAATGGACGCAGTGGGTTTTCCTCAAACTCCACGAGCGCGGCCTCGCCTACCGGAAAAACGCCCCCGTGAACTGGTGCGAATACTGCACGACCCTCGCCAATGAGGAGGTCCTCGCCGACGGGACCTGTGAACGGTGCGGACGCAAGGTCGTCAAAAAAGACCTGACCCAATGGTTTTTCAAGATCACCGAATATGCCGGCCAACTGCTGGATGATCTGTCCCTGCTGGAAAAATGGCCCGAGAAGGTGCGCACGATGCAGGGCAATTGGATCGGTCGCTCGGTCGGCGCCCGCATTGACTTTACGATTGCGGAAACCGGCGATCCCTGCCCGGTTTTCACCACCCGCCCGGACACGATCTACGGCGTGACCTTCATGGCGCTTGCCCCCGAACATCCGCTGGTCGCGAAACTCCTGAAGAACAATCCGCGTGCCGCCGCCATCCAGGCCTTCGTCGAAAAGGAAAAGATGGGTTCTGCGGCCGACCGCACGGATAACACCACAAAGAAGGAAGGGGTGTTCACCGGGTTCCATATCCGCAACCCCTACAATGGCGACCTGGCCCCGCTCTGGATCACCAACTACGTGCTGATGGAGTACGGCACCGGCGCCGTGATGGCCGTCCCGGCCCACGACCAGCGCGATTTCGAATTCGCCAAAACGTATGACCTGCCCATCAAGGTTGTGATCCAGAACCCCGCCGCCGCTCTCAACGCCGCCACGCTGACGGAGGCGTACGTGGAAGATGGCGTCATGGTCAACTCCGCGCCTTTTGACGGCCGGGGGAATCGCGAAGCCCTGCACGACATGATCCAGCACGCCCAGGATCACGGCTTCGGCGAGTTCACCACCCATTACCGGATCCGCGACTGGCTCATCAGCCGCCAGCGATATTGGGGGGCCCCCATCCCGATCGTGCACTGTCCCGACTGCGGCGTTGTGCCGGTTCCCGAAAAGGAGCTGCCGGTTTTGCTGCCGGATGATGTCGACTTCAAGACGGAACGCGGGAACCCGCTCTCCTATCATGAGGAATTTATCCAGACCGCCTGCCCGAAATGCGGCAAGCCCGCCCGCCGGGAAACCGATACCCTGGCCCAGTGGCTCTGCTCGTGCTGGTACTATCTGCGTTACGTCAACCCCCGCCTGAACACCCAGGCCTACAAGAAAGAGGATGTGGATTACTGGCTGCCGGTGGATCAATACATCGGCGGGATCGAGCATGCCGTTCTGCACCTGCTCTATTCACGCTTCATCCTGAAGGTCCTGCACGATGCCGACACCTGCTCATTCCGGGAGCCCTTCAACGCCCTGTTCACGCAGGGCATGATCTGCAAGCGCAGCGAGAAGGACGGGCAGCTTTATAAGATGTCCAAATCCAAAGGCAATGTGGTCTCGCCCGACGAGCTCATTCGCGAGTACGGGGCCGATACCGTCCGCCTCTATACCCTGTTCATCGGCCCGCCGGAAAAGGATGCCGAATGGAACGATGCCGCCGTTGAGGGTTCCTTCCGCTTCCTGCGACGCATCTGGCGCCGGGTGTACGAAACCCGTGACACCCTGCTTGCCTCGAAGGGTCTGAAGCCGGACCTGGCGAAAATGGAGACCCCCGACCGGGATCTCTACCGCAAACTGCACGAGAGCATCGCCAAGATCACACACGACCTGGAGGGCGCCTTCCAATTCAACACAGCCATCGCCCAGATCATGGAACTGATGAATGCGGTGGAGGCGCTGAAGCTGGACGCCACCAGCAGTGATCAGCGTAAAGCGGTCATGCTCGAAACGATGGAATCGCTGATCGTGCTCATTTCCCCGTTCGCCCCGCATGTCGCGGAGGAGTTATGGCAGGAGCTGGGGCACCCGCCCAGCATCCTCGCCGCCCCCTGGCCGGAAGTGAACCGGAACGCCCTCGCGCGCGACGAGATCGAGATTGTGATCCAGCTCTGCGGCAAGATACGCTCCCGCGAGACCATCCCGACCAGCCTCTCCCCCAAGGAGATCGAGGCCCATGTCCTCGCCCTGGACTCGGTAAAGAATATCATCGAGGGGTTGACCGTCCGCAAGGTCGTCGTGGTGCCCGGCAAACTCGTCAACATCGTCGCCACATGATGTCTGAAGAGGAAACTACGAAAAACGCGAAAACGTGAAGATTCACCACCCGCTTCGCTGGAGACACTGAAACACGGAGAAGAGGGGTAAGGAGAAAACCAATGTTGCGGGCATTTCGTCCACTGAGTACCGTGGCCAAAATTCCCGCAACGCTTCTTGAAGGAGGATCCGAGGGACGCAAGGGAAGCGGAGGGTGCTTTGAAGAACTTTTCCTCGGGTTGGCCTCAAAAGAACGGGTGTTGAACGAATTTCTTATAGGGCAGGAACCCTATCGAGACTGATCAGGATCGTTGCAAGGCTTAAGCCCTATGAGAAATTCGTTCAACGTCTTCTCGGGAGGAAGGAAGAGGCAGGGCAGGATAAGGTCTTCTCCGTGTCAACTTCTCCGTGGCTCATCTTCCTCCAGCGGAGCGGGTGGTGAAATATTTATTTCTGGATATTGAACAGTGTCAATGATGAGACAGCGCACTAGCAGGTTTGTCGCCACATGATGGAGCGATGGAAAGACGGGATTCGGTCCCTGACCGCCTCAACGTTCGGGCTGACAGCCGGCGAGCGCAGGATTATCCTGCTGATCCTTGCCCTCGCCCTGCTCGGACTGGGTGCCAAAGCCTGGCATCGCGCCCATCTGCCGGAAAATGAACCGGCTGGAGAGGAAGAGGCGGCAGCCGTCCGCTGAAGGAAAACGTCACCACTAATTTAAGAAATCCGGGAAATCCGGATTTGAACAGAAGGCGCGAAGGCCGCAAAGGCATGCGCGGCAAAGATGCCGCGCATGCAGGGCATTTCTGGCACCCAATCCATGCTGCGGCGTCTTCGCCGCAGCACTTCGCGTGCTTTGCGGCTTCTGTTCAAAATCCCTTGTCGCATTAAATGTTATTGTCTTACGGGGAACTAGAACCGGAACGAGACACCCAGTGAGATGACCGGATAATACTTGAATGCGTTGGCGTCATCCTGAATATCCGCCACTTCCTTGTTCAACGCGTCATCGACGATCGGCTGGAGGGCCGGGTCCGAGGCGGTTGCACTGGCACTGACCTTGGGCGAACCCTGAAACATCAGGCCGAAGTCACAGGCAAAATGCCAGCGTCCATCGGCACCCACGGCGTTGCCGTAGCCGATCCCGGCATAGGGCGCCATCTCGTTGAAAGTTACCTCGCCCTTCAGATCCGACAGCCAGTACTCCTGGCCATCAAGTTCGACTGTTTCGTCGAGATCGGCTCGCAATTTGATCTTGTTCTTGTTCATCATGCCGCCGCCGCTGATCCGGAAGCCGCCGCCGAACGGATGAATATCCAACAGGGCACTGTAGGTAAGGAGGTTCAGGTCTCCATACACCGTGCCCTCTTCCTCACTTTGACTGGCGCTGTAATTGTATCCGTTACCCCCGAGGCGCACCCCCAGATAGTCACTGACCCCGATCGTCGCCTCAGCGCCGAGTCCGAGGGTACCCGCCTTGACTGTGACCCCCACTCCGCCTGCCGAACCAGATTCAGGCGCCGGCGCAGCCAGGGCACCCTGAGCCACACACACTGCCGCCGCCAAAACCATCCGCCATGCTGTTTTCTGTATTTTCATCGCGCTTCATGTCCTTGATTCGAGGTTGATACTGGCAGGGAAGGTAGCAGGAGAAACATAAGTCGTTCAAGCCGCAAACGAGAGGGTCGCCGCGATCCACCTGAAAGACAACATTCTAAATGGAGGGTTGCGCTTCGTCGCAACCGTTTTCGGCCCTGAGAATTCTTTGGGAGGGTCGCCATTCCTGGCGACCGTCTTTGTCTCTGAGGTGGACGCCGGCGTCCCTGCCGGCGTCTGATCGCGCCAGAGACGTCGCGATCGACCTGAAAGCTAAGCGGCGGCCAGGAATGGCCGCCCTCCCCCAGTCAGAATTCCCCAGAAAACGAGGCGAGACGCCTCGTCTACATTAGAACCACGTTGTTCCCGAGGAGCTTGGCGAGGATATTATCCTGCGGATGGCCATTACCCAGATGCTGGATAAAGCACTCTCCCTGCGCGCGGCCGATCAGTTTGCCCTGCGCCACCGCCATATCCCGCAGGACGCCCGTATAGGCGTCCCATCCATTATGATGAGCCAGCCAATCACGCTGGGAGGCATGGCACAACAACATCTTTTCCTTCTCCGCCATCACCGACGAGATATCCACGCCGCACTGCAGCGGAAGAGGCCGCCCGAAGATATCCTTCAGTCCCATGGCGTTCCAGTAATAGAGATGAGGGAATCGGCCGGTCGGCTTGAAAGGACACTCCTGATCGTAAAGCGGTACGGACGCGATATAGGCGGCATTTCGAACCAGACGGGAGGTCTCCTCGTGATCGGCCAGATAGTCCATGGGCGGATGCGTCAGGACGATGGTCGGGTCAACCTTCCGCATCACCCGGGTGGTCATACGGCGGTATTCCGAATTGAAGTCCACCTCGAGATCATGTCCTCCGGTGTAGTGGTACTGAGCCCCGATCACGGCGGCAGCGGCGGCGGCTTCCTTGAGGCGGATCGCCTTGATTTCAGCGCTCGTCTTGTCGGGCGATCCGACCTCGCCCCCCGTCATGGTGGCGATATGAATTTCGCAACCCTGTTTAGCAAGCAGGGCCAGCGTACCGGTGGCCATGAATTCCACATCATCCGGGTGACAACCAAAAGCAAGAATACGTTCCATAATGTCTCCTCCTTAAAAGTGAAGGGCAGATGGTTTCATACTCACAGGAATCCGTCAAATCCAGAGACGGACAGACGCATCTATTGATACGTCCATTGAATAGTAGCGTAAAACAAGATGCACCACCCGCTTCGCTGGAGAAAGATGAGCCACGGAGAAGTTTACACGGAGAATCCCCATTCGACAGGCTCAGGACGGGAAAGCGAATGTTACGGGCATTTAAGCTGCGGAGTACCCACCTGCGCTAAGGCTCCGGCGGGCAAGCCGCATCTGAAATTCCCGCAACCCGTTCTGGAGCCATGAGAGGAGATTTTTACATCGATGTGCAGGATTGACAGGATCGTTCAGAACCCCATTATTTTTCCTGATTTCATCCTGTATATCCTGTCCATCGATGAACGGCGGAATTTCAATCTGGATCTCAGAAAATCAGGTGGCAGCCGACGTCCCGGCGGCTGCTTTCCATTGGAGCATGCGTTCGCCGGGGACGTCGAACGCCACCTCGGATTTTCCTTCAAGACACGTTGCATTAAAATTACGGTTATGACTATGATGCCCCCCATGAACCAACTTGTCTGGCAGAAAAAGGGGCTTATTCTTTCCCCTTCCGAAGCGCCTGCGTGGCGTTCCGCTCATTGCGGCATGACTTCGGTCCTGCCTTGGTCCGATAACCGCCTCCGGGTCTTTCTGACCGGCATGGACAAAGGCGGCCAGTTCCAGGTCGGTTGGCTTGATCTGGATCAGAACTTCAATGTGGTACGCGAAAATCCGGGAAACCCGGTCCTGCCTCTGGGCCGTATGGGATGTTTCGATTGCCGTGGCATGTGCATGCCCACGGTAGTCAGGGTATCGGAAACAGTGCTGTACATGTATTACGCCGGGTGGGGCCTTACCGCGCCCGGCCTGTTCGTCAACCAATGCGGACTGGCGATCAGCCGCGATAATGGCGAGACTTGGACCAAGTGGTCGGAAGCACCCCTGCCTATGCTTGATGATAAAGACCCCATCGGGGTCGGCACGGTTTTCGTCCTACCCGATCCGGACGGCCTATGGCGCATGTGGTATACGACCTTCCGGGAATGGCGGGCGAGACCTGACGGCAGCTGGTGCCACTACTATCACATCAAGTATGCGGAATCATCGGATGGCATTCACTGGCAGAAACCTGACAACAACATGGCCATTGATTTCGAGAATGAAGACGAAAATGTGATTGGGCGACCCATGGTGATCAAGGAAAAGGGGTTCTATCGGATGTGGTTCTCGTGCCGCACGCTGCGAACCACGTACCGGATCGGGTACGCCGAATCCATAGACGGGCGCCAGTGGGAGCGGAAGCCCAGCGGAATTGAGCCCTCGGTCTCCGGATGGGATTCGGAGATGGTCGAGTATGCCTATGTGGTCAAGCGCAACCAGGACTACGTGATGTTTTACAATGGCAACGGGTTTGGCGGATCAGGCACCGGTGTAGCCATTGGGACACAGGCAAATTGATCTGTAATTGACCCCATCGAGCCTTGTCGCTCTTTCTGAGCGCGCAATACGCGAAGAGTATTCGACATCGATGGACAGGATATACAGGACGAGTTTCGCAAGCCAGCAGGCCCCTGAATTATCCTGTTCATCCTGTCAATCGCTGTTCATTTCTCCCTGAATCTGATCGTGCCAGAGACGTCGCGATCCACCTTGAAGAGGAACCACAGATGAACACGGATAAACACAGATAATGGGGAGAGGGCTCCCTGCCGCCTTGCGCGGCAGGTGCCTGAAATTTTCGCGACCCGCGACACAAGGTCGCGGGGACGCAAGACCACCGGCCAACCCATCAACCAACAACCATTAACCAACAACCACTCCCCAACCCCTACCGGAACTTGAAGATGGTTCCTGAGGCCAGCGGCGGTTTGAAGTTAGTCAGCACCACATACTGGCTATTGCTCACGGTCACGTTAAATGTTCCCGCAATAGTGGTCTGGGAATCGTTCGTAAACACATTCACCTTGCCGGACACTTCATTCGCAAACGAGCCGCTGACCGACGCCGTCGTATTCGTCATGATCACGAAACTCATGGTATTCGTCGGCGAGAACCCACCCGTCAGGATCGGCTTCAGCGTCCCGCCCACCGTCAGCGTCCCGCCGCCGGTCAACACCAGATGATCCCAGCCGGAACCCGCCGTCGTATTCGTCCCGATTTCGAACCGGGAGACTGAGCTAGCCGCCAAAGTGAAGTTGCCGCTATTAGTGATTACGCCGATTCCCTCCGTACCGGGACTATTCGTGCCGTACACCGTCGTATTGCCCGTAATGCCGCCCACACCCGTCAGAGTGGCCTTGTTCGTGATCGTCAGGCCATGCGCGAAGATGTTCGTTCTTCCCGCCGGACCCAGGCTCAGGATCGCCGACTGCGCTCCATCACCGACCAGCAGCGGAACCGTGTTGCTGACAAACGCGCCCCGCAGGTTCAACCGGCCCGCCGCAAACGTGATCGTGTTGTTTACGTTGGTGCAGACCAGGTTGCTGACCGACAGCGTTCCACCACTGACATACAACTGGTTCGTGCCGGTCGGGTTCCCGACGATCAGCGCCCCAACGTTTGTGACGATACCTCCCACACCCACGGTCAGGCTGTTAGACAGAGTCGTGAGCCCGGTCCCGATGCTGATCGCGAAGTTAGCACCGGCGAGGAAACCATTCGCGTAAACCCCCACCTGATTCAGTCCGGCGCTGTTTCCTGAAGCCATCGTCAACCCCGTAACGTACATACTTCCACCGTTCGTGATGGTGAGGCTATTGCCCGAATCCGTGGCGCCCGCCCCGGTTGTCACCAAGCCGAAATTAGTCGCCACGCCGCCAGCCTCCACCCGCATCCAGTTACCTGTCCCAGGATTGC
>CAMBRF010000026.1 GCA_945870225.1 PVC group bacterium | reverse complement strand
GGGCGCTTCGACCCAGCCCGGCTTCGGAAAGAGTTCTTCCGGGATCGCTGTCAGGGACGCGCCGCACAGGATGAACGTGAGGAACCATTTCATGGGGGTGACTCCTGTTAACCGTTTCAAGACGCTGGCTTTGTACTGTGTCCGTCGGGCCAAAGTCGAGTTCAAGATGCAAAGAGCTGATCAGGGATTCCCTTATGCTGGAATCAGGGTTGCCCTGATTGTCATTCAGTCCTGTTTGAGATGTAATCCGTCCTGTCAACGAGGTGATGGGTGATCAATGCTGCATCCCCCTGTGGCCGGCGCTTAGAGCTGTTCCTCCGCAAGTTATGGTAAGAGCGCCTAACCCTCACCCGTTGACACCTTTCCCTTCTGAACTTCCCTGTTCCCTGTCTTGCTATTGGCCAAACCTCTGGGATAGGATGGCCGCTCTTGTTGCTCGCGGTCCTGCGGTTCCGGGGCATCAGGGGGAGTCTCGGGTAGCGTTGGACATGAAGCACGATCCCAATAAAACCGAAATCACGCTTAAGGGCATTCCCATCAGTCCGGGCATCGCGATCGCCCGCGTCTGTCTCTTTAACGATTCCCGCCACTCCCGGATTGTCCCGGTCAAGGTTTCCGCTGAAGAGAAAGGGCGGGAGATCGGCCGGTTGCGCGAGGCGTTCATGCTGGCGGGCGAACGGCTGGGCGATATTCAGCAGCGGGTGTCCCTCGAAGTCGGGAAGGCTGAAGGCGAAATTTTTGTGGCCCAGAAGATGATGGTCGAGGATACGACCCTTCAGGGTCGCATGATCGCCGCCATTGAAGAGGGGGAGGCCGGCGCCGAGATGGCGGTGATGAGCATCATGGACACCTACGAGGCGCGCATCAGCGCCCTGGACAACCAGTATCTCCGGGAGCGGGCCACGGACGTGGGGGAAGTGAAACGGAGGCTGCTGGATGTTCTCGCCAAAACGCGGCCGGGCCTCACCTGCGCGGGCAAATCCCATTGCCAGCACGGCCGTGGGCGGGTGGTGGTGGGGGTCGAACTGACGCCCAGCCTGACGATCGATCTCGATGCCCGGAACCTTCGCGGGCTGGTGACGGAGCATGGCGGGGTAACGTCGCATGCCGCCATTCTGGCCCGCGCGCTGGGCATTCCGGCGGTCAGTGGAATTCGGGGCGTGCAGGGTCTCGTCACCTGTGGTACCGAAATCCTGGTGAACGGCGACACCGGCGAAGTGGTGCTCTGGCCGTCTTCCGAACGGGTGGCCCAGGTTGGCAAACGGGACACCGGACCCAGGGATACCCAGCCGGTCAATCCCGTCGTCGCGTTGCGGGTGATGGCGAATATCAGTGTGGCGGCGGATGTGAAGCATGCCGTGCAGATGAAAGCCGAGGGCGTGGGGTTGTACCGGACGGAATTTGAATTCATGGCGGCGGGCCGGGAGCTGTCGGAGGATGAGCAGTTTGAACGTTATTCCGCCGTGGTGAAGTCCATGAAGGGGGCTCCGGTCACCATCCGGTTGCTTGATGTCGGGGGCGATAAACAGGCGGATTACCTCGGGCTGCCGCAGGAGGCCAATCCGGTCCTGGGTTTTCGCGGCGCACGTCTGCTGCAGAAGCGGCCTGAACTCCTGAGAGTCCAGGCGCGCGCCATGGCGCGCGCCTCCGTGGAAGGCCCCCTGCATGTCCTTTATCCGATGATTGTGGACGTGGCGCAATTTGTCAGTCTCCGGGGACTGTTCCTCGATGCCGTGCGCGAGGTGCCGGCGGGGACGATCCGGCACGGGGCCATGTTCGAGGTGCCGTCGGCCTGCCTGGATGCGGAAGCGCTTTTCAAGGTGGCGGATTTCGGCAGCATCGGGACCAATGACCTGTACCAGTATCTTTTTGCCATTGATCGCGACAACGAGATGGTGGCCTGGGATTTCAGGCCCGATCATCCGGTGTTCTGGTCGATGATCCGCAGGGTGGCGCAGGCCGCCGCCGCCGCCGGCAAGCCGCTGTCGGTTTGCGGCGAACTGGCGGGCATGAACGAATATGTGCTCAAATTGATGGAGGCGGGCGTCAATACGGTCAGCGTCAATTCGCACCTGATTTCTTCCGTGCGCCGGACGGTTGTCAACCGGCGCTAAACCCGATATACTGGAATGACTTTTTTTAGAGAATGAAGGGAAACGGCATGGCCTCGAAATGGAATTGGACTGAGCAGCGGAGCCGGACAGCTTTTCTGGCCCTGCAGGATGGCACGGTGTTGCGCGGCTATTCTGTCGGCGCCCCCTGTGACGGTCTGGGTGAGGTGGTGTTCAACACCGGGATGAGCGGGTACCAGGAGATCCTGAGCGATCCCTCGTACAGCGGCCAGTTCGTCACCCTGACGTATCCTGAAATCGGCAGCACCGGCATGAACCTGGCCGACATGGAAAGTCGCCAGCTTTTTGCCAACGGCCTGATCATTCATAACGCGAACACCACCAGCAACTGGCGGGCGGATGGCTCGCTGGCGGATTACCTTCTGCGCTGGAATATCCCGGCGATCGCGGGCGTGGACACGCGGGCGCTCACCACCAAACTCCGGACGGAAGGGACCCTGCGCGGTTTCCTGTGCGTGACCGGCAAGGTGGGTGAGGCGGACGCGATCCGGCAGGCGAAGGACTGGTGCGGCCTGGACGGTCAGGACTACGCCTCGAAGGTGTCCTGCACGGAGCCCTACCCTTGGGACCGGGATGGTTCCCTCTCGACGTCCTGGGGTATTGCCGACGAGTTGCCGCCCACCGACATGAAGATTGTGGCGTATGATTTCGGGATCAAGTGGAATATCCTGCGCAGCATGCGGCGGCTCGGGATGGAGGTTACGGTGGTGCCGGCCCGGACCCCGGCGGCGAAGGTGCTGGCGATGAAGCCGGACGGCGTGTTCTTCTCGAACGGCCCGGCCGATCCCGCCGCCGTGACGTATGCCATCGACTCCGCGCGGGACTTGCTGGGGAAGGTGCCGCTGATGGGGATCTGCCTGGGACACCAGCTCCTGGGCCTCGCCTGCGGCGGGAAAACCTACCGGCTCAAGTTCGGGCATCACGGGTGCAATCATCCGGTTAAGAACCTGCGCACGAGCAAGGTGGAAATCACCTCGCAGAACCATAATTTCGCGCTGGATCCGGCCACTCTGGACACGTCCAAAGTGGAGGTGACGCACTTGAATCTGAACGACCAGACGATCGAAGGGCTTGAACATAAGCAGGAACCGATGTTCTGTGTTCAATATCATCCCGAATCTTCACCGGGGCCCCACGATCCGTTCTACCTGTTCGCGCGGTTCCGCGAACTGATACGGGAGGCATGATCACGATGCAGGGTCACAATTGGATTGCCATTCTTGATTTCGGATCCCAGTACAGCCAGCTGATTGCGCGGCGGGTACGGGAACAACGCGTGTATTCCGAACTGTTGCGTTTCGACACGTCGGCCAAAGCCCTGGCGGCCCGCAAGCCGGCCGGTATCATTCTCTCCGGCGGTCCGGCCAGTGTGCTGGACAAGGGATCGCCGTTGTGCGACCCGGCGCTCTACGAACTGGGTATTCCGGTCCTGGGGATTTGCTACGGGCAGCAGATGACGGCCAAGCTGCTGAACGGGACGGTCAAGCCCGGGAAGGCGCGCGAGTACGGGAGCGCACAGATTTCGGTTCAGGATCACAGCGATCTGTTCCGCGATCTGCCGGATACCCTCGATGTCTGGATGAGCCATGGCGACCAGGTGGAGACCCTGCCGCCCGGTTTCAAGGTTCTGGCCCAGACCCACACCTGTCCGATCGCCGCGATGGGCGACCCTGTCAGGCGTCTCTACGGGCTCCAATTCCACCCCGAGGTGGTGCATACGCCCCAGGGGGTCAACCTGCTGAAACGGTTCCTGTTTGATATCTGCCGCTGCCGGCCGGACTGGGAGATGGCCCAGTTCATCAAGGAGAGCGTTCAAGCCATTCGCGAGCGGGTGGGCGATGGCCATGTGTTGTGCGGGCTGAGCGGCGGGGTCGATTCGTCGGTGGTGGCCGCCTTGATTCATCGCGCCATCGGCAAGCAATTGCACTGCGTGTTTGTGGATAACGGACTGCTCCGGCACGGCGAGTCCGAGCAGGTGGAGGAAACCTTCGGCTCCGCCTTCGGCGTGGATCTGCACGTGGCCCGGGCGCAGGATGTTTTCCTGTCGGCGCTGAAGGGCGTGGTGGATCCCGAGCAGAAACGCAAGGTCATCGGAAAGACGTTCATCGATATTTTTTCCCGTGAGGCGCGTGCCTTCGGCGAGGTGCAGTATCTGGCCCAGGGAACGTTGTATCCCGATGTGATCGAAAGTGCGTCGCCCCTGGGCGGCCCCTCGGTGACCATCAAGAGCCATCATAACGTGGGCGGCTTGCCGCCGGATCTCAAGTTCAAGCTGATTGAGCCGGTGCGGGAACTGTTCAAGGACGAGGTCCGGTTGCTGGGTCGTGAACTGGGGTTGTCCGAGGCCATGGTCAACCGCCAG
The DNA here is from genome assembly GCA_945870225.1 of PVC group bacterium. GTDB lineage: Bacteria > Verrucomicrobiota > Kiritimatiellia > CAIKKV01 > CAITUY01 > CAMBRF01. The sequence goes on along the minus strand of CAMBRF010000026.1, from coordinate 19,763 downwards.
CCGTTCCCGGGACCGGGAATGGCCGTACGCATCCTGGGCGAGGTCACGGCGGAACGGGTGACGCTGCTGCAGAAGGCCGATCAGCGCGTGCAGGAGGAAATGCAGAAGGATCCCCTGTATGCCCGGATCTGGCAGTCGTTTGCCGTGTTACTGCCGATCCAGACGGTCGGCGTCATGGGCGACTGCCGCACCTATGAAAACGTGGTGGCGTTGCGCATCGTGGAAAGCCAGGATGGCATGACCGCCGACTGGTCGCGGGTGTCCTACGATACGTTGGCCCGCATGTCCTCCCGGATCATCAACGAGGTGTCGGGGATTAACCGGGTGGTGTACGATATCAGTTCGAAACCGCCGGCGACGATCGAGTGGGAATAGAAGGGCAGAGGCACAATGGGGGGGATGGCCTTAAAAGCGTGGATGATAGGCGGGGTACTGCTCGCGGCCCTCGCGGGACCCGCGCGGGGTGATCAATTGGTGCTCGCCAACGGCCAGACGCTGAAGGGGTCCTTCGGAGGGTTCCGGGATCACCGGTTCCTTTTTAAAACCGCCGACGGCAAGGATGTCTCCGAGTTTACCGCCAAGATCCGGGGCATCGTGATCGAGAAGCCGTGTTATGTGTCGGCGCAGTTTGTGTCCAAGAAATTCGAGCAGGTCCAGTTCAAGGGATACCTCGGGTTCATGGTGCGGTTGAGCAATGAGGACGGGGCGCTCGAGGAGCCTGTGACCCTCCTGAAGAGCATGGAACCCGTCGAGGCTCCGGCGGTCCTCGAATCCCCGGCCCAGAACGCAGCCCCGGCCCCCGGCGATAATGGAGGTGTCGAGGAAACTCCGCCGCCTGCCGCCGTCGTCCCGCGTCTGGCTCCGCGGCCCGATCCCCGGCCCGGACCTTCTTCTCCCGCCGGCAGGGACTGGAAACGGGCCGGCAAGTGGCGTGTGGTGGAAAGCACGATGGTGGATACCATCAGTCACGGGGAGGACGTGGACATTGAGGCGTCGCTGAAAAAGGGCGTTGTCAACGTGGTGCATTTCCATCTCGGGAGCATTCATTCCAGCGTCCGGCAGGGGAATTATATCGAGACCCTGGCGGAAAAGAACAAGGGCCGGGTGGCGGTGCGCCGGCTGGATCTTCCTGACTGGAATGCCGAGGTTTGCAAGGTGCAGGAGTTGGAGTCGTTGCCTCAGTTCTGGTTTTACAGCCGCTCGGGTCGGCTGGTGAAGAAACTGACCGAGCGTTTCACGGAGGCGGATATCGAGGCCGCCCTGAAGGAATCCCTGCGCGCGCAGTGAGGCGGGTATGCGGTGTCAGACCATACTGGTAACCGGGGCGAGCGGTCTGTTGGGTTACGCGCTGACAAACCGGTTGAGGCGGGAGGCGGACGTGCTGCCCCTGGGCTTCCGTCACGCCGCGCCCGAGACCCGGATCCTTGATCTGGCCGACCCCGGTGCCCTGGCGGTGCTGGATGACTTGCGCTGGGATGCCCTGGTTCACTGTGCGGCGTTCCGAAGTCCTGATTACTGTGAACAACACCGGGAGGCCGCGCGGCACCTGAACGCGATCGTGCCGGCCCGGCTGGCGGAACTGGCCCGCCGCCGCGGGGCCCGGATGATTCATGTTTCCACCGACTATGTTTTCCCGGGCACGCAGCCTCCCTACCGCGAAGACGATCCCTGCCGGCCGGTGAACTATTACGGCGTGACCAAGCGCGAGGCGGAGTGCGGTGTCGCCGCGGCTTATCCTGAAGCGGTCATCCTGCGTATCGGCGCCCTGTACGGGGCGCCCGACGTTCATATGGGTTCACCCCTTCTGGAGGAAGCCCTTCGGGCCCTGTGGGCGCCGCCGCCGGTCGAGGTGGATGACCGGGTCATGCGCTACCCGCTGTTTGTCGAAGACGTGGCGGAGGTGGCGGCCTTTCTGCTGGGGCGGGATGATGCGGGCGGGGTGGTCCATTGCGGGGCTCCGCTTGGGGTGACGCGCCTGGGCTGGGCCCGGCTGGTGGCCGGGTATCTTGGGGCCGGGTCGGACGGGCTGGTTCCCACCGCGAACCGCAGCGCGCTGTCGGCGTTGCGGCCGCTGAATTCGCAGTTGGCGGTGGACCGGCTGCGCGCGATGGGCGGCCCTCTGCCGCGCGGTGCCGATGGGGTGCTGCCCGGAGTGCTTGCCGGATGCGGGGATTGGATCCGGTCGTTGCATGGGAAGGTGACTGCAAAATAGATTGTCAGAATCCGCAAAGGCATGAGACACTACTCACCGTCTTACAATGCATATTGGGGCTTGGTGTGTACCGATGCCGGCCCGGTGGTTTGACACAGGGATTCACTCATGAGCAGGCAGAGTGTGAATTGCGAAGAGATGTTTCGCGCCCTCGAGGCTTTCCGTAAGAAAAACGGTCATTGTCAGGTTCAGGCCAACTGGAAGGAAAACCCCCAACTCGGACGCTGGGTGGCCATGCAGCGTTACCGGCGAAAGATCGGGGAGCTCCTGCCGTCGCATATCGCGCGTCTGGACAAGCTTGGCTTCGTGTGGTCTCCCACCGATATCGGATGGGACCAGATGTTCGAGAAACTCATCCAGTTCAAAAAACGGCGCGGCCATTGTGATGTGCCGTCCGTATGGGCGGACGATCCGCAACTGGCGAGTTGGGTGGCGAATCAGCGGCACCGTAAGAAAACCGGAACGCTCATGCCTGATCGCGCCAAGCGGCTTGAGGATCTCGGGTTTGCCTGGGCCTTGTATGGCCGGAAGAAAATGGACATGCCGACCGCCGGAAAGGTGACGGCGAACCCGGTGCCGGTTGTTTCCCCGGTGGCGGAGGAACGGCTCTATCATCTATCAGGTGAGTATGTGCAGCATAACGGGGTGGCGCCGCTCCCGCCGAAGTTGGAGAAGTTTGTCCAGCAGCACCGGGGCGAGTATCCGCCCTACATTCCGTTGCCCCGAGGGGCGTTGACCTTCATCATCCAGGACGAAACCAGTGCCAAGGGCCGCAAGCTGAAATGGAAGGGCCAGGGGCCGGTTCCGGAGCTGGTGCGGGAATACATCAACGAGAACGGGATTCTGCCCCAACATTCGTGATGCCCCGGGGTTCCTAGAGGGGAATACAGCGCTCCAGATGCGTGCGGATGGCCTGTTCGGTGGCCGGTAGCACCGTGCAACGCGTCGGCAGATCCATGAGGGCCTCCAGAATCGGGTGGTGGGCCAGATCCTGTCCGGTGGCGTCCTGGATCGCCTGCCCGAACTTCGCGGGGTGTGCCGTTGCCAGGGCAATCATCGGTTCCTCCGGCGTCAGATACTTCCGCCCCACATGAACCCCCACGGCCGAGTGCGGATCAAGGAGATAGCCGTATTGTTCATGGAACTCCCGGATGGTGGCCAGGGTGTCTGCCGTGCCGCCCGTGCCCGCCACGATCAGATCATCGATTCCGCCATGGGTCAGCGGTTTGACGGTCAGTGAACCGCCGGTGGCAAACTGGTTCATCAGGTCCCGCAGCACGGCTTCGTCCTCGCCGGTCCGGTAGTAGAGGTAGCGCTCGAAATTACTGGCAACCTGGATGTCCATGGACGGACTGATGGTGGCCTGTACGGGGCGTTGACGGTAGTCCCCGGTGTTGAAGAAGCGGCTCAGGATGTCGTTCTCATTGGTGGCCAGAACGAGCCGGCGGATGGGCAGACCCATCCGGCAGGCGATATAGCCGGCGAAAATGTCGCCGAAATTCCCGGTCGGCACGGAGAATTGAATGCGGCGGGCGCCGGTCAGGCGCATCACGCGGAAGGCGGCGAAGAAGTAATAAACAATCTGGGCGAGCACGCGTGCCCAGTTGATGGAGTTCACGGTCCCGAGCGCGTAGCGATCCTTGAAGGCCAGGTCCCCGAACAGGGTCTTCATGATGCGCTGACAATCGTCAAAGGTGCCGTCAACGGCGATATTGAAAACATTATCATCCAGGACGGTGGTCATCTGCCGTTCCTGAATCGGGCTGACGCGGCCATGCGGGTGCATGACAAAGACCCGGACGTGCTCCCGTCCCCTCAGTCCGCAGATGGCCGCACTGCCGGTGTCGCCGCTGGTGGCGGCGAGAATGTTCAGGTCCTGATTCGTTTCGTTGAGAATGTGCTCAAACACATTGCCCAGGAATTGGAGGGCCACATCCTTGAAGGCGAGGGTGGGGCCATGGAAAAGCTCCAGGACGTGCAGGCCGTCGACGCAGCGGACCGGGGTGACATCGGGGTGGCGAAAGGAGCTGTAACTGCGCTCGATGATCGCGCGCAGGTCGTTGTCGGGAATGTCGACGAACAGGCGCATGATCTCGAAGGCGAGGTCGTGGAACGACAGGCGTTGCCAGGCCGGCAGACGGGAGGCGACATAGGGGATCTCGGCGGGCAGCAGGAGCCCGCCATCGCGGGCGAGTCCCGTCATGACCGCACTCTTGAACCCCATGGCGGGAGTGCCTCCGCGTGTGCTGATATAACGCATGCCGGCCAAAATAGGCCGTGAAAGAACGTTAGGCAAGCACAAGTTGCCGGCGTCAGGAGGCGAATTTGCGCAGATACTTGACGGCGATGGTGATGTCTTTGGGCCAGGGGGCGGTCAGCTTCAACGGAGCCCCGGTAACGGGTTGCCGTATCTCGATCTCTTCGGCATGGAGGGCCGTGCGGTTCAGGAGCGGGCGTTCACCCTCCCGCTTCATCCGGTAGTCTTTTTTCAGCCGCGAGAGCATCAACCATTGGTCGGTGCCGTATTCGGTGTCGGCGACCAGCGGGCAGCCCACCGACTTGAGGTGCACGCGAATCTGATGCAGGCGGTCGGTGGCGGGTTCGACCTTGACCAGCGAATATCCCCGGAAGCGCTCGATCAGGTCAAAGCGGGTGGCTGCCGGCCGGCCATGGGTCCGGTCCACCACCGACAGACCCGGGACCGTCTGGCTGGGCGACAGGGGGAGATCAATTTCCATCGTGTCCTTCGGCAAGGCACCCTGGACCAGGGCCAGGTACGTTCTTTTGGGGGGCTGCCGGCGGAACTGCCTGGCGAGGCTGGCCAGCGCGGGCTTGCTCCGCGCAAGGATCAGGATCCCGCTGGTCCACTCCTCCATACGATGCGCGGGCGCCAGATAGGTGATCCCCCGGTCACGGGCCCAGGGGCGGTCGTCGCGGAGGGCCGTCTGGAGGAGGTCCATCAGGGGTTCGGTTGAGCGTTTCCACCGGTCCGCGACGACCGGAAGCCCGGCGGGCTTGTCGAGGACGAACAGGTCGGAATCTTCGTGGAGAATGCTGATGGCGGGCCAGTCGGCATTCAGGCGGATATGGGTGGCGGGGTCAGGTTTCATAGGGAATCAATCCGGGGAGAGATGGCACCGGTCATGGCGAGGGGCTGATTCCCATCCGGCCCAGACAATCGATGATGTCCTGCATGCGAAAGGGTTTGGGAAGCGAGGTGTTGAAGCCGTGTCCCGCGCAGAGCGCTGACATGGTCTCGTGAGATGAACCGCTGGCCACAACGGCGTAGACATCCGGAAACTTCTCGCGCAGGGCGCGGATGGTTTCAAGTCCGCCCATCCCTTCGCCGACGGTGAGGTCGAGAATCACCGCCCGGTAAGGTCGGTCCCCCGCCTGGGCGGCCCCGTATTTCTCCAGGGCTTTTTCCCCGCACGCTACCGTATCGCACTCGCAGCCCAACCGCTCCAGCATGAGGGTGTACATCGTGCAGATGGCGGTGTCGTCATCCATGATGAGTATACGCGGTTTCATAATGACGGAACTATACCATAACGCGGCAAGAAAGGCGAAGAAGGTTTATGCTCAATCCAGTGTGTGCACAAATAACCCGTCCCGCAGCTTCGGTTCGAACCAGGTGCTCTTGGGGGGCATGATGCCGCCCACATCGGCAATATCCATCATTTGCGCGGCAGTGGTGGGGTGCATCGAAAACGCCACGGCATGCTGGCCGGAGTTGACGCGCTGTTCCAGTTCGGCGGTGCCGCGGATACCGCCCACAAACTCGATCCGCTTACTGGTGCGGGGATCCGCGATCCCGAGGATGGGATCGAGCAGCCGCTCCTGCAGAACCGATACATCGAGCCGGCCCTCGGGCGAGGTTCCGGGCGGCAGGGTCCAACTCAGCTCGTGCCAGGCGCCCGCCAGGAACATGCAGACGGTGCCGGGCTCGGCGGGGCTCGCCTTTTGCGTGGCGCGCACGGTGAAACGGGATCGCACCGCCCTCAGGAACGTGTCCGGCGACTGGCCGTTCAGATCGCGGACCAACCGGTTGTAAGGGAGAATCTTGACTTCGCTGGCCGGGAAAAGCACCCCCAGGAACCAATCGTAGTCCTCCTGCCCCGAGTGGGCGGGATTGGCGGCGCGGCGCTCGCGGGCCACACGGACGGCGGCGGCGGCGCGGTGGTGTCCGTCGGCGATGTAGGCCGCCGGAACGGCGCGGAAGGCGGCACTCACGGCTTCGGGCGCGGTAAAGCGCCAGCCGGCATGGCCGATGCCGTCCGGTGCGACGAAATCGAACAGGGGCGTCCCGCTCTCGGTCTCGCGGACCAGTGACTGAAGGGCGGCGGAATCGCGGTAGATGAGGAAAACGGGGCCGCTCTGGGCATGGTGCGCCTTGATGTGGCGGGTGCGGTCATCTTCCTTGTCCTGCCGGGTCTTTTCGTGGGTTTTGATGACCTGCCGCTCGTAATCGACAGTGGAACAACAGGCCACAATCCCGCGCTGGATATGCCGGCCCATGGTCTGGCGGTAGAGGTAGAGCTGGGGGGCCGGCTCGTGGATGAGGGTTCCGTCCTGCTGGAACTTCCGGAGCGTGTCGTAGCCTTGGGAATAGACGGCATCGGAATAGGGATTGGTGCCGGCCGGCATGTCGATCTCGGCCCGCGAGACGTGCAGGAAGCTTAACGGGTTTCCGACGGCCAGCGCCCGGGCCTCATCGGTGTCGACAACATCATAAGGCACGGCGGCCACTTGGGCGGCCAGGTCGGACCGGGCACACCACGCTTGGAAAGGTCTGATTTGCATTATTATTCTCCCGCTGGGTAATGACGTTTGGATTGTGGCCATATTCAGGGGCAAGTCAAGTCTTGCCAGCGGGGCGGCATTGATCTAACCATGATGCGTGTCTTTCGGGAGGTTAGGTGAAAAAAGCGAAATATAAACACTGGTGGGCTCTTGGACTGCTCGTTCTGTCCCTGCGGACCGAGGCCCGCGATTTTCATGTGGAGGTTAATGGGAACGATGCGAATCCCGGGACGCCGGAACAGCCTTTCAGGACTCTTCAGAAAGCCTCGGAAATGCTGGAGCCGGGCGATACCTGCCGCGTGGGCCATGGTGTTTACCCCGAAACCGTGAGGCCCCTCCGCTCCGGAAAGTTCGAGCATCCGATCCGTTACCTCGCCGCCACAGGCGGGACTGTGACCGTAACGGGTGTCGATGAGTCGGCGTCATTGGGGCGACCGGATGGACGATCGCGGACGTGGGGGTTTGACCTGCAGGGTCGGTCGCTGATTGAGATCAGTGGGTTTGACCTCTGGGCGGTGGGGGTCAACCTGACGGATGCCTCCTACTGCCGCATGGAAAACTGCCGGGTATGGTCGGCGGGCGAAGCGGGGGGGATCCTGATCGGGGGACGGGAAAACGAAGTCCTTGGGGGCTCGGTGGTGGGGTGCGCGGGAAACGGGGTCACGTTCCTGCCGGACTCGGTGAATAACCGCACCTCAGGCCTGCTGGTGCGGGACGTTCCCCGGGGGTATGGACTGGTGGTTGCCGGGACGGCGCAAACCGTGCGCCATACCACCGTACTGGACAGTGCGGAGGGTGCCGTCCTGTGCAGCAACCTGTATAACGGCCGATTGCTATACAACGACTTCGGTCGCACCAATGGGGCGGGTTCCGTCAGGCCATTGGTTCAAATCACCGGGAATGGTAAAGGTACCGTGCTGGCCTACAACTGGATCCACGATCAAGAAGCGCGTGGCGGGGACGGGGTTTTGCTGGAGGGTCCGGCGGAGAACTATCTGTTGCACCATAACGTCATCTGGGGCCATTCCGGGAGCGCTCTCCGGTTGAAAGGGGCGGTGCAGTATTGCTTGTTTTTTAACAACACGTTTTCCCTGAACGGCGTCTGTCTCGACCGGGAAGGGGTGGGCGGGGCGAAGGGTTTGCGGTTCTTTAACAACCTGTTTGCCGGAACCGTCTGGCCGAAGACGGGCGGCCAGCCGGACGAAGGTGTGATCTGGGAGAAAAATTACGTGGGGATGGTTCCCGGGTTCACGAACGTGCCAGCCCGGCCCTTCAGTCTAGCCGCCGATTCCCCGTGTATCGATGCCGGCCAGGATGAGCCCGAACTGACCGACCCCTTTCGTGGCGTGAGCCCGGATGCGGGGGCCTACGAATTCGGGGGCGACTATCCCGTGCCGGGTCATACCGGCGTCGAGACCGGCAAATAGACGCCAGGGAAACTCCGACCGTGAACATTCTGGCCCTGACATTTTCGGACTGCGTGGACGACATGAGGCGGCGGTATGACAAAAGCCGCTTCTATGCCGTGCCGCTCTACCGTGAGGTTTTTAAGAACGGCTCCACCCGGTTTGCCGCCCTCCCTGAGTTTGCCAAGGTCCCCGCGCTGGTCGAAGCGCTGGTCCGGGATGTGCGGCTGCCCGCCTGCCGGATCGCGGCACAGCAGGAGGAGGACGGTGTCATCAAGTTTGCCACCCGGCTGGCCGACGGCCATCACGTTGAGTCGGTTGTCATTCCGGCCCGCGGCCGCACCACCCTGTGTGTGTCCTCGCAGGTGGGCTGCCGGATGGGCTGCGTCTTCTGCGCCACGGGGGGCATGGGGTTTGTGCGCGACCTGCATGCGGAGGAAATCGTCTGGCAGGTCTACGCGGCCCGCTTCATGCTCAAGCAGCCGGTCGACAACCTTGTCTTCATGGGAATGGGCGAGCCGCTGGATAATATCGAGGCCGTCCTGCAGGCGGTGCGGGTCATCTCCGACCAGCATGGTCTTGACATCGCCTGCAGCCATATCACCCTTTCAACGGCGGGCCACGTGGAGGGGCTTCGCAAACTCGGAGCGGCCAACCTGCCGACCCTGCGCCTGGCGGTATCCCTCCATGCGGCCGACGATGCGATCCGCACCCGGCTCATGCCCCTCAATCGCCGCTATCCGCTGGCCCGTCTCAAGGAAGCCCTGCGCGCGTTTCCCCTGGGCAAGAAAGGCGTTTTGTTTGTGGAGGTTGTCCTGCTGGCCGGGGTGAACGACTCACAGGAGGATGCCGACCTGATGATCGAATATCTTCGGGATCTTCCCGTCCGGATTAATCTGATTGCCTATAATCCGGGTGGCGCGGACGGGTTTGTCGCGCCGTCCGATAAACAGGTCCGCCAGTTCCGCGACTGGTTGGTGGCCGCCGGCCTTTTCGCGCGGATCCGACCCTCGCGCGGGCAGGGGGTCAGGGCGGCCTGCGGACAACTGGCCGCCGCCCCGCGGGCGTGAGGCGACGGTTCAGTTGAAGACGGACAAATCCCAACGCGCTCTCCACGGAATCTCGATGGTGGCGTCGGACTTGAGGGTGATGGGCAGCCAGAGATGGCGGCTGTCGGCCATGTTGGCGTAGTTCCACCGGTCCGCCATGAAGATGAACGCGTTCGGGCGACCCTGTACCGGCAGGACAAACGTGCTCTGGCTCTCGTAGGTGGTGCGGGCATCGGGCCCGACGCAGGGATTGCCGATGGTTTTCCAGGGGCCGAGCGGGTGATCCGCCACGGCGTAGGCGGCGCTGTTGTGGCTCCATCCGGTGCAACCGGACGTGATCAGGTAATGGCGACCCTGGTGCTTGAACAGGGCGGGCGCCTCGCGTTGTTCGCCGATGAGAATCCGTTCCCAGCGCACCCCGGCGTCGAGATAATCGTCCGAGAGCTGCGTGACGTGCATGGTCATGTTTTCCTCGGAGGCGTAGAAGAAATAAGCCTTGCCGTCGTCATCCTGATACAGGGTGCAGTCGCGCACCATCTGGTTGCCATCCGCGCGGAAGACTTTCACCAGCCGGAACGGCCCGGTGATGCGGTCGGCCACGCATACGGCGGCTTCATAGGATTCGGCATGGGTCTTGCCGCTGCGCACGTAATGAAACCACATGACATACCGCCCGGTGGCGGGGCAGCGCAGCACTTTGGGCCGCTCGAGACGCAACCCCTTGTAAAGGTCGTGCGCCGGGTCCTCGCTGACGGCGAGCGCGATCCCTTCGTCCCGCCAGTTGAACAGGTCGGCGGACGAGTAGCAGCTCACTCCCACCTCGGTGAGGTTTCCCGCCGACGGCGGGTACTTGGCACCGGTCGGCAGGGCGGTCATATGCTGCCCATGCCAGTAGTAGCGGCCGCTTTCGAAGAGGATGCCACCCGCATGCGCATTGATCGGCCGGCCGTTCACGTCATGCCAGACTTCGCCGGGACTGAAGGCTGGTCCTGTTGCGGCGGGGGTGAGGGGTTTCGTACTCATGAAGAGATGCCCTTGTTTTGTTGCTGCGGATTCATCACATGCTTCAAAAAAGAACCGTTCCCCGGGTCTGTGGGGAACGGTTCTGCACGAGGACGGGCCCGTGCTTATTCGCCGTACACGGTGAGTTTGTATTTGGCGATGATGCCGAGAATGCTTTCGACTTCCCAGTCGACATGAACGACTTTCGTGATGCCGCCGTTCTTTTTGGCTGTCTCAAGGCTGACATCGCCGATCGCCACCATGCCGCAGTAGCTCCGGCATTCTGCTGTACCGGTCTTCATCACCTTGCCCTCAACGTTGGAGGTGGTTGCTACCGGCATCTTGAGGTTGGTGTACATCGAACCCATCGGATAGGTGCTGGCGCAACCGCCAACCAGCAGAGAACACGCCATCAGACTCAGTGTTGTCGCGACTACTTTACGCATCGGGAATCCTCCTTCTTGTTGTGACTGACTTCTTATCAGACCCTGACTGACAGTAACCCAGATGCCGGACCGAAAAACAATCATTAATTGGCATGAGGGCGTCTAATCGCTCTCGTGTATGGATTCTTCCTTACTGGATGAAATAATTTCATCTCCATGTCACGATGTCCGCAAGCGGCAAGCGCGGGGATCCCTCTTCCGGGCGTGATGTCGGCCAGCCCACGGTGATCAGGGACTGCGGCAGGATGTCCGCCGGCCATCCGAGTATCCGGCGCACCACTTTCGGGCGGATCCATCCGATCCAGCAGGTTCCCAGCCCCAGTTCCGTCGCCTGCAGGATGGCGTGCTCGCCCGCGATGCCCAGGTCCAGAAGAGGATACTCAACCTGTGAGAGGAGCGGGGCGATCCGGTGTGTGATCATTGACTTCTTCATGCCCATCACAAGAATGACCGGCGCCTCCGCCGCCCAGGTCATGCCCAGTCCCGGCAGGAGCCCTTCGTCCAGCAATCGGGATCGAAGCGCGGGCTCCGTGACCACGGCGAACCGCCACGGCTGGCGATTGCAGGCGGAAGGCGCCCGTCGGGCCGCCTCGAGAATCTGTTCCAGGGCCGCACGGGGAACCGGGTCGGTCCGGTACGCCCGGCAACTGAACCGCGTGGCAACAAGCTCTGAAAATCCACTCATCGAAACACCTCTTTCCGTGGGCTGTTACCGGGCTCAGGGCTCTTTCATCTTCCAACATAGCCCTGGCCCGGCGGAGCTAGTTGGGGTGGCTCCGCAGCGCCGATTTTTCAGGCATTCTCCTGCCGGTATGCCAACTATGAGAGAATCAAAAACTCTCATGAATGCTGGCACTGAACGCTGGCCCTGTCCAGCCGTGAGTTGGAGTCCCGGCTTATAAAATTTCATTACACCGGGAACAAAACAGGAGTTGTTTGAGTCATAGACTCATATGGGTATTATGAGTAGTCTACGTGTGAAAGGAGCCACCCTTTATGAAAACCTTTAGCCTGATGTTGTGTCTCATCTCCCTATTCCTCCCGCCAACCCGCCTCTCCGCCGGTCTGTCGCCTGAGGATAAGTCCCAGGATGCCCTCCGAAAAGAGGCCCAGAAACGCATGCAGGCGGGTAACTACGCCGAAGCTCTGGACGCCTATCAGAAACTGGCCGTCGATCCCCTGGACAATTTGCGCCTGGTCGGGTCCGATCTTCAAAATGCGATGGCCTGCCTACAGAACCTGAACCGTATCAAGGAGGCTGACGCCTTCCTCGAAAAAGTGGCCCAGATCCATGCGGAGAACTGGCGCGCCCTGCAGGCTGTTGCCGGCTGCTACCTTAATACGGATCATTCGGGCACCATTGTGGCGGGTAAATTTGAACGGGGCCCTCATCGGGGGCAGGGCAAGGTGGCGAATGCCTATGAACGGAGCCGTGTCCGCGCCCTGCAGTTGATGATCAAGGCCATGGAGAAAATTGAACGGGATTACGAGAACTCCGTAAAAGCCCGGCCTGATTCTGCGGCGGCCAAGGGACTGGCCGCCCTACCTGATAGGGGTGAGATGGGGCAGTTTTACCAGCAGTTTGCCGGGTTTTGGATGGGGAATCGGGGCTATGATGAAGCGTGGCGGTTGCAGTATTTGAGCGATGTGACCGTTCTGCCGGATTACGAGGAGGGGTACTGGTGGCATCATCGCGGCGGAGAAGTCCGCGGGGCCCCGGTCGATGAGAAGGGCAATCCGGTCTTTCATGCCATCCCTCGGTCATTTGCGGAGGCGAAGACCGACGGCGAGCGGTGGCGCTGGTGTCTCATGCAGTCGGTGGAACGGGACTCGTCCCGCGCGGATTCGGTCCGTTATCAGTTTGCCACGTTCCTGAATCAGCAGTTCGGTGTTCAGACGATGGCCGACTATGGATGGCGGGCGCCAGCTCAGGATGAGGAGAAGGCCGAAAGCGGTACCTATGCCCTGCACACTTTGTCCGACGACGAAACCATCGCCCGCCTTGCCACCGGGATCAAACGCTTCCGTCTCCCGGCGGAGTATGACTTTATCAAAATGCTTCGTGACCTCGGATCCACAAGGGGGGGATATTCCGAGACGGCGTTGCAGCATCTGGCGGAAATCCATGCCAATCGGCGGCATTATGAGCAGGCGGCAGACTGCTGGCGGTTGAATATCAAAAACAACGGCGAGGGATCACATCAGTGGAAGACCAAGAAGCTTGACCAGATTGTCAAGAACTGGGGCCGGTTTGAGCCGATCATGACCCAGCCGGCGGGAGCTGGCGCGACCGTCGATTACCGGTTCCGGAACGGTCAGTCCGTGACCTTTGACGCCCGCGAGATCAAGGTCGGCCAACTGCTGGGCGACCTCAAGGACTACCTCAAGTCCAACCCGCGGGAGTTGGACTGGAACCGCATGAATCTCGGCAATGTGGGCTACATGCTGGTGGAAAACAATCAGCGCCAGTATGTCGGCGCGGAAGTGGCGCGCTGGGAATTGAAACTGGAACCCAAGCCCCATTATTTTGACAGGCTGATTACCGTTCAGACTCCGTTGAAGAAGGCGGGTGCCTATCTGCTCACCGCGACGCTGGCCGACGGGAACGTGAGCAAGATCATCATCTGGGTCAACGATACCGTCATCGCCCGGAAGAACTTGGATAAAGGGGCCTATTTTTACGTGGCGGATGCGGTCAGCGGCAACCCGCTGCCGAAGATGAACGTGGAGTTCTTCGGGTACCGGCAGGAAGGTGTGACCTGGGAGAAGGCGATTGGGCGGCATTACAACGTCCTGACCACCGCCTTTGCCGAATACTCCGATGCCGAGGGGCAGGTGTTGCCGGCCCAGAAGGATTTTCGGACAGATTACCAGTGGCTCATTACCGCCACGTCCAAGGAAGGGCGGTTGGCGTTTATGGGTTTCTCGCATGTTTGGTATGGCTCGTACTACGATCAAGATTACAACCAGCGCAAGGTGTTCGGAATCACCGACCGGCCGGTGTACCGCCCTGATCAGGCGGTGAAGTTCAAGTTCTGGATCCGGGAAGCCAAGTACGATCAGGAGGAATCCTCGTCGTTCGCACACCAGGGTTTTTCCGTGATCATCCATAACCCGCAGGGCGAGAAGATCTTCGAAAAAACCTACACGACCGATGCCTATGCCGGGCTGGACGGGGAATTCTCTCTGCCCAAGGATGCGCCGCTGGGTCAATACCAAGTCTATCTTCCCAGTGCTGGGGGTAGTGTCACTTTCCGCGTGGAGGAATACAAGAAGCCGGAATTCGAGGTGAACGTCGAAGCCCCGACGGAACCGGTCATGTTGGGCGAATCGATCACGGCGACCATCAAGGCGAAATACTATTTCGGTTCTCCGGTGAAAAACGCCAAGGTGAAGTTCAAGGTGATGCGGTCGGATTACAGTGCGAACTGGTATCCCGCGATGCCCTGGGACTGGTTCTACGGGTCCGGCTATTGGTGGTTCGCCTACGACTATACCTGGTATCCGCGCTGGAGTGAATGGGGTTGCCGGTGCCCGCGCTGGTGGTGGTGGCCGGTTTCGATCACGCCCCCGGAAATTGTGTCCGAGAACGAAGTCCCGATCGGCGAAGACGGCACGCTGAAGGTGACCCTTGATACCCGGCTGGCGGCCGAACTGCACGGTGATACCGATCACAAGTATACGATCACGGCGGAGGTCACCGACTCGTCGCGCCGGACGATAGTGGGCGAGGGCACCGTGCTGGTGGCGCGCAAGCCGTTCAAGGTTTACGCCTGGGTGGATCGCGGTTATTACCGGCCGGGCGATGTGGTGCGGGCGCAATTCTCGGCCCGGACCCTCGACAGCAAGCCGGTCAAGGGCCGGGGTGAACTCGTGCTCTATCGCATCAGCTATAAGGATGATCAGCCGGTCGAGAAGAAGGTCCAGGAATGGAATCTGGATACGGACGATGAGGGCTCGGCGCTTCTGCAAATGAAGGCATCCAAGGCCGGGCAGTATCGGCTAGCTTATACGGTCACCGACAGCCGGCGTCACACGATCGAGGGCGCCTACCTGTTCGTGGTGCGGGGCGAGGGGTTTGACGGCAAAGCCTATCGGTTCAACGAAATCGAGCTGGTTCCGGACAAACGTGAGTATGCGCCGGGCGAAAAAGTGCGGTTGATGATCAACACCGATCATCCGGGTGGAACGGTCCTGCTGTTCCTGCGCCCGGCCAACGGGTTGTACCTGCCGCCCAAGGTGCTGCATCTGAAGGGCAAGAGCACGGTCGAGGAAATCGAAGTTTCCAAGAAGGATATGCCCAATTTCTTTGTGGAGGCGGTGACCGTGTACAACGGCAAGCTATACAGCCAGATGCGGGAAATTATTGTGCCCCCGGAGAAGCGGGTGCTGAACGTGGAGGTGCTGCCATCGGCGTCGAGCTACAAGCCGGGTGAACTGGCGCGCATCAAGATCAAGCTGACCGATTTCTTTGGTAAGCCCTTCATTGGATCAACCGCGTTGAGCGTTTACGACAAGTCGGTGGAATACATCTCCGGCGGATCCAATATCCAGGAGATCAAGGCCTTCTTCTGGAAATGGCGCCGCCATCATACACCGACGACCGAGTCGAGTCTCGATCGCTATTCCCCGAACCTGACGCCGCCCAATATGCTGGCGATGGATAATCTCGGAATCTTCGGAGAGACGGTCACGGATGGGTGGGACTATAGACCAGATACACAACCGGGGAGGAGTTCCGGCGGCAGGAAGGGCGCGGTTGGAGATTGGGCAAAGGATAAGTATGATGGCAGAAACGGACCTCTTATTTTAAAGGGTCTCGCCATGCCGGCGTCGGCACGTATGGCTGAGGGAGTGGCTTTCGCGGTCCAGGAATCTTCGACGGTGTTAATAAATTCTCTAAGTGCTGATGCTCCCGGTGATGCGAGTGTTGGGCAGGAAGTCGTCCAGCCGACGGTACGGAAGGATTTCGCTGACACGGCGTTCTGGCAGGCCACGCTGGATACCGATTCAAACGGCCTGGCCGAGGTGAGCTTCAAGATGCCGGAGAACCTGACCGGCTGGAAGGTGCGGAGCTGGGCCATGGGACCGGGGACCAAGGTGGGCGAGGGGTCGACGGAAGTCGTGACCGTCAAGAACCTGCTGCTCCGATTGCAGGCGCCGCGGTTCTTCGTGGAGAAGGACGAAGTGGTGTTGTCGGCCAACATTCACAACTACCTCAAGACCGATAAATCGGTCCGGGCCGTTCTGGAACTGGATGGCGGTTGCCTGGAGCCGATGGGCAAGACAACGCAGACGGTGACGATCAAGGCGGGCGGCGAGCAGCGGGTGGACTGGCGCGTGAAGGTTCTCAAGGAAGGCCAGACGGTTGTTCGCATGAAGGCGCTGACGGATGAGGAGTCCGACGCCATGGAGATGAAGTTCCCGGTCTATGTGCACGGCATGCTGAAAACGGATTCCTTCTGCGGCGTGATCCGCCGGGAGACGAATACGGCCTCGTTCGTCATGACGGTTCCGGCTGAGCGGCGCATCAACGAGACGCGCCTGGAGATCCGCTATTCGCCAACTTTGGCCGGGGCGATGGTGGATGCGTTGCCTTACCTGGTGGACTATCCCTACGGCTGCACGGAACAGACCCTCAATCGGTTCCTGCCAACGGTCATTGTCCAGAAATCCCTCAAGGATATGGGGCTGAACCTCAAGGCGATCCGTGACAAGCAGACCAACCTCAACGCGCAGGAAATTGGCGATGACCGTGAACGGGCGGCACAGTGGAAGCGCAACAACCCACCCAATCCGGGTGAGACGCGCAACCCGGTGTTCGACGAAGCCGTTGTGGCCGACATGGTCAAGCAGGGGCTCAAGGCGTTGACGGCGATGCAGTTGAGCGATGGCGGCTGGGGCTGGTTCTCGGGGTGGGGCGAGCACTCCTGGGCCCACACCACGGCGACGGTTGTGCATGGGTTGCAGATTGCCGACGCCAACGGCGTGGCCATCGTGCCCGGCGTCCTGGAGCGGGGCGTGGAGTGGCTGGTCCGCTATCGGGCGGAGGAACTCCGCCAGCTTAAGCATGCCGCGAAAAAGATCGAGCCGTGGAAGGAGTACGCCGACGACCTCGATGCGCTGGTGGACATGGTGCTGGTGGATGCCGGCAAGGATAACGTGGAGATGCGGGATTTCCTGTATCGGGATCGGACAAAACTGTCGGTCTATGCCAAAGCCATGTTCGGGCTGGCGCTGCACAAGCGGGGCGAGGTGGAGAAACGCGATATGCTTATGCGCAACATCGAGCAGTATCTCGTCCGGGACCGCGAGAACCAGACCGCCTATCTCAATCTCGGCAACCAGGGGTACTGGTGGTACTGGTATGGCAGCGAGAACGAGGCGCACGCCTATTACCTCAAGCTGCTCGCGGCGGTGGCGCCCAAGAGTGATCAGGCGGCGGAACTGGTCAAGTACCTGCTTAATAACCGCAAGCATGCCACCTACTGGAACTCCACCCGTGACACGGCCCTCTGCATCGAGGCCATGGCGGACTATCTGCGGGCCAGCGGGGAGGATAAGCCGGACATGACCGTGGAGATCCTGGTCGACGGCAAAAAGATGAAGGAAGTCCGGGTCACGGCGGAAAACCTGTTTGCATTCGACAACAAACTGGTGCTGACCGGTGACGCGCTGGAGTCCGGCAAGCACACGGTCGAACTCCGCCGCAAGGGCACGGGGCCGCTTTATTTCAATGCCTACCTGAGCAACTTCACCCTCGAGGACTTCATCACCAAGGCGGGGTTGGAGGTCAAGGTTGAGCGGCGGTTCTACAAGCTCACGGCGGTCGACAAGACCACCAAGGTTGCCGGGGCGCGGGGTCAGGCCGTGGATCAGAAGGTCGAGAAATACGAGCGGACCCTGCTGGCCAACCTGGAGACTCTCAAGAGCGGCGACCTAATCGAGGTGGAGCTCGAAATCGCCAGCAAAAACGATTACGAATATGTTGTTTTCGAGGATATGAAGGCGGCTGGCTTCGAGCCTGTTGAGGTGCGGAGCGGCTACAACGGGAACGACATGGGTGCCTACGTCGAGTTCCGTGATGAGCGGGTCTGTTTCTTTGTCCGTTCCCTGGCGCGGGGCACCCACAGTGTGTCCTACCGCCTACGGGCGGAGATTCCTGGCCGGTTCAGCGCCTTGCCGACCAAAGCGCAGGCCATGTACGCGCCGGAGTTAAAGGCGAACTCGGACGAAATCAAACTCAAGATAGAAGATTGAACGTTATGGATCGGAAGCGCGGGTTATGGATTGCAACCACGCCTGAGCGGCAGTGGGTTGTTCAGGGCGACACCGGCAGCACCCGCCGGAGCCAGCCCGGGCTGCGGTTTGATGGCACGCAGGACCAGCTCTGGGAAGGGTTCGGCGGCGGCTTCAACGAACTTGGATGGGTGAGCTTGTCGACCTTGCGGGGAGTTGACCGGGAGAGGGTGATCCAGGCGTTGTTTGATCCCGAGGACGGGTGCCGTTTCAATCTGTGCCGGGTTCCAATCGGTGCCTCCGATTACGCACTGGAGTGGTATAGCTGCAACGAAGCGGATGGCGATCTGACCATGAGCCGGTTCACGATCGAACGGGACCGGCAGTTCCTGATTCCCTATATCCGGATGGCGCTCCGGTATCAGCCCAAGATGAAGCTGTTCGCGTCGCCCTGGAGCCCGCCGGTCTGGATGAAGCACCCCCGTGCCTACAACTCCGGCAAGCTGATCTGGAAACCCGAAATCCTCCAGGCCTATGCCCTCTATTTCGCACGGTTTGTGCAAGCTTACCGGGGGGCGGGAATCCGGGTGCACCAGATACACGTCCAGAATGAGCCGGTGGCCGACCGGAAGTCCACGAGCTGTTTATGGACCGGCGCCGAGATGCGCGATTTTATCCGGAATTATCTCGGCCCGATGTTCGCCAAGCACCGGGTGCCGGCGGAGATCTGGCTGGGGACGTTGAACACGGATGATTACAACGGCTACACCCTTACGGCCTTGAGCGATCCGATGGCGCGCGAGTTCATAGCCGGGGTCGGCTACCAGTGGGCAGGCAAGGGGGCGGTCCAGCGGACGCATATGAGCTGGCCCGACACCCGGATGATGCAGACGGAGAGCGAGAGCGGCGACGGGCAGAACGCCTGGGCCTATGCGCGCCATGTATTTGGACTGCTCCAGCACTACATCACGAGCGGGGTGAACGCCTATGTTTACGGGAATATGGTCCTGCAGCCCGGCGGGGGCAGTACGTGGGGATGGCGGCAGAATTCCATGATCACCGTTGATCCCGTGCAGAAGACGTTTGTTTTCAATCCCGAATTCTATGTGATGAAGCATTTTTCGCAGTTCATTGACAAGAATGCCGTCCGGCTGGGATTGACCGGGGAGTGGTCGGCCAATGCCGTGGCGTTCATGAACCCGGATGAATCGCGGGTGTTGGTCCTGCAGAATCCCTTTCCCGAAAGCCGCCGGGTGGTGCTGGAGGATGGAAGCAAATTGCTGACATTGCACCTGCAGCCGGAATCCTTCAACACCCTGGTGTTATGATTCGCGGACGGCGACACGCCGTCCCTCCCACAGGAGGCCTGAAGGAGTTTTTCATGGGAGGGCGCGCATGATGCGCGCCGCTGACGGGTGCCTCACCGCTGGTAGATCGGCAGTTGGCGGTAGGAAACACTCAGGGCCAGGATCGCCATACTGGTGCAGTATTGCGGGTTATTTTCATTGCCCCCGATGGGCCAGGAGCCGTTAGCCGACTGGAGTTTCAGAATCGAGTCGTACAGTGTAGGCGCGAACTCCTCCCATTCCCTGCCGCCGAGCTGGAA
>CAMBRF010000025.1 GCA_945870225.1 PVC group bacterium | reverse complement strand
CGCCCTGTCGATCATAGACTATGCTGTCATTGTGTTCGCACTGCTCTCAGGTTGGTCCATTTACTCAAAGAATAAACCGAACCAAGCCTCGGATGCGACCTCGAAACCCGCGCCAAGCGCGGGTTCTTCGTCGCATCAAGGCTGACGTTGGCGAATAATGATGATGAAACGATCGATCATATCTCTTGCTGTAATCCTGTTGTCTGGCTGTAGCGCCATGGATAGGGCAGACAAACCGGCACCACTACAACAGCTAAATCGGATTGCTCCTGCACCTCTGCCTGCCTCTGCCACAAACGCACTGTACATTTTCTATGCGGGTGGCACTCAGGATCTCGAGTTATACCTGCGTTTTGACTGTGATGCAGCAGATGTGGATTCGTGGGTTGACTCTGCGGTAAGCAGCAATAATGCCGTGTTCAAGAGATCATTGCCATATTCCAGCATGCCAATTGCAATAGCTCCAAAGGATGGAACAAGACCGGCACCGTCGGTTGCTCCAATCTCTTGGTGGACGCCATTAAGTATTGTGAATGGCTACTATCGAGGGGAAATGGAAAGTTACGGATTAAGATTCTGGGTAGACAAGAGCAGAAGCCGGGTCTACGTTTACCAAAACGACTGAAAGCGCCAACATCCTCGTGGAACACTACGGCACTAAATCGCGCCGAGGTTCACGAGGCGCGTTCGGCGTGGGGAACGAAAATGAAACTGGGTGTCTCTCCTCTTATTCTGATGCTGGTGCTTGGCTGTACAAGGGCATTCGCCGCACTCATTCCATACTTCAAGATGGACTCTCTTGCCGTCCAGTCCGAGGCGATCGTTCTCGTCCAGGAACTTGACTTCGGCAAAGAGACCACGCGGACAAATCAATGGGGCTACCAGTATACGTGCCTTGAAACCCGTTACCGGGTCCTTCAAGCCCTGAAGGGGGCAATCACAAACGGACAGGACATAACAGTGGTGATCGACCGCCTCTATACCCGGCGTTTTGAGACTGACTGCCTCACCACCAACACGCCAACTGTCGTTCCGCTGGGACGCGCGCTCCTTTTCCTTGAGGGACGTTTCGACGCATTGCGTCCAGTTCTCGGCGGCATCAAGTTGATCATTGGAAACCAAACCTACTGTTACGGCCAGTTCGTCACCAACCCCGGTCCGTTGTGGCTCGCTCCTCAACGTCCTGAGTATATCGAGATCGCCGACTCGGAACCGTACACAGAGTCGCTCCTCCTGAAAGACCTGGGGATGGCACTCGATAAGGCAAAGACCCTGGTCAAACCCGAGAGGTTCTCGGCGGAACAGGGAAAGAGAAAGATACAGCCGAGCAAGACGCCCGACGGTATTCGTCGCTAACGCGCCGAAACCGTCAGCGCCGCCGTTCGATCTCAATGAAATGAAGAAGATGATCCAGGTCGGAATTGCCCTCGCTCTCGCCGGAATAGCGACCGGCTGCGCAGCTCGCTGCCAGGGCAAGAACGTTGTTGGCCGCCATTATTGGCAGCGTTTTTAACATATGATCGGCAGCAGAAGGACAAGGCATTCGGGCGTTTCGTCAAGTTCACGAAGTTGATGGATCAGAAAGGATAAAAACCTGGCAAGGGTTTTTGGGCGTCATGAAATCGGACGAAAAATCAAACATGCTGGTGCTGGGATCTTCTGTATCGAGTGGTCCGGCCTGCGCGGCCGCCGCCGAATTCGGCGCCTACGCTCCCAGTCAGGCCTACACGCCGTCCGGCAATTCTCTTGTGCTCAAGAACCTGGCCCGGTGGCAGGGGCTAAAATTCGGGGTGCTGCTTGACTGGCAGGCCTGTACCCAGTGGGGAATTGATTCCTGGCCGCTCTGCCCGGAACGCTGGGACTGGAATAAGCGTGCGGATTACATCAATGGGCGACCTGAGGCAACCGAGCCGGATGACTTGAAATATAAGGCCTCCTACGAATCCCTGCAAAAGACGTTTAACCCGACCCGATATGACCCGGAGAAATGGGCGGAACTGCTCAAGCGAGCCGGTGTCAAATACGCCCTGATCATGGCTAAGCATCATGACGGTTTCTGCCTGTGGGATACGGCGACAACGGACTACAAGACCACCTCGATCCATTGCCCGTTCCACCGGTTGCCCGGCGCGGACACGATCAAGGCTGTGGGGGACGCGTTGCGCAGGCGTGGCATCCGCGTAGGCGTCTATTTTTCCAAGTCGGATTGGCACACGCCCACCTATTGGCGTCCGCAATCTCCCCTGTTCCCGCCGGATTCAGGCCAGAACATGACCGGCCGGAACGCCAATTACAGTCCGCTCCAGCAGCCGGAACTCTGGAAGAAGTTCAAGGAATTCACCTGGGCGCAAGTTGAGGAATTGATGAAGAGTTACGGGGAAATGGACATTCTCTGGCTCGATGGCGGGCAGGTCAACCCCGCCTGCAATGCGCAGGACATCGACATGAATGGCCTGGTCGCCATGGCGCGCGTTTATCAGCCGGGTCTTCTGGTGGTGGATCGCACGGTTGGGGGTGACAATGAGAATTACCTCACGCCAGAGGGCGAACATAATATGCCCGTCAGCCATCAGTCCTACCCCTGGGAGGCCTGCATGCCCATCGGAAGGCACTGGAATTATTTTCCCAACGACACATTGAAAAGTGCCGGCGAGCTGGTGCGCTACCTGTGTCGCGCCACGGCGCGGGGGGGGAACTACCTGTTGGGTGTCGGGCCCGACGCGCAGGGCGAGTTTGACCCCCGTGTGGTCACGGGCCTGCACGGTGTGGGGGACTGGTTGATGCAGTACGGGGAGGCGGTCTACGACACCGTCCCGCTGGCCCCCTACGAAGAGGGGGATTGCCTGTTTACCGCCCGGCGGGATGGCGCGCGCTACGCCATCATCCTGGCCGGTCATGACGAGGCGCGGATGCCGGAAGAAGTGGCTGTGCCGGAGAGCCTCCTGGAGGGGTGCGGGCGGGTGTCCCTGCTACCCTTTGATGTCACGCTCACTACGGAACCTGTGGAAAAAGGGAAGCGCGTCGTGCGGGTACCCGTGCGGGCCGCCGCCGAACTGACTCCCGGAATGGCCTGGGTGATCAAGTTCGCGAGTTTGAGCCGTTCGCATAAATAGCTTTCCATTTCAGTTCAAGCCGCCATAATTCGGCCAGTTTTCGCAAGTAAGGAGACCGCCGCATGGACAGCATACCGGTATTGCATGTTGAGGGAGAATCACTGGCTGAAGCCTACGAAAAGGCTTTGGTGGCGCTGTATGAAAACGGAGCCCGGTTCCGGACGCAGTATGATAAGCCCGGTGATCCGCTCAGCCTGGATTCCACCATGAACATCACGGTTCATAATCCTCTGGCGGAGCCCATGATCCATAAGGCTTTCCCGGGTGGGATCGAGGACTTGCGTGAGTACGTGATGGAACTCCAGGGTGCCAAGGATCACTGGGTGAAGAACATGAACGATCCCGCCGATACGCGGTGGGAATACACCTACCACGGCCGGCTCGCTCATTACGGTGCCTGGAAAGAAATCCGCGACTACGAGTCAGTGGAGTCGGGCCTGTTCAATATCAACCAGATCGAGGCGGTGATCGGGAAACTGGTGCGCCAGCCGTTCACCCGGCAGGCCCAGATGATCACCTGGATGCCGAACATGGATCTCGATTGCTACGACCCGCCGTGCCTGCAGTCCATCTGGTACCGGATCAACGAGGATGAGCAGGGCGTGTGGTGGCTGAACTGCAATATCAGGTTCCGCAGCAATGATGCCTGGGGCGCTAACTTCATGAACATGTTCGGCTTTGTCCTGTTCAACCGGGATGTGATTGCCGCGGAGGTCGGTCGGCGGGCCGGGCGCACGGTGAAACTGGCGCGCCTGAACTGGCAGGCGGACTCGTACCACATTTACGGGAAAGACCTCGATGCCGCACGGCAGCGCCTGTTTGACCGGATCAAGACGACTCCTTTCTCGGATCGTGTGTACCACTTTTCGGATCCCATGATCCGTGAGATCTACAACGAGGCCGAAGCGGTCGTTAAGGAAAAGATACGGGAGTTTGACGCGCGCTAGGCGCACCTTCCGTTGGGCGGTTCTCATGCGCGTTCTTGTCACAGCTGGCCCGACTCGTGAGTTCATCGACCCGGTACGCTTCATCAGCAACCGGTCCTCGGGAAAAATGGGGTATGCCGTGGCGCGGGCGGCCCGGGATCGCGGTCACGAGGTGGTGCTTATTTCCGGGCCGGTCGCGGCACGGCAGCCGCCGCACGGAGTCAGGCTGGTTCCCGTTGTCACGGCGGCGGAGATGCTGGCCGCGGTGGAATCAAACCTGGACTGGTGCGACGCCCTGCTGATGTCGGCGGCGGTGGCCGACTGGCGTCCCGCCGACCTCTCCGATCGGAAACTCAAGAAAGCGGACCGTCTGGCCGAACTGCGGCTTGAACCGACGGCGGATATCCTGCTGACGATTGCCCCCCGGAAAGGATCCCGGACTTTTGTGGGCTTTGCGGCGGAAACCCATAACCTGCTCAGTGAGGCGCGGCGGAAATTGGACCGGAAGGGTCTGGACGCCATTGTGGCGAATGATGTGAGTCGTTCCGACGCCGGATTTGATGTGGAGACCAATCAGGTGGTTCTGGTGACGAAGGACGGGCTGGCGCAGGAGTGGCCGCTGATGAGCAAGGCCGCCGTGGCGGAACGGCTTGTCGCCTGGGTGGAGACCAGCCGCGGGGTAACCGCCTCCCCCGGGAAACCCGTTCCGGCCGGGCTGGATGGCGCACCGGCGGATGGGCGGCTGACCCGCCAGATGGATTTTATTCGGGAAATCGACAAGCTCAAATGTGTTTTCCGACGGACCCTGCTGATGGACGGCTCGCGCTATGAAAATGATGCAGAACACTCGTGGCATCTGGCGGTGATGGCGGTTCTGCTGAAGGAATACGCCAACGAGCCCAACCTTGATCTGGAACAGGTTATCAAGCTGGTTCTGGTTCACGATTTGGTGGAAATCGATGCCGGTGACACTTATTGTTATGATGTGGCGGGCCATCTTGACAAGGCCGCCCGTGAGCAGGCTGCGGCGGACCGGATTTTCGCGTTGCTGCCGGGGGATCAGGGAGCGGTGATCCGGAGGCTATGGGAGGAGTTTGAGGAGCGGGAAACACCGGAAGCCCGCTTCGCGGCGGCGCTGGATCGCGTTCAGCCGCTGCTGCATAACTATTTCACCGGGGGGCAGATCTGGGCGAAGCACGGCATCGGCAGCGAACAGGTCCGGGAGCGTAATCAACATGTGGAAGACGGGTCCCGTGCGTTGTGGAATTATGCGGAGTCCTTGATACGGGAGGCTGTCAAACAGGGGTTCCTGAAGCCCTGAAGATACTGGAATGATGGAATCGGGCGCTGTGCTAAGATGGGCCCGTAGCGGAGAGGATCAATAAGCGATCATGGTTCAAAGTCCGAAAAAATTGATTTTTGTGAGCGACGGGGACTCCTGCCGGGGCCAGATGGCGGCGGGTTTTGCGCGGGAGAAGAAACTTGCCAATCTGGTTGTGTTACACGCGGGGACTATTCCCAGTGCGATTCATCCCCTGGCGGTCGCCGTCATGGCCGAATGCGGCATCGACCTGTCCGACCGCTCTTCCTTCACCTTGTATACGCAAACAGATCGCGACGGCGATGTGGTGGTGACCCTGGGGTCCGAGGCGGCGGCGCATTGCCAGAACCTGGTGGGAAACCCTCCGCAGGTCCACTGGAACATTACCGACCCGCTACTGGTAAAGGGCGGGGAGGCTGCGCAGCGCGACGCCTTCCGTGCCGTGCGGGACGATATCCGCCGGCGGGTGGACAGTCTTTTTGACGAAGGGTTTCTCCCGGCTCTTTTTCATGCCAAGGCCAATGCCGACCTGATCCTGGATCATGTTTCCGAAGGCGTGATTGCGCATGATCTGCAGCGGCGCATCCTTTACTTCAATGCCGCCGCGGAGCGGATCACGGGCTATAAGCGTGCGGAAGTGCTCAACCACGACTGCCATGAAGTCATTGCCGGGGGCCTGTGCAGCGGCAAGTGTTCGTTTTGCGACGGCAGTCCGCCGCCGGAAGATAACTTTGCCAAGGAGATCGAGATCTCGACCGCCAGCGGTGAGCGACGGCGCATTGCCATGGTCCTCAGCTACATGCTGGACCAGCACGGCCGCCGTGCCGGGGTGCTGGCGTGCTTCCGCGACCTGACACGAGAGACGCATCTGGCCCGGCGTTTGGGCGAGATCGAACAGTTTGCCGGGATTGTCGGGCGCGATCCGAAGATGCTGGCTCTTTACGACCTGATTCCCGAGCTGGCCGAGTCTGCGGTGCCGGTGCTGATTCAAGGGGAGAGTGGGACGGGCAAGGAGTTGATCGCCGCCGCGCTTCACAACGAGGGGCCGCGGGCCAGGCAGTTATTCGTCCCGGTGAACTGCGGAGCCCTGCCCGAGGGATTGCTCGAAAGCGAGTTGTTCGGGCATGTGAAGGGGGCCTTCACGGGGGCCATCCGCGATAAGAAGGGGCGTTTCGAACTGGCCGATGGCGGCACCATTTTTCTCGATGAGATCGGGGATATTTCGCCGGCGATGCAGGTCAAGCTTTTGCGCGTGCTGCAGGAGGGCAGCTTTGTGCGGGTGGGGGGAGAGACCACCGTCAAGGTGAACGTCCGCGTGATCAGCGCGACCAACAAGGATCTGGCCCGGGAGATGGCCGCCGGAAAGTTCCGCGAGGATCTTTACTACCGGCTGAGCGTGGTGCCGCTGACGGTGCCGCCGTTGCGTGACAGGCGCAACGACATTCCGCTCGTGGCCAGCCATTTTCTCAAACGGTATGCCGAGGAGGCGAATCGCAAGGAGCTGGAGTTTTCCGCCGCGGCGCTCGATTTCATGCTGTCGTACAACTGGCCGGGCAACGTGCGTGAACTGCAAAACTGGATCCAGTTTGCGCTCATCAAGTGCAAGGGACCGGTGATCGGCCTCGAACACCTTCCGCCGGTGGCCCTGCGCGCCGTGACCCAGCCGGTTCCCGGGCCCGCGGCCACGCTGTCGACGGGCCTTAAGGGGCGGCTCAGGTTGACCCGTGACTCTGTCCGTGAGGCGTTTGAAAAGGCGCGGGGCAGCAAGGTTGAGGCCGCCCGTCTGCTGGGGGTGTCGCGTGCCACATTGTACCGGTTTCTGGATGAGGAGGCGTCGCCGCCTTCCCCTGAAAATTCGCAATAAGTGGCTGCTGACAACGTGATCACGATGTGATACATTTCCGGAAAACAGTCACAGGGGGTGAATATGAAGAAGACATCGAAACAGAAGAAGATGAGGAAGTTGTCGCAAGAGGAGCGTCTGGCGGCAGTCAAGAATCCGCTGGTCAGGGCGTTCGCCGGCCGGGTGAAGCGGTGGCGGCAGGAAAAGAGGATGACCCTTAAGAATATCGCGGACGAACTGGATCTGTCGGTCTCCATCGTCTGCGAGTGGGAGCATGGCAACCGGTTTCCCTCGGTGGATCACCTTTTAGAGCTCTCCTGCCTCATGGGTGTTCCGGCCTGGACTTTGCTGCGTGACGCCGACAAGGCGGCCCCGAAAAAGTCTCTCAGACGTAAGGCCCGGTAAGTGTGAAAAGGCCTCAGAGGAGGCCTGATCACTCAGGGCGACAACGGATCGTACAGCGGGTTCCTGCCGGGCAGGACTTGCAGTATTGTCTGCGGAATTGCAGGGAAAACGTGCCAAGCAGATGATCTAGAAAATCCTGCTTGGCCGTTTCTTTGCCTATTTCCATGCCGACCTGCCGACTGAGGATGCACCTGTAGTCAGCGATGGCGGCCTGCAGTCCTTCACGTTCCGCGGCCATGAAAGCACAGAAGTTCTGACAGCCACTCATGTTCAACTCCTTTCTTCAGTTGCAATCATACATCGAAGGGTCGGGGCATGTGTCAAGAAGACGCAAAGAGAATGCAATTTTAGTGTAAAAACGCAGGGAGATGAAGCTATGGCCGGATTGCTTGAAACCATCACAGAGTTGTCGCACGAATTCGGAACGGCGGAGTATGTGCAGGGCGGGGGGGGGAACACGTCCTGTAAAAATGCCGATACGCTTTGGGTCAAGCCCTCAGGGACAACCCTGGCGGGGCTGCGGGCAGAGACCTTTGTGGAGATGGATCGCAGTCGGTTGGGTCGCTTATTCCAGCTTGCGGTCCCGCAGGATAAAGCCGCGCGCGAGTCCCTGGTCAAAGAGGTGATGGCGGCCGCCGTCAAGAGCGGGGGCGCCGGGCGGCCCTCTGTTGAGGCCCCTCTGCATGATGTGCTGGGCGGGACGTATGTGGTTCATACGCACCCGATGCTGGTCAACGGTCTGACCTGTTCCCGTGAGGCGGAGGCGGCTTGCCGTCGCCTTTTCCCTGACGCGCTCTGGGTTCCTTATGTGGATCCGGGGTATACGCTTTGCATGGATGTTCATCGTCGTATCCAGGACTACCGGATTCGGGAGGGGCGCGAACCGGGGCTTCTGCTGCTTGAGAATCACGGCGTGTTTGTGAGCGGTCAGACGGCCCAGGAGGTCCGTGAGACGTACGGTCGCGTCATGAAGGCTTTGCGCGGGCAGTATGCCGCCGCCGGGGTGGCGATGGAGTTGACGCTGGGTCAGCCGGGCTCCGCCGGCGCCATTGAGGCGATCGAAGTCCAGTTGCGAAGCTGGCTGGGGACTGAGGCCGCCGGGGTGGTCCACAGTGCGCCGTTCAAGGTGGCGGAGGGCCCGTTATCGCCTGATCATATTGTCTACAGCAAGAGTTATTCCTATAACGGACCCCTGACGCGGGAGGGCCTTGACGTCTTTCGGGCCCGGCACGGTTACAGTCCGCGCGTTCTGGCGACGCCGGCGGCGGTTTTCGGACTGGGTGCCTCGATCAAGCAGGCGCAGTTGGCCCTTGAGCTGGCCCGGGACGGGGCTTTGGTTCTACAACTGGCGGAAGCCTTTGGCGGCCAGCGATATCTGGATGGGGCGGCCCGGGAGTTCATCGAAAACTGGGAAGTGGAGTCCTATCGCAGCAAGCAGATGGCCTAGGTGTCTGGGAACGGGCCGTCAGGCTGGACCGTTCCCCTGAAAAAAGACTTGCGCGGGGGAGGGTGGCGGATATGATTCGAGGCATGAAAACCAACAAAATCCTGCAGGGTTCCGGGCTGGTTCTGGGACTCGTCCTTGTGGCGTCAAGCGTGGCTTTGGCAGATGTGTCGCAGTCGTTCAACGTGGGTGGCAAATACCACCAGAAACACTCCGCTTTCACCGAGTTGCCGTATGATGACGGCGATATCTCGTACAGCATGGCGTACGAATACCGCGACGCTGATGCCCTCTGGCAGCTGGCTTGCGATGTAACCCCTGAATTTAAAAGCCGTGACGATCTTGACTACGGTGTGAGTCCCCAGTTGAACCTGTTGCTGGTGGATCGCGTATTCCAGGGCGGCGTGGGCATCCTCTCGACCTACACCAGCGGTGACGCCGGCGGGGAATGGATGGACATGTACTGGCAGTTCATCCTGGGCCTGTCGCTTCCGTTCCCGGGTCCGCTCACGCTCCAGGTCAATTCCTACTACGTGTTCAACAGCTGGGGCGACGTGGGTGATTTCGACGTGGGTGATATTGAGTACGGCGCCTATCTTGGCTACAGGTTCTAAGAGAGCGGAGTCCTGACTCCAGGCCGGCCCCGTCTCCCGTTTTCGTGCGAAGATTGCGGGGAGCGGGGCTTTATTTTGCTGGACGGCGTGCGGGGTATCGGGAAAAGGAGCAAAGAAGGATTGTGATGCCTCATTCCGGGAAAGACGAGGCGGAGCTTCGTGATTTGGCGGCGGTTTTGGCCCGGATGGGCCATGCCGGGGAAATTCACGAGGTGCTCCATGCCTTGCTGACTCCGCGCGAGCGGGAGAAGATCACCTTGCGTTGGAAGCTGGTTTGCATGTTGGAAAAGGGGGTCACCCAGCGGGCTATCGCGGCCGAGCTGGGGATCAGCCTTTGCAAAATTACACGCGGATCGCATGAATTGAAGTATGGTCCGCAGGGATTTAAAAAGGCCATTCGACGAGCCGTTGGCGGACAGAAATCCGTGTAACGAGGGATGTCGCGGGTTTGAAAGGTTGTCCGCCTATGTTTAATCCGGTTCCCAGAAAAACTGATTTTCCGGCGCAGGAGCGCGAGGTACTCGAGTTCTGGAACGTCCATCGCACGTTCGAGCGGTCGATGGAGCAACGGCGCGGAGCACCCGAGTACGTTTTTTATGACGGTCCCCCCTTTGCCACCGGGCTCCCTCATTACGGCCATTTGCTGGCCGGAACCATCAAGGATATCGTGCCGCGTTACCAGACCATGCGCGGTCATTATGTGAGCCGGCGTTTCGGGTGGGACTGCCACGGGTTGCCGGTTGAATACGAGGTGGAGCAGGATCTGAAGATCAGCGGCAAGCGCGATATTGAAAAACTGGGGGTCGACGTATTCAACGAGCGCTGCCGGAGCATTGTCCTGCGCTACACCCGTGAATGGCGCACGGTGGTCACCCGCATGGGACGGTGGGTGGACTTCGATCACGACTACAAGACGATGGATCTCTCCTACATGGAGTCCATCTGGTGGGTTTTCAAGGCGCTGTGGGATAAGGGACTGATCTACGAGGGCCACCGCGTGGTGCCGTATTGTCCGCGCTGCACAACGCCGCTTTCCAACTTTGAGACCAACCAGGGATATGCCGATGTCCAGGACCCGGCGGTCACCATCCGGTTCAAGGTGGATGGCGCCGAGCGGACCTACATCCTGGCCTGGACGACGACCCCCTGGACCCTGCCCTCCAACATGGCGCTCGCCGTGGGGAAGGACATTGCCTACCTGAAGATCAAGGATGGCGACGACATCTACTACATCGCGAAAGAGCGACTCGGCGTATATTACAAAAAGGGCGCCGCCTACGAGGTGTTGGAGGAGGTTGCGGGCGACCGGTTGGTCGGGCTTACTTATGAGCCGCTGTTTCCCTATTTTGCCGGTTATAAGGGCAAAGGGGCATTTCGGGTGGTTGCGGCGGACTTTGTTTCCACCGGGGACGGGACCGGTGTGGTTCATCTGGCGCCGGGCTTTGGCGAGGACGACAGTCGTGCGGGGCAGGCGGAGGGGCTTCCGGCACCCTGTCCGATTGACGAGGAAGGGCGCTTTACGGCCGAGATTCCCGATTACGCGGGGCGGGAGGTTAAGGCCGTCGATACCGATATCATCAAGCGCCTTAAACACGAGGGGAAACTGGTCCATCAGGCCGTCATCAATCACAGTTATCCCCATTGCTGGCGCTGCGATAAACCCCTGATCTACCGCGCCATTTCGGCCTGGTATGTCAAGGTGGAGCAGATGCGGGACAGCATTCTCAAGGCCAACGCCGAAACCACCTGGGTGCCCGGTCACCTGCGGGACGGCCGATTCGGCAAATGGCTGGAGCAGGCGCGCGACTGGAACATTTCCCGCAACCGTTACTGGGGTTCCGCGCTGCCGGTCTGGCGGAGCGATGATGGGAAGGAGATCATTTGCATCGGGTCATGCGCGGAACTGGAGAAACTTTCCGGCCAGAAGGTGACGGACCTGCACAAGCATTTCGTGGACCTGATCGAGATTCCTTCACGGGAAGGCCGGGGCATGCTCAAACGCATTCCGGAAGTTCTCGATTGCTGGTTCGAAAGCGGTGCCATGCCTTATGCCCAGGCGCATTATCCCTTCGAGAACCGGCAACAGTTCGAATCGCACTTTCCGGCCGATTTCATCGCCGAAGGCCTCGATCAGACCCGCGGCTGGTTCTACACCCTCATGGTGCTCTCCACCGCGCTGTTTGGAAAGCCCGCCTTCCGTAATGTGATTGTCAACGGGCTGGTTCTGGCGGAGGACGGGCGGAAGATGAGCAAGCGCCTGAAGAACTATCCCGACCCGAACTATATGATCGATACCTATGGCGCGGATGCCCTGCGTCTCTACCTGGTCAACTCGCCGGTGGTGCGCGCCGAGGACCTGAGATTCGCCGAGGCCGGTGTTCAGGAGATGATGCGGCATCTCCTGATCCCCTTGTGGAACGCCTACGGGTTTTTTGTGACGTACGCCACGGTCGACGGGTGGACGCCGGAGGAGGGCGGACGAAAGAGCGGGGGGCCGGCCAATGTGCTGGACCGTTGGATTCGCAGTTCGCTGGAAAGCCTGTCACAACAGGTGACGACGGCGATGGATCAATACGATTTGCAGCAGTCGGTCCGTTCGTTTGTGCGGTTCATCGAAGAGCTGACAAACTGGTATATCCGCCGGAGTCGGCGCCGGTTCTGGAAGTCGCAGGATGACGCGGATAAAGCCCAGGCCTATGAAACCCTGTATTACGTGCTGATCCAGTTGTCCAAGATTGCCGCTCCGTTCCTGCCGTTCATGAGTGAGTCCATTTACCGGAATCTGCGGACCCCGAACCTGCCCGAATCGGTTCATTTGTGCGATTTCCCGGGCGGGGACCGAAGCTCCCGCGACGAGGCGCTTGAGCGACAGATGGAAGCTGTGATGACCGTGGTGACCCTGGGCCGAACCCTGCGCTCGGCGCACGACCTGAAGGTGCGGCAGCCGCTCCGGAAGATGCATGTGGCCTGCCGTAACGAGGCGCTGCGCGCCAGTATCGCGGAACTTCAAGACATCATCATGGACGAGCTCAACGTCAAGGAGGTCGAATTCCTGGAGCGTGAGTCGGCCTTTGCCAAGGTGAAGGCCAAGGCGAACTTTGTGCGCCTGGGTCCGCGTTTGGGCCCGCTGATGAAAAAAGCGGCCGGTGCGATTGCGGGATTGCCTGCGGAACAGGTCGAACGATTGGCGGCGGGAGGATCCGTGCCGGTCATGATTGACGGTCAGTCCGTTGACCTGACGGCCGGGGATGTGGTGATCGAATACCTGCCGTTGGATGGCAGCGTGGTGGCCGCCGAAGGGGGCATTGTTGTGGCGCTGGATAAGGCGTTGACCCCGGAATTGGTTGAGGAAGGGCTGGCGCGCGAGTTTGTGAACAAACTGCAGAATATGCGTAAGACCGCGGACCTGGAGGTGACCCAGCGCATCACGGTGCAGTTTACCGGCGATGGGGACATCCGGAGCGCCGTTGCCAGGCATCGGGATTATATTTTAACGGAGACTCTCAGCCTGGCGTGTGAAGCGGTCGATACCCTTCCGGACGGGGCGACCGACTGGGATCTGAACGGGCACCCCTGCAGCATGAAATTCACGGTGTAAAGGGGGAAGCCGGCATCCGCCAGGTCGGGTCCGTCACGGACGTTTCGTCGTCGTTTCCTTAGGCGGGCGCGATCCCGGATTCTTCGATCAGCATGATCGGGATGCCGTTGCGGATGGGGTAGATCCGGCGGCATTCGGGGTTCTGGCATTGGATCTGGTCCCCGTCCTGCTTAACCGCTGACCGGCACTTCGGGCAGGCGAGAATAGTCATT
Organism: PVC group bacterium; assembly: GCA_945870225.1. Classification (GTDB taxonomy): domain Bacteria; phylum Verrucomicrobiota; class Kiritimatiellia; order CAIKKV01; family CAITUY01; genus CAMBRF01. The sequence continues at coordinate 15,610 of CAMBRF010000025.1, read as the reverse complement.
AATTCCTTTTTGATGGCGTGAGTCATGATCGTCCTTCTGATCGGCTGGTTTCGAAATATCGGCTTGGGGGGGCGTATAGGTCGCGCAGGGTTTCGAGCCTGAGGACAGGCGGATTCACCTGTTCCCATTCCAGGGCGTCACCCGCTTGCTCGAGTCCATAAACGGCCCGGCTGAAATGAAGGGTTGCCTGGGTCCGGCTATTGCGGATTTGACCGAGAACCCGTTGAACGTCGGCCGGGGTACGGCCGTTGGCTTCTCCCAGAAGGCGGGTGCAATCCAGGAGGCGGTCAAGTGTCCCCGTCAACTCCGTGCCGCGGGCAATCAAGGCTGGATCGGGTGTTGAAAGGTCGAGGCAATAGGCCATCACCGTTTTCAGGAGAAGGAACTTGAGAGAGGCTTCCGTGGCGCGTTCCATGTTAAGCACCGCCACCCGCCGTTCCCCCAGCGGGTTGGCGTCCGGCTTTGCGGGTGTGAGGGTAACCTGGCTCATGGCGTTCAACCACTCGCGCATCCAGTCCCTGGTCAGCAGGCAAAGGCCTTGCAGTAATTCGGCTGTACGGCGGTTCTTTTCCCCGATCGCCATCTCCGCAAGCGCGGCGGGATTCCGGGGGGAGGACAGAAAGTCCTGGATCGCTTTGGCAGAGATCCCGACCTTCACCTTGGACCCGTCCTTCAGGGTCGCGGCGCAGGCTGTGAGGGCGCATAACTGCCCCGCCTCATCGACGATGGGGCCGCCGGAGTTGCCCTGTCCGATATCGGCGTTGAAATGCAGAACCTCCGTGCCGGATTCGGAGGTGAGCCGGATGACCGATCCCGGATCGAGTTTCCAGGAAAGCTCCCCGGGATGCCCGACGATGGACAAGTGTTCCCCGGAGGCGGGGGGGGCTACCCGGTTGGCGGGGAGGAATGTGAATGGACCTCCCTCGACATGAAGCAGGGCCAGATCATGCCTGGCGGAAAACGCGGTGACATTTGTGGTGGCGAGCAGGCGGCCATCCAGCATCTGCACCGAGACCGAAGGGGCCCCCGCCACCAGATGATAGCTCGTCAGGACGTCACCGGAGGCGGAGATCATGATCCCGGCCCCATGCCAGTAGGGCGTGATGATCTTTACGCAGGCGGCATGTGCCTGACGAATAGGCGGAGGATAGTTTCGGATGCGGAGGAGACTTGTGCTGCCGGAGGGCAGGGATGACAGGAGCGGCCAGCCGAGGAGGAAATGCTTTTCGGCAATTGAGAAGGGGGACCCGTCGGCAGGGGGCGGCCTCAGGGGCGGCACAAGGGGCTTAAAGGTCGCGGGAAAGATCTGATGCCATTCCTGCTGCAGGGACTCTAACGTCGGGGTGGAGGCGGAAGCGGGAGCAAGCAGGCCAAGCAGGCCGCACAGCCACACCACGGCTATCCCGCTCGTCGGGAGGGCGCGGGTACAACCCAAACTTGAATAATAAGGCTGCTGCATGCGGCGGCTCCCCTGTGCCTGCCACTATGGTATCTGGATATTCCGGCGAATGCAATCCGCCAGCGTGGCCGCATCGGTGCGGTTCAAGCGGTCGAGCACCTTCTCCCAGCGAAAGGCGAAACTGCCGCGTTCGTCACGGAGTCGTTGTTTAAAGAGGGTGTCGAACGCCCGTTTTCGCTTGCGGTACTCCTGCTGAATGAAAACGAGGCGTTCCAGGAGTGATCCGACGTAGGCGGCGGCGACATCGCGGGGGTAGGGCAGGAAGGGCAGGCGCCGGTTGATCGGATTGGCGTAGGAAGCCGCATGGTGTTCCAGTTTCGACGTGTAATCCACGAACGTTCCGGTGTGGTCGGAAACAATGATCTCCATCGGCAATCCGTTTTCGCTCTCTAGGATCACTTCGTCGCCATCATCAAAAAGAACCTGGTTTTGAAGGTTCATCCTTCCCACAATGATATTCGGGGCGGCTGCGCGACCGAGCAATTCGGCGAACTTGAGGCCGTAGGCGGGGTTCTGGAAGCGGGAACGCGGGATCTTGTCGGTCGCGATGCCGGGGAGGTAGTCGCGTTCGAAGTAGTTCGACCAGATCATCTGGCCCTCGTATTCAGCGCGTGACCCATGGTAGCGCTCGGCGATTTTCCGGGTGCTGATGCGGGGGGGGAGATTCATTCCCAGTTGGCGGCATCCGAGCCGCCGGTCGAGGATATAATCGGTGTATTCCTCCGCCTGGATGATGGACCACAGGAGGTCCTTCTGTTCCTCCAAATGCTCGCGGATGCCCCATTTCTGGATACGCAGGATCCGGACAAAGGCCTTTGGCGAGTGGTGTTGTTTGACCTCGGCGACGTAGACGTCGCGCCGTCCTGCCGCAAGAGGTCTTTTAGAGAGTGAGCCGATGACGCGCCCGACATTTACATACTCGATATCGCCGAACTCCCTCACAAAGTTAAAAATGAACCCGCGGGATTTCTCTTCGCACAGGGCCCTGAGATCGGGCGATTCGGGCGAGCGATCCAGCTCATCGAAAATGGAGTCGAAGACGAGTTCCCCCTCCTCGATCCGCCCGCCGGGCAGCCATTCGACCTGCATAAAGAATTCGGAACCCAGCCCCAGCATGGTTTCCTCGGATAGGGAGGCTTCTCCCTGCCCCATCAGGGCTGAAAACATGCGATTACGCCATTCGGTGTGGTCTGGATTGTCCTCGCGCAGTTCTTCGGGGACTGCGTTCTTGAATTTTGCCTTGAGCGCCTCGAACCGCTGGCGGAGGACATCCCCCGACAGCAGGGAGCCGTCGAAGTCGGCGAAATCGGCGGACCCGAAGGCGTCATTTACGGCAAAAAACGCCACTTCCGGCTGCCCGAGGCGGTTGTGGCGGTTGGAGAAATCGCGGATTTCGTGAAGGTGTGAGTTGAGTTCATTGTCAGGGAGGGACTCAAGTGCACATAACTGCTGATAGGTCAGGTAACGCGTGCCGATCACCCGGCTGTAGTAATAGATGGATCTCCATCCGATGGAAATGGTCGCCGACTGGATCATGCGCTTCATCTCGTCGGGACTCTGGGGGATGGGGGTGATGCGCCAGTTTTCGCCCCGTTCCTTGATCGCCATCCGGACCCGTTCATTCATGACGTTCAGGAATTTGATATTCTGCTTCGACATCAATTCCTGAAGGAGGTCGTCAGCCTCGAAGGCGAGAGGCATATTTTCAGGGTCGGGACGGATCAGCATGACCGTGTCGTCCATGATCAGGTCGACGGACTGCTGCCACTCCACCATTTCGTCCTCCTCGGTCAGGCGGGGCAGGCCGCTATTCTGCCGTTCGGCATTCAGGGTTTCCACATAAGCCATGCGCTGGGTGGCGTGGATGCCGGGGAGCGTGATGAGCGTGCGGGTGCGAGGGAAAATGGTTCCGATCCGTGAGAGGAGTCGGTTGTTTTCGCCACGGGCAAAAGGATGCTCTCCAATGATGCGAATGCTCATAGAATCCCTGAACGATATCACTTTTTCCGGGTGGGATAATACTGATTTTTTACACGGTGTTCCCGTGCCCACACCAGCCAGATGCAGATCTCGTAGAGGACGATCAGCGGTACGGCGAGGATCAACTGACTGAACGGATCCTGAGTCGGCGTGATGACCATGGCGAGGATCAGAATCGCGACGATGGCGTGACGGCGTTTGTCCCGTAATTGGGAGGAGGAAATGATTCCCAACCGGCCCAGAACCAAAATGACGATCGGCAGTTCGAACGTAAGGCCGAAACTCAGGAGGAGTTTGAGGACGAATCCGACGTAGCTGGTGACGGTGACATATTCAACGGGGATCCCCATCCACTCGTTAAACCACAGCATGATCTTTAAGGCAGGCGCCAAGGCGAAGCAGTAACACAAGCCCACCCCGACGACGAAGAGGCCGGCGGCGAACCCCAGACCGGCCAATACGGACCGGCGTTCCGGGCGCGTTAATCCCGGGAAGATAAACCAGGCAAGGGCGATCAGGACCAGCGGGGCGCTGATCAGGATTCCACCCCAGAGGATGGTTTGCATGGCGACGGATACGCCGCCCGTGATGTCCAAAGTTCTGAGAAACGTGTTGGGGTCAGCCACGACGGTCTTCAGCGGCGCCTTGAGAACTTCAAGGACCCTGGGTGCGAGCAGGGTGGCCACGCCCATGCCTGCGAGCAAGGCGCCAATACTCCAGACCAGAGCCCGGCGCAGGTCGTCCAGATGGTCGAGAAAGGGCTTGAGTAGCCCCTCGGCCTCGCCGTTGTCATCTTTTGAAGTCACGGGGAGCGGGATCCTCTTTTGATGGTTCGGTGGGTTGGCCGGCATCGGTCGGGTCGGCCGGGTCATTCGTTTCCCGGTCCGCATTCATCAACTGGTTTTTGAAGTCCTGCGCTGCGTTGCGCAGATCCTCCATCATCCGGCCTATCTGTCGGGCGATGGAGGGAAGACGTTTTCCGCCGAACAGCAGGAGGATGGCGGCGAGGACCACGAGCAGTTCGCTGCCGCCTATGTCGCCAAACAGGGCACAGGGAAACATGGTTTTGAAAAGCATGACGTCAGTAAGCCTATCAGATTCAGGACAACAAAAAAGCCCCGGTTTTAAGGCCGGGGCTTTTTATTGCCGTAGGGTACGGCTGGAATTACTGCTTGATCAGCACGAACTCAACGCGGCGGTTGATGCTCCATGCGTTTTCGTCGTGACCGGGATCCTTGGGGCTTTCCGATCCGAAGCTCTTGGTCTGGATGCGGGCACCATCGATCCCGAGGTTCATCAGGTAAGCGCGGACCGCCAGGGCCCGCCGTTCACCCAATGACACGTTGTATTCGGCGCTGCCACGCTCGTCGCAATGGCCTTCAAGGGACACCAGCGTTGAGGCGTTGGCCTTCGCGTATTCCGCGACGGCTTCAACCTTGGCGCGTTCGGTATCATCCACCTGGGCGCTGTCGAAGGCAAAGCGGACGGTTTCGAACTGGCCGGCCATGACGTTCTTGCCATCGGCAAACTGTCCACGATCGGGGAGGACGCTCTCGGGCGACAACGCGCCAATGGCGCCAGAGTCGCTTAGGTCGCCCTGTGACTTTGAGCTCTTCTTGCTAAACCAGCTTTTGCAGCCGGTCATACCGATAGCCATGGAACAGACGAGAATTGTGGAAATAAACCAACGCGTTGTCATGATCACGATCCCTCAATGTTTTTATGAAGACTTTTTACTGCGAACACCAAGCAGGGGAGAACCAATCCCCACTATTGGGGGTTAAACATACGGGGGGGTCTCCCATAGTGTCAAGCAGATATATTTTTGAACCGCGCCCCTCGCGGCGGGTGCAGACGATGTGGCGGCCGTCTGACGCCCAGGCGGGTTCCTCATAATGCGTGTCGGAGGGACTGACCGCCCTTTCCTCCTGAGTGGTCGGGTTGATCATGTAGACGCCATAGAGGCCGCCACGCTTGCTGCTGTAGGTAATCCATCCATTCGGGCCCCAGTCAGGGGCGACGTTTTCGCGGCCGCGGGAGGTCAGGCGGCGGCTGTTGCCTGACCGGTCCATAATGTAGAGCTGCGGGGAGCCGGGCCCGGCCAGGTCCGAGACGTAAACGATTTTGGAGCCATCGGGTGACCAGGCCGGGCTGGCCTCGCCGGCGCGCGGGGTTTTGGTCAGGCGGGTGAGTCCTCCGCCGGCCAGAGGCTTGATGTAGACCTCGGGGTTGCCGTCGCGTGACAGAACCAGGAGGACTTCGCGTCCGTTGGGCGAGACCCCGCCCGCCATGTTCATGCCGGGATAGTTGGCGAGACAGGTCCTAGCCCCCGAAGCCAGATCAACCAGATAGGCGTCCGGATAGCCCCGGCGGTAGGACGTGTAGACGATGTGGGTGCCGGATGGCGTCCATTGCGGAGAGAGACTGATGGATTTGTCGCTGGTCAACTGGCGGAGGTTTCCGCCATCCGCATCGCAGACATAGAGTTCCTTTTTTCCTGTCCGGTTGCTCACCATGACGATACGGCCCGAGCAGATGCCTCGGAAACCCTTTACGGCCATGATGATGTCATCTGAAACTTTATGAGCCAGGCGTTTGGCGTTGGCCGCCGTGCCGGCGTAGGACTGGTTGAGGACGGGGCTGGACTTGACGGCATCCATGACCTGGCACTGGACGGCGAGGCTGGACTCCCCGCTGCAGGAACCGCCGACGACATACGTTGCCGGCCGGTTGAACGTGAACCAGCCGGAGCGGCGCAGGTCGGCCTCGAGTGTTTGTCGGAAGACGGCATAGGCGGGCCCTGATCCCGTGAACCCGGAAAGGTCCAGACTGGATTTTGTGCTGGCGGCTTTGGTTACAACAACGTCCTCCTGGGCAAGAACGCTCACACCCAAGGACACCAACAGAAGCAGTAAATAGGATTTCATAAATGAAGGCTGAATTAGTCTTTTCACGGGTTTCCTGTCAATTCAAATGCCACGGCGATCCGGCGGTGGGAAAGGGCAAATCCAGCGGGCAATCCGGGGATGTGGCGAACGGTGCGTACGGCGCGCATGACGGATTCGTCCATGATCGCATTTCCCGAACCGCTGAGAAGGCGGCTGCTGGTCACCGCTCCATCGGAGCTTAAGGAAAGTTCCACCCGGGCGACAAGCCCGGCGATCCCGATTTGAGTGGGCTGATCCCAGGCGCGGTAGAGGGTTGCGCGGACGAGCTCCAGCGCCAGGCGGTCCTGGGTCATGGCCGCACCGGGGCCGAACTGCGTGGTGGTATTAAGCAGGCTGCGGAGTTGCGAGTCGGAGAGGTTGGATTTTCCGATCTTGGCGCCGCGGTCCAGAAGGCGCTGGATTTCCTCGCGTGTCAGCTTGGTTTTACTTCCGGATTTGGAAGTGCGTCTTACCAGGGTGTTGCTCACGTTGATTTTATTCTTGCGGGGGGACTCTGGTTTCACGTCGGGTTTATTCTTAACCTCGGGTTTGTTTTTGACCTCCGGTTTGATTTTGTCGGGGGCTGGGATGTCGTCCTTTTCGGGCGGAGGTGTGGGGGTGGTCTTGGGCTCCTGGGGCGGGGGCTGGGAAGCGGACTCCGGTTCCCCGGCGTCATCACCGTCGCCGAAATCAGGAACGATCAACTCAACGGCAAGATTGGGATCGGAGGGGGGCTCGCCGCAACTGCGCAGGAGCGACAGCCCCAGAAGCAGGCCGATCAGCAGGGTATGGGCGAGGCTGACCCAGAACAACTCACCCTTAAATGCATGGTTGGAGATCCTCATTATGGGTTCACGGGTGAGGTTATGTGCGGGAACGGAGGAAATACCCGCCCGGGTAACAGGATGGAGGGCAAAGGCCGCATGGTTTATTCTTTCACAATTTGATTCGACTGAAGAGGCTACCGCATCACACGGAGGGGGTCAAGGAAACGGGAATCAGTTTGGCGAAACGGTGAAGGGGGTGTAAGCTACCCAAAGAAAATTGGACCAACCCAAAGGGTTTCTCCCGGCAGCGGGAAAATAAAAAAGAAACTCAAGGTATTGACATATTATTATATCACGATATATTGATGTGCATTCATTGGATGAGAAGGAAGGTGAGACCATGTTGACGAAGAAGCGACTGACGGTTTGGGCCATGAAGTCGACGGTTGGGGTCATGCTTTGTGGATCCATGAGTGTTTGCGGGGGCGAGCTGAAATTGGATGATTGTCTGGCCGCAGCCTTGAAGGCGAATCCCGATCTTCAGGCGGCGGGGTATCGGCTGGAGGCGGCGAGGGCGGCGGTCAAAGAGGCGTCGTCGGCATACTACCCGATGTTGGGTCTGTCCGGGAACTGGGCCCGCACCGACAATCCACCGCAGGCGTTCTTTATGCAGCTCAATCAACGGCAGGCTTCCTTGCAGAAGGATTTCAACCAGCCGGGTGATACGGAAAATATCCGGGGCAGTGTCGGGGTAAAATGGCAGCTTTTCGACAGCGGGCGCCGTGAGGCGGACCGGCGGGGCGCCCGTGAGGGTTCGACGGCGGCGGGGTTTATGCTGGATGCCGTTCGCAATGATCTCCTGTACCAGGTGACGTGCGCCTATTACGGCATCATGAAGGCCCGTGACTCGGTCGCGATTCAAACCGGAACGGTGGCCAGCCTTCAGGAATATCTTCGCATGGCCGACGAGCGCGTCAAGGCGGGCAGTGCGCTGAAAACAGATGCCCTGAATCTCGACGTCCAATTGTCTCTGGCCCGTGAGGATCTCATCCGCGCCCGTAACGGACTGCAACTGTCTGTACTGGCTTTGAATACGGCTGTCGGGGAGACTGTTTTAGAGGAGGATGCGGAGGCCCGCCTGGACGCCGGCGTCCTGGTCGTCCGCCCGCCTGCGCGGACAACGGTCGACATTGAAGGGCGCGCGGAATGGAGAGCGGCCGAGGCGCAGGCGAAGGCGATGGAAGCCCTGGCGGACCGGGCGCGGCGCGAGTATAGGCCGACCCTTAGCGCCCTGGGGTCCGTGGATTGGGACAGTGCGACGTTCAGTGATTATCAGCAGAGTTATTTTGCGGGGGTTGTGGCGGAGGTGAACCTTTTCGACGGGTTTAGGACCCGGTCCGGGGTGGTGCGGGCCCGGGCTAACGCCGCCGCGGTGCGCGCCGAACAGTCGAAACTGCGAAACGCCCTTCGTCTTGATCTGACACAGGCTGTTCTGGGTGAGAGGGAGGCCTGGGCGCGGTTGGAGGTTTCGGGTAAAAGCCGGGCCAGTGCCGAGGAGGCCTTGCGCATCACGCGGGATCGTTATCAGCAGGGTGCCGCGGATGTCGCCGATCTTATGGCCGCCCAGGTTGGGCTGACCACCACCCGTTCGCGTCAGGTGGCGGCTCAGTACGATTGTCTGATGGCGCAGGCTAATGTAGCGCGGGCTAGTGGCGATTCAGGGAAGGGAGTAAAGCATGAATGAGAAGACTCGAGGGGTGTTGAGCAAGGGACTCAGTGTGTTATGGCGGCCTGTCGCCGGACTGGCGGGACTGGCGGCGCTGGTGATCTGGTCGGGGGGAGCCTGCGAACAGAAGGTGGCGCCGGGCAAGGCTGACTATCAGCCCGGGCGGCCTCTGCCAGAGGGGGCTCGCGTATATACGGTACAAGGCGAACAGGCGGCCGCCCATGTCGATGTGGTGGGCACCATCACTGCGGACCGGTTGATCAACCTGAGTTCCCGGCTCGCGGCCACGGTGCAGAGCATTCCGGTCTCAGCCGGCGATGTGATCACCAATGGCCAGTTGCTGGTGGTGCTTGATGATCGGAGCCTCCGCCAACAACTGGCCCAGTCGGATGCTCAATTCAAACAGGCGGAATTGGAGTATCAGCGGACAATCACCCTGTTCGATAAGGCGGCAGCCACGGCCCAGGCAAAGGAGGGGGCGGAGGCGGCGTTTCGCTCGGCCCAAGCCCGACTCCGTGAGACTCAGGTCATGTTGGGCTACACGCTGATAACAGCGCCCGTTGATGGCGTGGTGACCGACCGGCGCGTCGAAGCCGGAGACTTGGCGGCGCCGGGACAGGTGTTGCTGTCGGCCTACGATCCTCGCCATATGCGACTGGATGTCCCTGTGCCGGTGCGCCTATTGGGGCAGTTTCGCCTGGGGCAGGCGGTGGACGTGACTCTGGATGGATTCGACAAGCCCCTGAAGGGCGTGGTGCGTGAAGTGGTCAGCGAGGTGGATCCGCTCAGTCGTACGCAAAAAATAAAAATCCATCTGGACGACACCGCGTTGCCGGTTTTGCCGGGGACCTACGGTTGGGTGGCGGTGGAAGGCGAGACTCGGAATGCGCTGTGGGTTCCGGTTTCGGTTGTGTACCGGGTGGGGCAGCAGGCTCTGGTGCAGGTCGTGGTGGATGGCCGGGTCCTGCGGCGGGTGGTGCGGACAGGTGTCGCTGAAAAGGGGCGGGTGGATATCCTCTCCGGACTGGCGGTCGGAGACGTTGTTCTGGTGGATCCCGTCAAGGAGGACTGAGCCATGGACGAAAAGAATTCCTGGATGGCCCGGATCGTCGAGACCTTCCTGCGCGGGAATCTGGCGGTGTTGCTGATTATCATTGCCCTGGTGGCCGGCGCGGTGGCGCTGGTGGTCACGCCGCGGGAAGAGGAACCGCAGATCGTGGTGCCCCTGGCTGACGTGATGGTCATGTATCCGGGCGGCAGTGCCGAGGAAGTGGAGCGACTGGTGTCGTCGCGCCTTGAGCGGTTGCTCTATCAGATCGATGGTGTCGAGTACGTCTACTCGATGTCGCGGCCGGGAATGGCTGTGGTCACGGTGCGCTTCTATGTTGGGGAAGACCGCGAGGCGAGTCTGATCAAGCTCTACAACAAGATCTTCCAGAACATCGACAGGACGACCCCGGGGATCACGGGCTGGGTGGTCAAGCCGGTGGAGATCGATGATGTGCCGATCATTACGGCGGCGTTGTATAGCCCTCGCTATAACGAACACGAACTTTACCGTATGGCCGAGGAAGTGGAGTCGCGCCTGCAGGGCATCCCGAATAGTGCGCGGGTCACGATTCACGGGGGACAGCGTCGTGTGGTGAACGTTTATATGGACCCGATGCGGTTGGCGGCGCATCGTCTCACGCCCATGGACCTGGCGGGGGCCCTGAAGGTTTCCAACGCTCAGACGGAAAGCGGCGCTTTGCAGGCGGGTAATCGGGAGGTTGCGGTGGAAACCGGTCCGTTCCTGAGGGACGCCCGCGAGGTGGGGAATCTGATGGTTGGCCTGCATGAGAACCGTCCCGTTTATCTGCGCGATGTGGCCCGGATTGAAGACGGGCCGGAAGAGGTGTCATCGTATTCCCGTATCGGGTTCGGTCAGGGGGTGAAGCGGGCGGGAGAGCTGTATCCCGCCGTGACGGTGGCGGTGGCCAAGAAGAAAGGCAGCAATGCGGTCTGGGTAACCCGCGATGTTGAGAAGGCGCTGGAAGCCATGCGGGGTGATTTGCTGCCGGACGACGTGCGGATCCAGGTGACCCGCAACTACGGCGAGACCGCCAACGAGAAGGTGAACAACCTGGTCGAGAGCCTGATCATCGCCGTCATCACCGTCATCGGCCTGATCGCGCTGGCGATGAGTTGGCGGGTTGGGGCCATCGTGGTGCTGGCCGTGCCGATCACGTATGCGCTGGTGTTGCTGGTGAATTACCTGGCGGGTTATACGATCAACCGGGTGACGTTGTTCGCCCTGATCCTGGCGCTGGGGTTACTGGTGGATGATCCCATCGTGGGGGTGGAGAATATCTACCGGCATCTCGCCATGCGGCGGCAGCCCCGGCTTCTGGCCATTGCCACCGCCATGAACGAAGTCATGCCCTCCGTGGTGCTGGCCACCCTGTCGGTTATTGTGGCTTTTCTGCCGATGTTCTTTATCACCGGCATGATGGGGCCCTACATGAGGCCCATGGCGTTGAACATGCCGCTGGCCATGTTCGCCTCGATGATTGTGGCGTTTGCGATCACGCCCTGGGTCTCCAGCAAGCTGCTCAAGGTTGAGGGGCATGCTGAAGCCGATCCGGATATCCGGCTGACGGCCACCTACCGGATATACGCCCGCATCATGAGTCCCCTGGTGGATTCGCGCGGCAAGACGGCCGCCCTTCTGATTGGAATCGGCTTGCTGTTTGCCGGCTCCGTTTTTCTGGCCCTCACCGGGCGGGTGCCTCTCAAGATGTTGCCGTTTGACAATAAGAACGAGTTCCAGATCGTGGTCGACATGCCGGAATCCGCCACGTTGGAGCGGACGGATGCCGTGGTGCGGGAACTCGAGCACTATCTGGGGACGGTTCCGGAGGTGACGGATTACACCTCCATGGTGGGCGGGGCGTCCCCGATGGATTTCAACGGCTTGGTGCGGCATTATTATCTGCGCCGGGGGCCCGGTGTGGCGGATATACGTGTGAATCTGCTGCCCCGTAAACAGCGGGCGATGGGAAGTCATGAACTGGTGCTTCGGATCCGCAAGGATGTTGAGGCCATTGCCGGGCGCACGGGCGCCTCGCTCAAACTGGTGGAAATGCCGCCGGGCCCGCCCGTTCTGGCAACGGTTGTCGCCGAGGTCTACGGGCAGCCCCACCACAGTTATGCCGACCTGATCGCGGCGGCGCAGACCGTCAAGGAGCGGATGGGAAAAGAGGAGGGTGTGGTGGACGTGGATGACACCGTTGAATCGAGTCAGGATAAACTATATTTCCGCGTCGATCGTGAAAAAGCGTCGCGGAATGGAGTGGCGACGGAAGACCTGGTCCAGACGATCCAAGGCGCGCTGAGGGGGGTCCCGGCCGGCTTTGTGCATCTTGCAAGCGAGCAGAATGAGATGCCCATCCTGCTCCAGTTACCGAGGGAGAAGCGGACGAATGTGGAGCAGCTCAAGAGCCTGATGGTGAAGGGCCGGGGCGGGGAGATGGTCCAGGTGGGTGAACTCGGGCAGTTTGAGGAGACCACTTGCGAAAAGACAATTTATCACAAGAATCAACAACGTGTGGTGTTTGTGACAGCGGAGATGGCGGGGCGTGGGCCAGCCTATGCGGTTCTGGGTTTGCAGAAATGGTTTCAGGCGAATCCGTTGCCGAAAGGCATTCGCCTGAACTGGGCCGGGGAGGGGGAATGGAAAATCACACTGGATGTTTTCCGGGATCTGGGGTTGGCCTTTGCCGCCGCCCTGCTGGCGATCTACGTGCTATTGGTTTACGAGACGGGATCGTATGTGCTTCCGGTGGTTATTATGCTGTCGATTCCCTTGACCATGATCGGGATCATGCCGGGATTCTGGCTGCTCAACGCGATTGCCAACCGTCCGGTGGGCGGGTATGAGAACCCCGTCTTCTTTACCGCCACAGCGATGATCGGGATGATTGCGCTCGCGGGGATTGTGGTGCGAAACGGGATCATCCTGGTCGATTTCATCCGGGCGTCGGCGGCCCGGGGCGGCTCGCTTAAAGAGGCGATCATGGAATCGGGAGCGGTACGGTTCAGGCCGATATTTCTGACTGCTGGTGCGGCCCTGTTGGGGGCCTGGCCGATCACGTTGGACCCGATTTTCAGCGGGCTTGCGTGGTCGATCATCTTTGGATTGTTTGTGTCAACCTCCTTCACTTTGGTGGTTATCCCGCTGGTCTATTTCTGGCTCACCGGGGCGAAGAGCCCGGCCGGGGTATCGGAGGCGGATCAAGGGTGAGAGGCGGCGGTCGCTCACGAGGCGGCAGGCTGCGGCGGGACGCGTATCATGGAACTGAAGATGGCCATGAGGACGGCCACGCCGGCGGTGGCGATAAAGACTGACGGGTGCCCGTATTTCATCCACATCAATCCGCCCAAGGCCGGGATGGACATGGAGACGACGTGGTTGATGGAGACGCCCAGTGACAGGGTAGGCGCCACATGGTCGGGGCGGAGGGCGATTTTTGACAGGTAAGTATCACGCGCCATGTTCACGCCGAACAACAGATTGTCACCCACGAAGCAGACATACAGCAACCACAGGGCCGCCGTTTGGTTGGGAAGCCGATGGGCGAATCCGTAGCCGAGGCAAACGAGCAGAAGCAGCGCGGAATCGGCCAGAAGCACGGTGCGTTCTCCCAGGCGGTCGATGGCCCGGCCCAGCAGCGGTTGGAAAAAAATTCCCAGCAGGGCGGCGGCAATCCAGAGCTGGGCGAAGATCCAGGCCGGCTGGTGAAACACGCGGATCAGCACCCAGGGGCCGAACGTGATAAACACCTGTTTGCGTGCGCCGAAGAGAAACGCCAGGATATAATACAGGCTGTAATGGCGGTTCCAGACGAACTTCGGCCGCTGGAGATGGGCGTTGGGCATGCGCATTTTGAAAAGAAAAACGGAGGCGATCAACGCCAGCATGCCGCCCATGGTGAAAATGAGCGGGTAGCCGGCCTGGAACCAGCGCATGGCGACCCAGACCATGGCGCAGCCCGCCATGCTGGCGGCAATGGACGTGGCGGCAATCTGGCCCATGCGGCGGCCGCGGTGTTCCTTCATGGCCAGTTCCATGCTGAGGGACGAACGGATCGGCATGAGCAGATGGGCGCCGGCGCTCCAAACGGTGAGAAAGATCAGCATGGCGCTCCAGTGGGGTCCGATCCAGGCCAGGGCCAGCAGGCCGAGCCCAACCGCCAGTGCCGAGAATCCGGCGATCCGGGTCTCCGGGAGAAAGAACAGGAGGCCGGCCATGAGGGCGGTTAGAAAACCCGGCAACTCCCTGGGGAATTCCAGAAAACCACGGGCGTCGGCCCCCAGGTTGAAAATGTCGCTGACGTAGTTGTTGAACGTGGTTTCCATCATGCCGCCACTGGCGCCAAGGAAGGCCATGCCAGCCATGAAGAGCACCAGGTTGCGGTCGAGCTTACGCCACGAGGGAAGATGTCGGGTGAGCATGGATGGGTCCCGTCTCTATTGGGCGAGCATGCCGGTGGCCAGGGCGGCAGCCACCTCACGGGCAGGACCGTGCAGGGTAAGGGATACGGTCTGACCCTGGCGGGTGACCTCACTCAGCGCGGCGAGTTTGGCCAGGCCGTCGGCATCGGGCACCAAGCTGGCGGAAACGACCAGGCCATTCAGGATCTGATGGATTTGAAGCGCGGCATCCTGCGAGATGGCGGACAGGACGATCCCGGCATCCACAAGGCCCTTGCGCTCGGCAATCTGGATCACAGCTGAATCGGTGCTGCGCAGAATCAGGGCTTTAATGGGTTCCTGTGAAGAGCCGGCATAACTTCTGGTCACGGCCGTCATGAAAACGCCCTCAGAGGGGGGCGGCAGGGGAAGGGCCGGTTTTTTTTGATCGGCGAGGCTGGGTTGTTTGCCGTTTAAGATTTGCATGGCCCCGAGCACGGCCGGTTCGTCCGAGCCGATGATCAGCAGGCGGGAGGTGTAGAAACAGGCGTTGAGTTCAGTGGTGCCGGACTTGTCCCGCCATTTGTGAAGGGTGAGCTTTCCGACCGGCCTGGTGGAATACTTCGGGTAGCCGGACAATCTTTGGACGACGGTCTTGGGGCTCATGGAGCCGGCGATCAGTGCCACGCCCCGGTTTCCGGATGTCTCTTCCCCGTACAGGGTGACGTGATAAAGATCTTTCAAAGGGTCCACGCCGAGCAGGTTGCGGTAATGAACAAGCAGTTCCTGAAATCCGCCGCCGCCCTCAGTGTCGCGGCGCAGGATCTGGCAGGTTTGAGAGGCGGAAAAGCGCTCGATATCGAGATGAACAACCCATTTGGCCGCGGCCGAAACATTAGCCTTGGGAAGCGTTCCGGATCGGGCGGTCAGTGTGCCAAGGCCAAGCCCGACGGCCATCAGAATCCATGTTTTCGCCAAGAAGTTCATCATGAAAACCGGTATGCTAACGGGAGCCCCTGTCTGAGTCAATGACGCATCAGGAAAGGAGGGTGTGCTCGATCAGGATCTTGAGGCCGATTCCAATCAGCACGATTCCCCCCAGAATCTCAATTTTCCTTTCAAAGAAATGGCCGAACACGTCGCCGATGTAGACGCCCGCGAGGCATAGGACGAACGTGACCGATCCGATGACGATGACCGGGGTGATAATGGCGGTGCCGAGCATGGCGAAGGTGATGCCTACTGCCAAGGCGTCGATACTGGTGGCAAGGGAGAGGATCAGCAGCACGTAAAGATTCAG
>CAMBRF010000024.1 GCA_945870225.1 PVC group bacterium | reverse complement strand
TTGCTGCCAAAATTTGCAGCAGGGCTCTGATTTCCATCAGGGAAACCCTGATACTAAAATCAAGGGTTTCACCCATTGCCTTGAACGGGCAGGGTAATGTTATATTCCTGAACGTCACCTGGGAATATTGTGGTTGGCGATCAGGGAGTTTGAACAATCATGCCATTCGTTTACTCAGTGTCGGCATCGGACGAACAGGCGTATGTCACCGGACGGGGAAGTGTGACAACGGCTGAGGCCATTAAAACGCTCAACAGTTTGCTGGCGGACCCGCAGTTCGAGCCTCACTTCAGCGTCATTGTGGATGTACGCGAAATTTCCTACTCACCCCCGGATCAGAGCGAAATCATCCGGGTGGCGCAGGCCATTGAGGAAGTCGCCACCACCCCCACCGGGAACGTGGCCGTAATAGCCAAGGGATCCTTCATTTTCACCGCCGTCCTGCTGGCAACCCATATTCGCACGACCTGTTCGATCAATATCAAGGTTTTCGCGGATTGGTCGGGGGCCAAGGCCTTCTGCATGCAAGGCCGACTGGTCTCGCTCTCCTCAGCTTCCGACTGAGACCGTCCCCTCCTATACAGCGACGGCAAAGCCTGTCTGCGATACAGGCGCGCCCTGCCTCTCAATGCTATCAAGCCAGTCATGGAGCTGATTCAGATGGAATGGTTTCGCCATGAAAGTCACCCCGTGTTCGGCGGCTCGCCTCAAATCCAGAGGATCAGTCAAGCATCCCGAGATCAGGAGAATGTTCCGACACTTGCACAATTTGCGCTTCACCCTTTCAATGAACTCAACGCCATTGACAAACGGCATGTCGAAATCCGTCACAATAACATCGGGGCACCCGCCCATAAACGGGCACGGGCAGGAACCGTGGCTGTAGAGCGGGCAACTCAAGGGGCAGGAAAAGGTGGACACCTCGTACCCGCGCCGGCTTAACCCCCCCTGAAGCAGGGAAAGGACCAAGGGATCGTCATCCAGAATCAATGCACGTCGACTCATTCTACACTCTCCTCAATGAAGAACAACCACTGCCATAGATTCAAGAATCGCACGATGACACCGGCAGCACAATCGGGTCTTACCCTGAATCATGCGGCGAAACACCTGATGCTCGACGATCACGCCGTAATCGTGTCAGAAAAAGCGAAAGCACGTACCACACCAGTTGACATACGCCGCCGTGCCGCATAACGTTAAGGCTGGTTGCCTTAAGGATGCATCTATGCCTATCTACGAGTTTTACTGTAAGAAGTGTAACACCCTCTTCAGTTTTTTTTCGCGGACCATTCAGGCTGAAAAACGCCCGCATTGCCCGCATTGCAAAAAGGTCAAACTGGATCGGCAGGTCTCTCTGTTTGCCGCCACCGGCCGGGCAAAAGAGGAGGGCGGAACGGAGGGTGAACCGGACCTCCCCATCGATGAATCCAAAATGGAGCGCGCCATGGATGCCCTCGCGAGGGAAGCCGACAGCATGAGCGAAGAGGATCCCCGGCAAGCCGCCAACCTGATGCGGAAGTTTTCCAGCATGACCGGCATGGAACTGGCGCCCGGCATGAAGGAGGCCCTGAACCGCCTCGAAGCGGGCGAGAGCCCGGATGCCATTGAGGCCGAACTCGGCGACCGCCTCGAAAAAGAGGACCCTTTCCTCATCCCTGACAAAAAAGACCGCGCCCGGACACAAGCCCGCCCCGCGCCCAAACGCGACACCACCCTTTACGAAATGTAGGCACACAAAGGATAGCCACCATGCCAACACCCCCACGCAAACCGGCCGCCCGAACCGAGAACCTGAACGTCCTCGAACTCGTGCCGCTGATCACCCCTCGCCTCTTGAAAGCGGAACTGGCGCTCACCCCAAAAGCCACACAAACGGTGATCCGGTCGCGGCAGGCCGCCCGTGACATTCTCTCGGGCCGGGACAAACGCCTGCTGGTGGTCGTGGGGCCCTGCTCCATCCATGATCCCGCCGCCGCCCTGGAATATGCCCGGCGCCTGAAGTCCCTGCGGGACGAACTGGAGGATCAGTTGCTCATCCTAATGCGCGTCTATTTCGAGAAACCGCGCACCACCACCGGATGGAAAGGCCTGATCTATGACCCCCACATGGACGGCTCCGCCGACATCGCCTGCGGCCTGCGCGCCGCCCGTAAGCTCCTGCTCGAAATCAACAGCCTGGGCGTCCCGACGGGTACGGAAATGCTGGATCCGATCGTCCCCCAATATACGGCGGACCTGGTCTCCTGGGTGGCCATCGGCGCCCGGACAACCGAATCGCAAACGCATCGCCAGATGGCCAGCGGGCTGTCCATGCCGATCGGCTTCAAGAACCGGACCGACGGCAACATTCAGGTCGCCGTGGACGCCATGGAGTCCGCCCGCCACCCACACAGCTTTCTCGGCATCGATGACGAGGGTCGTATTGCCATCGTCCGCACATCCGGTAATAACTGCGGACATCTCATTCTGCGCGGCTCACGCACGCGCCCGAACTATGATCCCGACAGCGTCGCCGATGCCGGCGCCCGCATGACCGCCATGGGCCTCCACCCCTCCATCATGGTCGATTGCAGTCACGGCAACGCCGGCAAGAAATGCCAGGCCGAGGAAACCGTCTGGTATGATGTTCTCCTGCAACGGGCCCACGGCACGGAATCCATGATCGGCATGCTGGTCGAGAGCAATCTCGTCGAGGGAAGTCAGCCCATTCCCAAGGACCTGTCCGCCCTGCGCTACGGGGTCTCGGTCACCGACGAATGCGTGGGATGGGAAACCACCGAGCGGATGTTGCGCCATGCGGCCGATGTCATGAAGAAAACCGCGCGCTGAATTACGACCGGCGGCGATAAAACGCCTCCCTCCACCTGGAGGGAGGGTTGCGCTTTGTCGCAACCTTCTTCGTTTACTTCTTTCTCCAGCGCCGCACCGACGACAGCTTGTAGGTCCAGCGCCCGGCCAGTCGCATGGGAAGCACCAAGGTGTTCTGCAGGTTGGAATACATCGTCCCCGCCATATATTGGAACGCATCCCGCGCCGAAAAGGCCCGGGGCTCCTCGATGCCGCGAAGAAACAACAGTCCGCCCGCCCGCAGCACCGTCGAGATCAGAAACAGCAAGCCGTGATACGTCAGGGTCACACCCCACACCGAACCCTGCCAATCCTTGAGTTCACGGGCCAATAGCCCCCCAAACAAGCCGCTTAACGTGCCGGCCACGGCCACGACCACACTGTTGATGGCCACATACGCCGTGTTGCGGATGTTCCCTTTTCGCCGCTCCATCAACCCAAGCAGGATGTTGACGTATCCCAATTCAACTCCCGGCCAGGCAAAAGCCGCCAGCATGATCCCGAAATAACCCGGGAACCAGTGGCCTTCCCTGACAAAAATCCAGGCCAACCCGCCCGGAATAACACACATTCCGGCAACAATGATCACCGGTTTTCTCCCCAGCCGGTCCACCATCCGCCCCCAGAACGGCAGGCTCATCAGGGCGATCAGCAGCGGAATCGCCACCAGCAGCAGGTTGGCCTGCATGTTCGTCGCCTTCACCACGTCGAACATGTAGAGCCAGGTGAATTGACCGATAAACCCCACGGAAAAGGTCAGGACGCCGGTAAAGGCGAGGCAGAACCGGAACGACCGGTTCTTCAACGGTTGCAGGAAAAGTTCCCGCAGGCCGTAGGCGCGATTGCGCCGCGGCGCCTTGTGATCCGGAATTCCCACGAAATACAGGATATCCACAAGGCCCATCACCGAGGCCACCGCCAGCATGGCGCTCAGCGTACGGCCCAGCGCCACTCCACTTATGCCTTCCGCCCAGTCGAGGGCCAGCCCCACCGCCAGCGTGAGCAGGAGATTGACGATCTGACCCGCCTGCGACCGCCGCGACATGTAACGCCCGCGAATGCGCGACGGCACGATATCCACCAGCCACGAGTTCCATGACGGCCCTGTGGCCTGATTCGCCACGGCCGACAGCCCCAGCAGGGCAATCAGCGCTGCCGGTCCATGCACGCGGGGAAATATCCAAGGAATGGCCGCAATGACCAACCAGAGGGAGCGGTGCAGAATATTGGCCGTCAGGAAAAGCGCCTTGCGATGCCCGAACCGCTCAATAAAGAAGCTCGCCGGCAATTGGGCAAATGCCGCCATGAACGGAATGGCCGCCATGACGCCAAACCCGAACTCGCGCACCCCCAACTCGCGCGCAAACCGTGTCAGCGTGGCACCGGTGGTAATGGACATCCATGCCGCCCCGAATAGCCACGCCACCAGCATCCGGCGCAGCGAGGCTCGCACCGAATACTCCTCTGCCCTATCGGGAAGGGCCGTTGATTGATCAGTCGTCTGAAGGGTCGTCACGGGTATTCCATCTGTAACGACTTCCCGCGGAATAATCACCCAAAAAACAACCTGTTACCCTCCCCGGCGTCAGACCGCACACCGTGCGGTCCTACAGGAGGGAAATCTAGAAGAGAAGAAATCCGAACTGTAGGGCGTCACGGTGTGACGCGGGTTTTCCTGCTTCAGTTCTGCGGCGCGCAACATGCGCGCCCTCCCAGAGAGAGGCGGCGGATAAGGCGCCTTAGACTCCCATGGTCATGCGGCGGAGCAGTCCTTTGACCGGTTCGAGCAACCGGATCAGGGGCTCCCCATAGGGCGAGTAGTACAACCGGAGGAACAGGGCCTTACGCAGGGAATGGCGCCGGTAGACGTTGTAGGCAAAGGTCCGGAAACATTTCAGAATCTCCTCGCGGGGAAACTGCGGCATTTTCAGAATAGTATCGGTCCGCCCCACAAACTCCCCGTCCGCCTTCCCGGTCTGGATAAATCCTTCCTTCTGGCAGACCTCGGCCAGCTTGGTGCCGGGATAGGGTTCGAACACCCCGATGATCACGCTGCCGGGATTGATCCGCGCATTGAGTTCCACCGTTTCCTGATGGATGGCGGGTGTCTCATAAGGGAAGCCCACGATATTGAACGACTTCGTGGTCAGGCCGGCCCGGTGGCATGCGGCAAACCCCGCCTCGATCACCGCATTGGTCTGGTTCCGACCCAGCACCTCGCGCCGGAAGGTCTCGCTGCCATTCTCGATCCCGATGCACACGCGCCGGCAGCCGGCAGCCTTCAGCATGCTGCAAATATCGTCGTTCAGGGTCTCCGGCCGGGCGTTGATATCGAACGGCAGGTCAAACTCGGCCTTGTAGGCCTCACAGAACTCCGCAACCCATTTGCGATGCACGGTAAAACAGTCGTCGTTAAAGTAGAGCGCCTTGACCTTGTAGCGACCGGTCACCTCGCGGATCTCGGCCAGACAACTGGGGACACTCCGGAACCGGACATACGCGCCGGTCTGCTTTTCCCGCAGGGCATGATTACTGCAGAAGGTACACTTGTAGGGACATCCCCGCGAAAACATCAGCAACGCCGTATGGAAATCGGAATCGATAATGGACTGGTAATCGAAAAGTCCCACATCGGAGAAGGGCAACTCGTCGAGTTGACCATGAAACGGCCGTGTCGGGTTCCGGACAATGCTGCCGTCCTTCCGCTTGATGTGCAGATTGGGAATCGTCTCCGGCTGTTCCCCGCGCGCCAGCGTTTGCACCAGTTCCAGCAGTGGAAACTCGCCTTCGCCGACACAGATGGCGTCGAGGCCGGGGGTCTGTTCGAGACATTCCGGGGCCAGGGTGGCATGCTGTCCGCCGAGAATCGTAAACGCCTTGAAGGGCTGCAGGTCGCGGAAAATGCGCTGCACATAAGCGAACTGGGGCGAAACAGCCGAAAACGCCAGCACATCCGGCTGCCATTCCCCGATCACACGGGTCAAGGCGGCAGGATCATAGTGGCCAAACATGTAATGCAGGCGGGTCTGGTGTCCATCGCGCTTGAGCATGGCGCTGAGCATGCCAATGCCGAAGTGATAGCTCTTGGCCCCGCCGCGTACATTGAGATCCGTATAAACAAAAAGGATTTTCATGTTCCGTTCCGCTGTTGGTGAGGGTTTATCATGCACCGGAGACCGACCCCGAGTCAACCGTCCTGAAGAGCAGTATTGCCGAGGGGGGCGGTTGATGGTAACTGTGGTGCGTCATGAACACGATTAACACCAAAAGCGTGATCATCCAGCGGGAAATGGGAGCCGGCGGAAAATCCATGTTCCGGAAGTACGGCGAACTGATCATCGGCCGGACCGGCCTGGCGGCCTTCCTGAAGTACGAGCTGATTGTCTTGTGTTGCGCCACCGTCCCCGGAGCGCTCGGACTCTTCCTGCGCTCCAAGCTCTATCCCCTGCTCCTCCAGCGCTGCGGCCGCGGAGTGGTGTTCGGCCAGAACGTCACGCTGCGGCATCCCCACAAGATCGTCATCGCCGACCATGCCGTGATCGACGACAACTGCCTGCTTGATGCCAAGGGCGAGGAGAACGCCGGGATCCGGATCGGCTCCGGGGTGTTCATCGGGCGCAACTCGATCCTGAGTTGTAAGAATGGCGACATTGTCCTGGAAGACAACGTGAACATCGGTTTCAACTCGGAAGTCTTTTCGGGCAACAACGTAACCATCGGACGGGACACCCTGGTGGCCGCCTACTGTTATTTCATCGGGGGCGATCATGACGCCGCCTCGATGGACACCGCCGTCCTGCATCAGGGCAGCACGGCGCGCGGCATCCGGATCGGTGCCAACGGCTGGTTCGGCGCGGGTGTCAAGGTGCTCGACGGCGTGACAGTCGGTGAACAGTGCGTCGTGGGGGCCGGGGCGGTGGTCACGAAGGATCTGCCCGCCTATTCCGTATCGCTGGGCGTCCCCGCACGGGTCATCCGCGACCGGCGTGCCGAAATCAAGAAATAGGGTCCCATGTGAGCGCTCAACGAAGGTTCCTGATCTCGCTCGCCGTATCCCTGCTCGTCTGGGCGGTCTATTCATGGCCGCTCCCGCTCCAGGTTTCCCGCGCCATTCCCTCCTCGGCGCAAAACACGGAAGCCGGCCATGTGCGCACCATGATCGCCGGCGACCATCTCCAGCTGCTCTACCAGTTCTGGCTGGCGGGCGACATGATCCGCGGGAAAACGCCGCTCTTCCACAACCTCTACGAGTTCAATACCGGTGACGACCGCGCCCGTTACCAGTTTCGCACGCATTACCTGCCCTTCTCCTTCGTCTTCCTGCTCGGGGAACTGGCCGGCGGGCGGGCCTTCGGCTGGAACGTCGCCGGATTCATCTCGTTGTGGTTGACCTATTACCTGACGTGGCTCCTGATCCGTCGTTATGTGCGCAATGACGGCATTGCCGCCGCCGCCGCCCTGGTCGGTCTGGCGTTTCCCTTCCGCTGGATCAACCTGCTGGGCGGCAGCCCGATGGGGTACGCCATGGTGTGGGCCCCGGCGCTTCTGCTCGGCCTTGATCTCGCCCTGCGCGACCGGCGCCGGGCCGGCGGCTGGCTGGCCGGCGTGGCCGTGCTCTTCTCCGCCTGGACCGATTCGCATATGTTCTTTTTCGCCGTACTGCTCGTTCCCGTCTGGTGCCTGGTGACGCTGCTTATGGAAGCACGGTCAGACGCCGACCGGACCCCCGATATCCGCATGCTGGTGTGGCGAGGCATCCGGACCCTGTGGCCTGTTGCACTGCTCACTTTGGCCGCCTTCGCCATCAGTCAGGCCACGATGTCCAAGGGAACTGGGGCCGTGATGAACGACGGGGGCCGGAGCCTGGTCGAGGTGAACATGTTCTCGCCCCGCTGGACCGGTTTGTTCCGGTGGGATGAAGCGGGCGTCAGCGGACAGATCTATTTCGGGTACGCGTTGTTGGCCCTGCTGGCGGCGGGCGGGCTCGTTCTGATCCTCCGCGCCATCCGGCGAGAACCACGGGACCTCCAACCCGGCGCGTCGCCGATTCTCCTGTTTGCCCTGCTGGCCGTGGCGGTGGCGGGAATCCTGGTGTTGGCGCTGGGAACTCACGGCCCGCTGCACGGCAAACTGCTCTGGCTGGCGCGAACCATCGTTCCGCCCTACACGATGATCCGGCAGCCGGCCAAGATTTTCTGCCTCCTGCCCACCCTGCTGGCCCTGATGGCGGCGCTTTCATGGAGCGCCCTCGCCGGCAAAACGTCCCGCAAGGCCCTCCTCAAATGGGGACTGCTGGTTT
The DNA here is from genome assembly GCA_945870225.1 of PVC group bacterium. Classification (GTDB taxonomy): domain Bacteria; phylum Verrucomicrobiota; class Kiritimatiellia; order CAIKKV01; family CAITUY01; genus CAMBRF01. Next base: position 25,655 of record CAMBRF010000024.1, on the reverse strand, counting down.
GGGGCCTCGCGCTGGCCATCGAGTATCGTTCCATCGTCAGCCCCACGCTCTGCCGGCTGGATCTGGAGCAGGATGCCTACAAGGCCGTGGCCGACGATGCCGCCGCCGCCCAGGTCGCACCCCGGATCCTGGTGCTTCCCCTCTGGCCGGGCGATTCGCATTGGGCCTCACTCTACGAACATTACGTCTCGCTGTACCGCATCAGGATGATCAACGGGTATCATCCCATCGTTCAGAAAAACTATATGGACGAGATATTCCAGCGCCTGGAAGGCGTCAACAAAGGCTGGCTGCCGGATGAACAGCTTGCCTTCCTGCAGCAGGCCGGCATCCGTTACATCATGCTGCACGAAGACGCCTTTCCGGAAAAGGTCAGTCCCTTCCCTGTCGGGTTCACCCTCCGCCGCCTGCTGGATCATCCCCGCCTGCGTTTTCTGGCCAGGGCCGGAGAGGTTTGGGCATTCAAGATCACTGATGCCGACGCACCCCAAAACCCGTTCACCCTGCCCGACTGTGCGGTATCCTTTCCTGCCCGGCGCTGGGAGGCGGAAAGCCTGATGGGGCCCGGCATGCAGGCGGTAGGCGGCGAATCCGCTGATCGGCCCCGCCATGCCGTTCTCCAACACGCCGCCGATGTCATCGAAACCCGGTCCTTGCGAACGCCAGCCGCACCGGATCTGGCCTGGAGGCTGCGCGTCAGGGGCGAAGGCTCGCTCTCCGCCTCACTCCTTGAAAACGGCCAGGAGGGCGCGTCCAACCTGATCCTCTCCGTATCCGCCCCCCAATGGGCGTGGATCACGGTTCCCCTGCAGATGACGACACCCTATGCCTCCGTGGCCGGACGCTTCAGGGCGGTTCTGGGCAGTGTGGCCGTGGATATGATTTCCCTTTCGATCGGGACCTGGACCCCACCTGCTGCGGGTCAATCCCTGACATTCCCCGCCTCCTGTTTTTTCCACGCCGGCCATTCCCTCCCCCCAACGGGCGAGGTTGTCCTGACGGCGGGGCGCGATCCGGCCGACGTGGTGTTCTATGGCCTGCGGCTCCCGCTGGAGCCCGGCGTATACGCCACGGAAATGATCTTTGCGACCGCTGCGCCGGGTGGTGTAGTGTTGGGCCAGTGGAGGGCCGGGAGTGGAAAAACCGCCGACAGGAAAACGGTGGCCGTCACGGCAGGACAGCCGGCTGTCTGCACCTGGGAACAGGCGGACAACCGCCCCTGCAGCCTGGAGTTCCGTTTTGCGGGCACCGCCGATCTACGTATCCGGGAGGTCCGCTTGACGCGCGTGAAGTGAGTGGATAATGACATGACGGAAAAAGATAAAATCAATGTGCTCCAGTTATGCGAGCATTTCGGCGGCAAGGATTCCCAGTTGCACGGTGTGGCCCGCACCTTTCAATGGTGGATGCCCCGTTTCGACCGGTCACGCTTCCATGTCATCCTGTGCAGCCGGAAAGGCTACGACAAAGCCGCCGAACAGATGATTCAGAGCGGCGTGCCGCCGCTGTACCTGGGGTACGGCAAGTACGACCCCCGCAATCTTTTCAAACTGATGCGGATGATCCGGGAACACCGCATCGACATCCTGCATTTGCATGGCTACGGCGCGGGAACCTGGGGCCGCATCGCGGGGGCGCTGCTTCACAAGCCCGTCATCATCCACGGCCGCGGCAACTATCATTCCGTTCCCCCGCTCCAACGGGTGATCGAGCGGATGCTGGGGCCCCACACGCGCTACGGGCTGGCCGTATCAGCGTCGACACGCGATTACATGGTCAAACAGTGGCACGTTCCGGATGCCGCCGTGCAGGTCGTCTATAACGGGGTCCCGTTTGATGATATTCATCCGATGAGCGCGGACTGGAAATGCGAGCTCCGCCTCAAGCTGGGCTGCGGACCGGAGGACAAGGTCCTGGGCATTGTCGGCCGCCTGGAAAGTTTCAAAGGCCATCGCGAGGCCTTTCGTGCGCTGCAACAGGTGCGCAAGATCATTCCGAATGTGTTCGTCTGGGTGCTCGGGGACGGCGTCTTCGAGCAGGAGCTGCATGCGTGGGTGAAGGAACAGGGCATGACCGATTGCGTCAAGTTCCTCGGTTTCCGGCGCGACGTCCGGGAGGTCATTCAATGCTTTGACATCCAGGTCTTCCCGGGCTACCGGGAAGGCACACCGAACACCCTGTATGAAGCCCTGGCCGTGGGCAATGCGATCATCGCCTCGCGCGTGGACGGCCAGGCCGAGCTTCTGGTGGATGAGAAGACCGCCCTCATGTTCGAAGCCGGCGACGTGGATAAGCTGGCGCAACAGATCCTGCGGGTGCTCCGGACCCCCGCCCTCATGACCGCCCTGCGGACGGCCTCAAAAACACGGTCGGCGGATTTTGACGGCATGCGCTGTGTCGAGACCATACAGCGGCTCTACGAACGCATCATGGTTGAGAATCCGCGCCGGGCCTCTGCTCCGTGACGGTTGTTTTGCCGAACAGGTGAAAGCGTTTTCTCTGTTCGCGCTCGGACAACCCGTCGCCCTGAATGGCAAGCCTCAGTTCCGTCCGGCTGTTGTACACTCCCATGGCCAGCGCGTAGTCGCCTGGCGGGAGATTCTCCGGAACGTCACACATGATGGGTTTGTTCAGTGCGCCGACGGCCACCGCCTGCCAGAGGGGAAACTGGACGGCGTCCACCATCTTTCCGTCGCGGTCAAGAAGATGAATGAAGACGGAATATTCCCCGAAATCCGGTTTATCCAAACGCTCCATTTCCATGGTGCAGAAGACGGGGATTTTTCCCGTCTGCGGGATCGTGTTAGGGAAATCCAAGCGGATCAGGCTGGCCCGATTGCCAAAGCGGATCACCGGATTGGACTGAGCCCGGGCTTCGGCGGCACCGCCCCCCAGCCAGACAGGAGCCGTTCCACCGTCTGCCCACCGCTGGAAGTCATCCCGGATGCGCCGGGTGTCCGGTGCCAGCGACCATCTTTCCAAGCGGACGTTTCCCTTCTTGCATACCATCTCGATTTGACCATGGTAGGGAGCAAAGGTTTTGGCGAATCGGGAGGTCACGACCTGAACTCCAGCCTGCAGCCGGAAAGTTTCCTCGAATGCCGCCAGATCGCCGCACCGATAGAAGTCGTCCAGCTTGACGGTCACCTCCGCCTCGTCGGTCAACCCCCGGATCTCGCACCTGAGGATATAGGGGCCGCAGGGCAGCGCCACGCCGTCTGCGGGAACGCGACAAACCCGGTCCAGTGGTTCGTCCGCCACGAGGTCCCTCATGGCTTCGCCCTCGAGATACCGCATCCGCTGCATTTCATTGATCAGCTCAAGCGAAGGCACATCCGCCGGTTGCAGCAGGGCCCGGTCAATCATTTTTCCGCCGAACAATTGGAACAGGTGGGCTTCCCGCGCGTCAGTCATCACGGTGACCCAGGCCGGGCCCGTTTGAGTCCGGACGATCAGCGGAACAATATAACTCCCTTGGGGAAACAGACGATTGCCGCCGCTATGCCGCCAGCGACGGGGCGTGAGGCGGAGGGTCTGTTGGTCGTTTGGCGCCATCACGAGCGTCCTTGTTTCGCCCCCGAACTCAACCGTGACGGCGGCCGGCCAGGAGCCTGAGCGGAACCCCAGCGTCACTTCGCCGGGAACGTTGTAAAACACGACCTGCCGGGCGGCGGTGTCATCCCGCTCAATCTGGAACAGGCGGTCATCGCGGGGGAACACGGGACCGTTGGGGAAAATCCAATCCTGATCGACCGGACCGGGAACGCCGGGCACAGGGGCCATGTGGATCCGGTTCCAGAAGTCGGCATGATGGAAGACCACGGTCGACGCACGATTCCGGAATACCGTCCGGCCGATGGGTTCGAGATAGACCCATTTTACGGTATCGGGGGCCCCTGCCGGAGCGTCCCCTGTGCGCGCGAGCAGAGTGGGCCACATCCCTTTCCATCGGAGATTGTCGCCTCGCGTCCAGAAAAAGAGGTCCTGTTCGGAACTCCGCCCGAATTCGAGCACCGTCACCGTGAACAGAATGGCTGCCGCCACCTGGCCCCATCTGCCTCGCCAGCACCAGAGCTGCCGCAACGCATATACCGCCCCCACTGTTAAAGGCAGTTGAAGCCAGGAAAAATGGAAGGGTTGGACTTCCGGCTTGCCGGACAGGGCCACAAAGAGCGCGGCAAAGGGGAACACGAGGAGGGCGGGCATCAGGATCGCATGCTGCCGGTCCCGGGCGCCCGAATCCTGTTCGGTCCAAATCTTCCTGAACCTGAACGCCACCAGAACCAGACCGGCCGCAGCGAGCAGCGTCAGGGTCCAACCCAAAGCGGAGAGGATTGGCACCGTGTTTTTCGTGAGGCAGTAAACCACCTTATCCCACGCCGGGCGGGCCAGGAACTCGTCGCTGGCGTCATAGTTCCGGAGGAACTCGAAGTTGGCGTACATGTATTTCCAGGTCCGTGCCCGATCAATCAAAAACGCCGGGGTTCCGAGGACCACACCGATCAGAAATCCCGCCGCCACCGTGAACCCGGACCGCAAAGCCCCGGCGAGGTGCCGGTCATGCCACCATTCCAGGAGCAGGAACAGGGCCACAGCCAGACCAGCCAGGGCTCCGTTATACTTACAGGCAAAGGCGAGGCCGGTGGCCAACCCGGCGGCCACCAGCCAGAGTCGCCGTGAACCTTCCGCATACCAACATAGGAAAAGCAGGACGAACGCGGTAAACAGATCCGGCCCGATGTCACCCGTGGCGGAATGGGTCACGACAACCGGCAGCGGGGCCAGCGCCACCAGGACCGCAGCCGCGAGGGCGGCGCCGCGATTTCCCCAGAGCCGCCGCCCCAGGACGTAAACCAGCATCACGCCGCCCAAGCCGTACAACACCCGGAGGGAACGCGCCCAGTAGAACAAGGTTAACCGGTCGGGAACAGGATCCGACACCAGAGAGGGCTGGAGATGACTTTTCCAAAAGCGGCACCCCGCCAGAACAGGACGGAGCAGCCATTCGTCCACATGATTCAATCCGACCGGATACCCATCGTAGAACAGGTTGCCGACATACCAGACATACCGGTTCTCGAGGAAATTTTTCAGGGCCATGACCTGCTTGGGCTCGTCAGGGTGAAACATGTAACCCGCATCGAGACCGCGGAACAGTCCGCTCGTCCGCAATAAAAGCGCGACCAGGACAATTCCAAACAGGGCGAGCCATGCTCGCCTCCGTGTCCATTCGAAGCTGAACGTTTTCATTTTGACGTTTGCCTTCCGGTTTCTGGATTCCGACCTTGAACCCGGCCAGCGGGAAGCTGCAGATTGTCCGCCTTAAGCATTCGGCCATTGTACGGGCTCCAATACAATTCATCCAAATAGAAGATCCCCTCCCCATTTTCCAGCCGGACCAGAATGTAAAGATGTCCGGACTTGCCCCGGCACGGCACATCGAGATCAATCCCAACCTGCCCCTTCTCGACCGGCAAGGGGCCCTCGAACAACGTGTGCCCCCCCTCCCTGATGGCGAGGACGACGGTCGCCGCCCCCTCGATCCGGCCGCCCACACGAATCAACTTCCTGCCCCGGGGCGGGTCAATCGGCGCGGTCAAGGTTGTCCAGCGGAACCCGCGATCGGCCCAGTCGTTGACCTCGATCCGGGGTTGGGACAGCATCTGGTCCACACGGCGCACACCTAGATCCTGCGTGGTGACGATGGGGCGCCGTTGCGGGTTACGAACGTCACGGAACACATGGCGGGAGACCTCAAACAAGGGAGTCGCGCGAGAGGTATCCCTGCGGATGACCAAGGCGCGGTCCAGATCCCGTTTAAGTAACTCCGACGCCACGACATCCGCATCGTAGGGCTCGGCCGGTTTCGCCAGGGCACAGTGAGCGATAACCCCCGTTGCCAGGATGACAACCAGCGCCAGCAGGGACAGACCCTTTCGACCGCCGGGCAAAAGCAGGAGCATCGTCGTCAACCCGATCCCGGTCACCGCATACATCGACGTGACCCAGCACGTCCAGGATTGATCATAAACGAAGGTTGAGTGAGGGCTGAACAGTTTCAACAACAAGGGATGGCTACTGATGGCCGGCACCGGCCAAATAAAGCTCCTTCCTATCAACGGGAGCCTGACCAACGTCACAACCAGAACAGCGGAGGAAATGAGCCCCAGAAAGACAAACCACCAGCGGGCCTGCGGGGTTGCTCGATCCAGCATCCGTGCCGCCACCGGAATCAGAAGCGGAACGACCACCAGCGCATAGCGTCCCGGGACGCTGGCCCCACCCACATAGCCGGTATTGGTGGAGGAAGTCAGCAGGCAGGCGACAAACGCGGCCCCGATGCCGAGTAAAAACCACCGGGTTTCCCGATCAGACATCATCCCGGCAATCCAGGCGGCCGCCAACCACATGAAAAGGGGGAGAACGGCTATGACCCCGCGGGCATCCGCAAGGACGGCCCACGCACCCAAAGGATACGAAAAGAGAACATCCTCGACCGAATACGAAGCTCCGCCCGCAAACATCTGTCGCTGAATGGCCATATAGACCGTGGCGCCCGCCAGACAAACGAGAGAAAAGACCGCCAGACGAACCACCTTGCGCCCCCAGGGCCCTGTGGCGCACAACCCGGCAAGACCGTAAAGACCGAAGCCCATCAGGCCGAGAGGCAGAAAGCGCATATGAGCAAAGGGCAGGTAGATACAACAGGCGGCGGCCACCCAGAGGGATATCCAGGGTTTATCCTTCTGCGCGGCGATGGCCCAGAACACCCAGATGAGCAAGGCCGCACCCAGCACTTCAGGAAGAGAGCGGACCGAGTAAACCGTCCAATACACACTGCCGGAAAAAAGCAGAACGGCCCCGAGCGAGGCTCGCCGCCCGGCCCCGAGCCTGCACCCAAGCAGAAACATTCCCGCACAGGCCACCCCGGAAATCACCCCCAGTATCAACTGCCGCACTGGCATTCCGCCCGGCCAGAAAGGTGCCAGCAAAACGGACAAGCCAAAGGGATGCCAGCTGTACCAATGCCCCCCCCGGCAATTCGGCGCAATATGGAGGCTGGGCAGACCCACCTTGGCAAGGTCTGCCTCCTCCGCGGCAAAGTTATTCTTGATGTCCAGATCATGATCCTTGAACAGACTCTCGGCTTGAATGAGGTAGTGGCCCTCGTCACCCACATGTTCTCCCGTGGTGGCGGAGACATAGCAACCGATTCCCGCAAAAAACAGGGTGGTTCCAGCCAACAACCACCAGGCCCAGCGCCGCGTGGTCGCGCCATCCGCTGGTCCTCCCGGGACAGCGGTCACAGCCCGGCAGATGACCACCGATAGTATCCACACCGGCAGGAAGAAAAGCCCATTTGAAACCAACCCCAAGGGGAGAAAATCGGCCGATAAGGATATCCCGGCCCCAAGCGGGAGCAGGCTGAATGGCGTCAGAATGTGAATCCACCGGCGCCAGTCAGGGGTAAGGGCCACATCTAAGGCGGCACGTCGCGCCAGCCTGTAACTCAGGCCGGAGAGGAGAAATACCGCCACCAAAAGTGGCCACCGGAAGGCGTGCCACCAGCCCCTGGGCCAGATAATCCATTCCTGCTGAAGCACAAACACCGCCGGCTCGACCATGAAAAACGAGGCAAACAGGACACACCCGAAAAGACTTAAAACGACACTTCCTCGCGTCCGCGATGCTCCCGCCGCCAGAATACGATTATCCATGGATCACCTTTTCTAAGGGGTTCCGGACAAAGCCTGCCCTCAACCGGGACAGCACCCGCTCCCTGATGCGTGAACATTTTACATACAGCCTGAAATCCACGAGCCCCAGCCCCAGCCCCTGAATCAAAACAGGGACGAGGCTTTTTTTCCCGTTCTGGGCCCGGGCCGCCAGCGCCACATTGACCTCGATCGAATACAACGCCAGTCGCCGCCAGCGCTCATGATCGGGGGTGATCCCGGTCAGCGCGGGCAGGAAGTCCGCCACGACCTGCTCCATCTGCCGCCGGTAATCCGCCAGATTCCGGATACACTGAATGGTTTGCGAAACGGCATGTATGCGAAACGAGGTGATCGGACTCGGAATATAGACGGCCGAACAGGTTGACGCCAATGTGAGCCAGAGTTTCCAGTCCGCCGTATAGACGACGGCTTCATCCATGCGCGGGAGACGGAGCAACGTCTCCCGCCGCATCACCGGGGCCGGCATGGAGATAAAATTTTGAACCAGAAGGGAGGGAAACCATTCCGCGGGTGCCAGCGGACGGCCATGCAAAGGCAACGGGCATGACCATAACCCCAAAGACCGCCCCTGCCTGTCGATGTAATGCGAGGGGTTCAGGAACATGTCCACGCCTTTCATTCTGCAGGTCCACTCGAGAAGGGTCGCCAGCCGATCGGGCGCCCAGAGATCATCCTGATGAAGAATGCTGACATACTCTCCAACCGCCAGGCTCAACCCCTTATTGACTCCCGCAACCCAATTGCCGGCCCGCGCCTGCGCCACCACACGGAGCGGCAACCGGTCCCGATACGACTCCAGGATGGCGAGGGTGTGATCCGTGGAACCATCGTCTACAGCAATGACGTCCAGCACCGATACTTCCGATTGACGGCAAAGGCTGTCGAGGGCGGTCGCGAGATACTCCTGCCCGTTGTACACCGGAAGAATGACTGAGATGAACGGGGGCGACGACATGGCAGGGTTCACAGGCGTTTTAGTTTGATGTCCATCATGCTGAGGCTCATCGCATTCATGATGGTCTGCATGCCCAGCAACAAGAGGAACATCCCGGCGATACCGGCCCGGAACTGGCTCAGGTTGCCAAAGGAGACACTGATCCACTTCGTCATGATCATTCCAAACACACCCAGTCCCGCCAGGACCAGGGCTCCTCCCCCCAGCAGCCAGACCTCCAAGGGAAAGGGGCGGACAGGCAGGGGGTCCATCCGCTCTTTGAAGTAGCCTGAAAAATGGACAAAGTATTTCTCAAACCGGTGAAACCATAAGGCCTGGTAGCCGATATGGATCATGGGCACGCTGTAGAAACAATGGTGATAATCCATCACAAGAGGGCCCACCCGGAACTGGCGCGGCAGAACCAGCGCGGTGATGAACAGTCCCATACTGAACAGGAACCAGCCCGGCACCGCAAACACCATGTCGGGGGCGAACAGCAGAATGAACCGGAGATGCCGCCAGCCGTCACGCCAAGTCTTGAGATGCGGTGGCTTGCCGCGCGTATCACAATGGAGACTGCAAGGTCGTTCCTCGATGCGCAAACCGAAGAGCGCCGCCTTGATGATCATCTCGGAGGCGAACTCCATGCCGCCCGACACCAGGCCGAGGCGGTCGAACGCCTGGCGCGTAAACGCACGCATCCCGCAATTGCAATCGCTGATCCGCGTTCCGAAAAATCGGTTGATCAGGAAGGTCAGGACCGGAGTGCCCAACCAGCGGTGAAGGAACGGCATCGCCCCCTTGTCAATGTTACCGCGCAGGCGGGTTCCCATCACCAGGTCGGCCCCGCCCTTCAGCGCCTCCACAAAGGGAACCGCTTCCCGAAAATCGTAGGTCGCGTCCGCATCGCCCATGACGATATACGTGCCCCGGGAACCCCGGATGCCGTCTATGAGGGCCGATCCGTATCCCTTCTGGGTGCACGTCACGACCCGGGCACCACCCTCCTCCGCGAGGACGCCCGACCGGTCGGTCGAGCCATTGTCGGCCACGACCACTTCGCCCCGCAGTCCCGAGAGACGAATCGCCTCATGCGCCAGACGCAGTGTTTTTCCCAGCGTACGTTCCTCATTGAGACAGGGAATGACTATGCTGAGTTCAGGTTTTTCGATCATAAGGTCTAAATTTGTATATGTTCACTGTAAGCTAGAAAAACTCAGGGCCGCAACCAAGCACTATTTTCTTCAGATGACATTGCTGTATCGCATCATTTCAGGCAGAATTGCGAAACCGTCTCAAGAGTACAATGATGAAACGCTGGATCATACACCCATTCCTGTTTGCGCTGTTTCCGGTAACCACGCTGCTGCTGAACAACCTGTCGATTCTGACCCCGTTCAGCCTGGTCCGGGCCGCCCTGGTGTTACAGGGTGCCGCATTACTGCTCTGGTGGCTGCTGTCCCGCTTTTTCCGGAATGCCCGGGCCGCGGCGGTGGCGGCCTCCGTGCTGGTGTTCGTGTTCTTCCTTGGCCGGCAGGAGGGGGGCTGGGGGATGCCCATTTTCTGGGGGATCCTCTTCGCCGGTTTAATGATCACGGGCCGGTGGAAGCCGCAGCGCATGGCCGCCCTCTCGCCCGCCATGACGATCATGGCCCTCATCCTGTTGCTAATGCAGGGGGCACAATTCGCACAGGCCTATCGCCCGGCACCCCTCGAGCCCGTAACCTTCAAGCCCCCTGCCCGTCAGGATTCCCGGGAAGTACCGCATATTGTTCACATCGTTCTGGACGGGTTCGGCCGGATCGACCTGCTCCAGAAGCAGTTTGGCTGCGATGTACGTTTCCTGCAGCAGCATCTTGAATCCAAGGGTTTTTTCGTGGCCACGAACGCGACGGCCAATTACCTCAAGACCATGCACAGCATGGGAAGCACGTTGAGCATGGACTACCTGCCCGGGACATCCACAACAGGCCTCACGTCCCAGACCATGTTATCCCGTCCTCAATTGGACCGGCTCGCGGGGAATTCCCCCGTGATGAATCTCCTCGCCAGGTCCGGCTACAAGTGTGAAGGATCTGTCGTCTCCGAGGTGTTGTTGCGGGAATGGAATACCCCTTCCCGAATCGGCCTCGGAGTAACATTTCCTGAGCGAACCTTTCTCCAAAGAACCATCATCTACCCACTTTTGAACGACGGGGGTCCCCCGAAGGGATATGGGCCCAAGCATGCCGAGCTGCTGCGCGAACACTACGCGCGCGTCAAGGGTGCGTTTGACGACAACCTGCAGGAATTGGCCGGGCCGGACCCGGTCTTCAAGATCATGCACATCATCGCCCCTCATCCCCCGTTTGTGTTTCTGGCCGACGGCCGCCCGCAGCCTTACTGGCAAACGGACGATTTTCTTTTTTCCGACGGCAATCACTATCTATATAATGACGCTTCGTGGAGTAACTATCGGGAGGGATATGCAGAACAGGTCCAGTACGTGGCTCAAGAAACCTGCCGGTTGGTGGACCGTATCCTGACTGTCTCCACGCGACCAGTCGCTATTATCGTGCAGGGTGATCATGGTTCCGGTCTGGACTTCAGTTTTGAAAGCTCCGAGGGGAATTTGGATGGACGGGCCAGCATTCTTATGGCCATCCGACTACCGGGGCGCACCCCTCCCCTCTCAGACGATGTTCAATCACCGATCAATCTTTACCGCTACCTGTTCCGCGAGTTATGGCAGCCTGATATCCCCCTGTTGCCCTCGCGCACATTTTACAGCGGCTGGACTTCCCCCGAAGTTTATGAGGACGTGACGGAAAAGGTAGCCGGGCAGCACCGGACCTGGACGTTCACGGAAACCCAGGAACACCGGACCGTGGAAGCGTTCCTACGGGCCACATCGTCAACCTGGGCCCGCATGATCTCGGAAGGGTGGGTTTATTTCGATCAAGTGCGTCACTGCGCGTGGGACACGACCCCGCTGACCAACGGCACGCTGACGGCAATCGATCATCCGACTGAGGCGGCCGCCGCCTTGAATGATTATGATCTGGGAACAACCTGGAGGATTGTTTTGAAAGCGGGCAGGACAACGCGGGTCAGAATCGACTTCCAAGAGCCTGTTTCCATGGCCGGGTTACGGCTGATCAGCATGGAGCGGGCTTGGCCGGGAATTCGTGAACTCAAGGTTGAAACCACGCAGGGTCCCGTCGTGGTCTTGACGAACTGGGTCCCCTCCGGGTTCACGTGGTCCGGGCCGGAGCTCTTCCTTAGGGACCGGAAAGCGCAGCAGGAGCTCTTCTTCCATTCCCAGACGGTGATACGGATCGAGATGGAGCTGTTCGCCGTGACGGATGACGATCTTGTGGCCTTGAATGACATCGAATGCCTGGCGCCTGCCCCCTGGCCGGAGCAGTGGCGGCAGTCGGAACTCATGGACGCCTTGAGTCAAAAGGGAACCCAACAGGTCTATGCCCCCCGTTGGCTCGAACAAATCCTTCACGAAAAAAGCGAAGGCCGGGTGGCTGCGACCTTGCCCATGGCCTATCTACGCCGCAGCGCTTTTTCCTACTGGCGGGACATGTCGTCATCCCTTTCTCCCCTGCAGTTGACTCTCAACACCGTCGTGGTGGGCTATCGATCCGATCTGGCCCAATCCCAGGAGGCATTCCAGCGGGCGGAAATAACGCCGCATTCACAGATTATGGGTCCCTTGGTTCTATTCAGCTTCGATCAACGGAACTGGAAGGAAGAATACTCATATAATGAACGACTATTTGACCTCGACGGCCGGGTGCGCTACGACAGCGACAACCTCAAGACCAAGAATTTGGCCCGGTTCTTCCATGAACAGGCCCAACCGACCGGCGTCCCGTTGACACAGAAGATCAAATGGCTGACGCGCTGCGTGGCGGCCTACCCGGACTATCAGCCGGCCTGGCGGCAGTTGTCTGATCTTCAACTAAAAGCTGGGAATGAGCCCGCCGCCCTCGCCGCTCGACGTGAATGGCGGGAGCGCACGGAACCGGCTTCACGGTGTGCCGCCTCGTTCGAAGGGGGCGCCACCTTGCTGGGCTACACCCTCGCCACCAATCGCTTGACAGCCGGAGCACAGAACACACTTATCGCCTTCTGGCAGGTTCCACCCTCATTATCACGCGCGAATCTATCGACGTTCCTGCACTTCCGCCAAGGGAAATGGCGCTTTCAGGGCGATCGGGTTTTTCTGGATAAACATCCCTCCTATGTGATGAGAAATCAGCCCTTTCAGGAAGTCTTCCGCCAAGAGATGCCGTTCGAGGTTCCAGCTGATACACCCAGCGGCTCTTATGAAATCATTTTGGGTCTGTACAACCGCGGATCCGAAAGACGCCTGAAGGTGCAGTCGGAGTTTGAGGCATCGAAACAGGCCGTCAAGCTGCCCACAACCTTAACCATCGGGAAACCCTGACCTTCCCGATTTAGGCCCTGTGGACAGTGACGGTCCCCCGGAATCTTAACCGCGGATTTCGCGGAGGACGCTGATAAAACCAAAACTTATCCGTCCCCATCCGCGCTATCCGCGGTTAAAATCGCGGTGGCAGAGGATGATTGATGGAGTCCGCGGCGCGCAGCATGCGCGCCCTCCCATTGGGGTGGAATGAAGGCTGACTTTAGGCTTTCTTCCGCAAGAACAGCAGATGCCGTTTCAGGTCCGGAAGCGGCTCAACCGACGCCACGTCGAAACATGACGAAAAGACCTCCAGACAGGATTCCAGGGTGACGCCTGAGAATTCGGTCGTCCGATACTTCGTCAATTGCAGGAACATCGGGTCGTCGGTGGGCACAAATTCCAAAATCAGGCTGTCGGTGGTGACCCGGGCAAACATGTCCCGGCACGCCGCCAACGATAAGTTGCCGCTCACCAGGAGATGATGAAGCAACGCCAGGGCGATCACACACTCCGACCGGCCGCGGTCCAGAAAACTCGCCCGTTCCTGGTTCAGATAGCCGATCGCCGGCGTCGGCTGACAGATATTCACCACCAAGGGCGTCACCGCCAGCCCCTTCCCTTTCATCCGTCGGTACAGGATATCAACGGCGTCATGATCACCGTCGACGGCAAACACGCGGGCCCCGCATTCGGCCGCCAGGAAGGTATATTCCCCCGTGTTGCAGCCCACGTCCAGGACGCTGCGAGGCTTGGTCTTCTCAAAATACCGCTTTACCAGTTCCTTCTTGGTGTTCGTCGCCGTCGCCGAATAGGTGCACGTCGTTTCATACGTCGCCCAGGTCCCCTGACGATGGTAGCCGGCGGCGAGTTTCCTGATCTTGGAACGGAGCCGATTCAGCAGGATTTCCTGGGGCGCCGTGTTTTGAACGGATTTGCCGAGAATCTGCTGACCTGTCGGCGCCTTCTTCGAACTCTTCCCTTCGAGCAGCAACGGCAGACTCACATCCATCCAGAGGCGGGGATGCCACCGCTGGCCGGGACTGAGAATATGGCCCATTTCCTGGAGGCCGCGCCCATCCAGACGGGTCAGGAAGTAAGAAGCCAGGTCCCAACCGTAGTGCCGGCTCAGCAACAGCGGATACAAGAACATCCGCTGAAACTGCCCGAGGGCATACCATAAATCCAACCGCTTGGGCCGCTCAATCGAAGGCAGGTCAATGAAAACCGGCTTTCCTTTGGAGAACTGGATGTTGAACGCCGTGGCATCCTTCAACGCGTAACCCGCCTTCATCAGCCGGGTCTGCAGGTCCAGCGTCACCTCGGCGGCATGCGCCAGCATCGACACCGTCCATTCGTAAGGATAGGAGATCGATTCGATAACTTCATGCTCGATGTAGGCCGCAAAGCCGGGGTGTTCGGCGCGCAGGGTTCGCAGCAACCCCTCGTCCTCCACAAACCAGGATGGAACAACCAGACCGTCGGCTATCAGCCGGTCCAGAATGCCTTTTTGCTTCAAGCCGCTGAGTGTCTCCAGACAACCCTGATCGATGGCCCGGAACAGACGGCCCTTGGACCAGAACACATATCCTGACGGATCGCGAAAGGATCCGGCTACCCGGTCATTCTGCATCACAGTCACTCCTCATCCATTAGACGAGTTTGGGTCATCGGACGGGGGCGTCCGGTTGCGCCCCAGCAACCGGTCCACCAGCCGCTTGATCGCAGACCTGAAATAGAAGAACACACCAATGGCCCCGGCGATCGCAGACTGCAGAAGAAACGACCCTGTGCCGGGATCTATATAAGCTATTGTCATGCCGACACCCACCATAGCGCCCTCCAAACTTTTGGCCCACTATGACCATTTTGGACCGAATGAACAAGCAGGCTTTTTGAACCCAACCCCGCTCCGACAGGCACGCCGGGAACGCGATCGCGGCTTGACTTATATATTAACTAATAAGTATATAACTAGACATGCGACCGTTAACCCTTCATTTGATCGCCTACTGGGGCTACCTGGGAGGGGTGTTCTTTCTGGCCGGTTTCGCCGGGCTCCGCGCGGTACAGCGCTTCGTCCCCCGCCCCCTGCCCGCCTGCCGGACTGGAGAGGTCGTCTGGTTTGGCATCGCCGGCGTAACCTGGCTGGGCCTGGTCGCCTCCCTGAGCGGTCCGATGGGGGATGGGTTTCATGTCGTTCTGGTCGGCGTGTTGGTGCTGTATGCCCTGGGCGACCGCCGAGCCCTGGCGGATTATTGTGCCGGTCTGCTGGTGGCCTGCCGCCGGCATGGCGGCAGCCTCGGCTGGCGGGCGCTGCTGGCCGGAAGTCTGGCCGGGGCCGTCATTCTTTACACCGCGCTGGGCGCCAATGGTGACCCCACGGTTTACGATACCCTCCTCTACCATGCCCAAAGTGTCCGCTGGCTGAAAGAACACGGAACCGTGCCCGGGCTGGCCAACCTGAACAGCCGGATCGGGTTTAACAATGCCTGGTTCGTCACGGCGGCGTTCGTCGATGCGGGTCCCTTCACCTTCAAATCCTTCCACGTCATCGACTCGTTTGTCTACGTCCTGACGCTCGTCACCCTGATTGCACGTCTGGCGAACGGCATCGGCCGACCGCTGGGCATGGGCTGGTTGTTCGACAGCCTCATGCTCTATCCTCTCCTGCGCTACCGGTTCACCATCAATTCCCTTTCGACCGACGTGGTTTCCACCATGGGGGTGGTCATGATCGTCTCCCACTTCCTGCACCGGTACGATTCGGAGGCCCGCCGCGACGACGATCTCTGCTGGGCGGTGGTCGTCATTCCGTTCATGGCCACCGTCAAACTGATCAATCTTCCCCTGCTGCTTTTGCCGCTGCTGGGATTTCTGGCGGCGGCCCCTTCCCTCCGAACCCTCTGGTCCGGCGCCACGTTGCGTCGGGCGGCGGGTTATGCCCTGCTGGCCGGGCTGATGTTTTTGCCATGGCTGGTTCGCGGGTATTTCCTGTCGGGTTACCTTCTTTATCCTTCCACGGCACTCGATCTATTCTCGCCGGACTGGAAGGTGCCGCAGGCGGTGGCGATAGCCGAACAGAACTGGATCAGGAGTTGGGCGCGCCTGCCGGGCGTACCGCCCGAGCAGGTGCTGGGACGGGAAATCGGGTTCTGGTTCAACGCCTGGTTGAGCCGGTCGCAGCCGCTCATCGGTGAGTTCATGTACTGGATGGTGAGCGGTCTGGTGGCCGCCGCCCTCTTCGTGCGGCCGGTCAAACAGCAGATCCTGCGGGCCTGGCCCGTCTTTCTCACGCTGGTTGTGGCGCTGTTATACTGGTTCTTCCAGGCACCCACCGTCCGGTTCGGTTACGGGTACCTGACCGTGACACAGGTTCTGATCATGGCATTGGTGCTGGTGATCGCGCTCGAGACCGTGGCGGAGCGGGGCCGGTTGATGCTCAGCACCCTGTTTGTGACCAGTCTGGCAATTTATCTGCATGCCGAACTTGGCGCGGACTTCCACAAAAGGCCCAGGTTCTTGCACGAGCAACTGACCGATTACCCCCGGGCCCTCCTCCAACCCTATACCTACCCGTCAGGCCTGACGGTCAAGGTCCCAATCCGGGACGACCTCTGCATTAACGAACCGCCGCTCTGTTCGCCGGGGACGGACCGCGACCGATACAATCTCTCCCTCCGTGGGGCAACCCTCCGGGAAGGGTTCCGGATGCAGCCGGTGTCCGGGAAGAATCTTGCCTCGATCTACCGCACCCCGTAGAGGTGGACGTCTTTGAGGTCGCAAATTGCGACCTCAAAGAGCCACGGAGGACGCCGCTATACGCCCTACGCCTTCACCGAACATGGTGCCATGTGGGGTGTCACGGTGGGACGCAGATTTCTATTGCGCCAGATCTGCGGCGCGCAACATGCGCGCCCTCCCATCAATTGACATGACAGCATTAGCCTTCGTAATCGCTGAGGCGGGTTTCCAGGCGGCGGAGGCTGTCCTTTAAGCCGCCGGGTTGGTTGCGCGCCATCCATAAGCGGCGGTGTTCCTCTATAATCATTCGCAGATCGCGGGCGAGGGACTGCTTCACGGTCTTGGTTTTTGCCGCCGGTTTCATCCGCCACTCGCCCCGGTCACAGGCGTGCACCAACATGCGCGCGGCATTGGCAAACTCATCTTGAATCAGCGCCGCATCGGGCCGGGCCATCCGCGCCCGCGCCAGACGTTTGACCACGCGCTCGACAGTGTCCCGGGTTTGACCCAACGTCCGCAGGGTCACCGTTTCCGGGATCGGCCACTTGAGATCCTTGTGGAGCAGATGGAAGAGCACGGTGCTGTTTCCCATCAGATGCCCGGACTTCAGGTAAGCATTGCCCAGGTCATAGGCCAGCCCCCCCATCACGCCCGCCTTGTCCTGAAACACATGCTGATCCAGCGCCGGCCGGATATCCGCCGCCCGATTCGTCTTCACGCACCATGCCAGTGCCGCCCCGGCGGCAAAGCCCAGGTAACTGACGGGCAGATACTGCCAGTGCCCGTTATCGCCCCAGTCGGTATTCAGGAACCCCACCGCCCCGTGCCGCAGTCCATTTTCGGCGGCATTGCGGAGATTCGCCAGGCAGTTTTCCGTCCGCCCGGCAATCGTGTTCCATGACGATGTTCCGGGACAGACATAGAACGGAAGCCCCGAAGCCGCGAACCGGGCGCCGTGTTCCGCGAACGGATGATCAGCCTCATATCCCCATTCCAACACGACGCTGTCGCGGGGGAGTTCGGAAACCAGTTCGGGGTGCTTGATGATGATATCGCCCCAGAAGTGCATGGTGCGGCCATGCCGCTTGACGAGTTTGTGGAGCTTGAGCAGAAAGTCGAGATAGACCCGGCCGGTGCCTTTCTTCGCGCACTGAGCCCGGCTTTTCCCCTGCCCCAGATCCCAGGTCTCGTCACAGCCCACATTGAATTTCCGGCTGCTGAAAAACGGCAGCATTTCCTCGTACAGGGAGGCGATCAGCTTCAGGCTGCGCGGATCGCCGGGATTGAGGCAGGAGGGATGCGGGGACCGCGTGCCCCACGGCGTGTCATACCCATCGGGGGATTCCGCCAGTTCGCGGTATGCCGGCTTCGTGAGCCAGCGCTCCATGTGGCCAAAGGAGTTCTGGTTGGGAACCAGTTCGACGCACTGGGCGCGGCAATAGGCCTCCAGCCGGAGAATATCCTCGCCCGTCAGCGGACTCGCCTTGGCCCATACCGTCGGGTGGCGTTGATAGGCGAAGGTGTGCTCCGTGTAGAGTTCAAGATGGTTGATCTTCCACTCCGCCAATTGGTCGATCAAGGCGTACAGCGTGTCCAGGGTAGGAACCTTGTCGCGGCTGATATCCAACATGACCCCGCGCACAGGGAAGTCGGGATGATCCTCGATGACACATGCGGGCAGCAACCCTCCGGTCTGCCGCCACAGTTGCCGGAGCGTCATCACTCCGTAAAACAATCCGGCCGCATCGGAGGCTTTCAGGTGCAGGCCCTGGGAGGAAATCCCCAGGCGGTAGCCCTGCGCCGGAAGTCCGGCACGCGGCGCCAGTTCCAGCAGGGCGGAACCCGCCCCCCGTCCATCCGCAGCCCGTCCCGCCCGGACGGTCCAGTTGACGCCGGCATACTCCCGGCCGGCCGACTGCAGCCGAATGGCTGGACCGAGGGCCTCCTCCGGGTTTCCACACACCACGATCTGCCGGAGATCACCGGCGGCCAGGCGGCCAGGGCGGGCCGAAATTTTTCGAGGCCGGGGCAGAAGAACGATATCTTTCACGGCAATCATCCAGCATCCTCCTTATTCAACGGCGCGCACCAGGCGCGCCATCAGGTTTGGGGCAACAGCCAGTCTTTGGCCCAACATACCACGCCTTCATCGGCAGGGAGGCGGACAAGCTGGTCCGCCACCGTACGGCCGCCATCCGGCAGGATCAGATCGGGCCGGACGTCCGCGAGGGGCTGAAGCACGAAGCGGCGCTCCGCCCAGCGGGGATGCGGCAGGTCCAGCTTGCCATCCCGCCGGCGCACTCCCCCGGCGTAAATCACATCGATGTCGATCGTGCGCGGGGCCTGGCGATCCGCGCTGCGCCGGCGTCCCAGATCCGTCTCGATGGCATGCAGGGACTCAGACAGCGTGTCCAGATCCTCCGGACCCTCGACAATCAGAATGGTGTTGAGATACTTCAGGTCGGCATGGACCGGCTGTACGCCGACCGGTTCGGTTTCATAAACCGGGGCCGCGGCAACGATGCGGACACCCGGCAGGGCCGCAATCCGTTGCGCCGCCCGGCGCAGATGCACCAGGCGATCACCGAGATTGGAACCCAGACTGAGGCCGATTTCCATAACTACTTTTTCAGACCCAGAACGTCCTGCATGTCGTACAGGCCGGGCGCCCGTCCGCCGGCCCACTGGGCGGCGCGGAGCGCGCCCTTGGCAAACGCATCGCGGCTGGTGGCGCGGTGGCTGATCTCCACCCGTTCGCCATCCGTGGCAAACAGCACCGTATGGTCGCCGATAATATCCGCGGCCCGCAGTGCATGGATGCCAATCTGGCCCCTGGGCCGTTCACCACCCAGCCCTTCGCGACCGTAGATCGCCACATCCCGGAAATTCTGTCCACGCCCCTCCGCCACATTTTCGCCCAGCCGCAGCGCCGTTCCGCTCGGGGCATCCTTCTTGTACCGGTGATGGGCCTCGGTGATCTCGACATCGTAATCCAAACCGAGCGCCTTGGCGGCCTGCTGCACGAGCGAGAAGAGCATGTTGACACCCAGACTCATGTTCGGGGCCCACACGATGGGAATCATGCGGGCACCCTGGTCCACGGCGGCCCGTTCATCCGGATTAAGCCCGGTAGTGCCGATGATCACGGCCTTGCGCTGCTCGGCGGCCAGTTTGATGGTGAGCGGAACGTTCTCGTGAAAGCTGAAGTCGATCAGCACATCGGCGGCCTTTACGGCGGCCGGCAGATCATGCGAGATGGTGATGCCGATATCACCGACCCCGGCAATGAGGCCGGCGTCCTTGCCGCACAGAGGGCATGTGGCCGCATCGACGGCCGCCACCACCTGAAGGTCCGGCATCATCCGAGAACACCGCACCAACGCCTGACCCATTCGACCCGCCGCGCCAACAATCGCTATCCTGATCATAGTCGTGTCCTTTATAAATCCCCCGGCCCCGGTTCCTGACGAGCAGGGAATGAGGGGAACAATAGGCCAGTGCTCACCTGATCGTCAACTGCTTCGGACAGGTCGCCAGGAATTCAAACCCCTCACGGGTAACGACCACCGTATCCTCGATCCGAATGCCCCCCACTTCGGCGTAGTAGAGTCCGGGCTCGATCGTCACCACCTGTCCCACGCGCAGGATCGCCCCGCCAAACCCCAGGGAAGGTGCCTCGTGAATTTCCAGACCCACGCCGTGTCCGGTTCCATGAATAAAGCCTTCCGGCACGCCCTTCGTCACGCTGGATTCGAATCCCAGCTCCGTGAACCGATCGATCACGCCCTGATGGATCGACACCCCTCGCACCCCGGCTCGCACCGAGGCCAGCGCCTCCGCCTGGGCTTTTTTCACGGCCTGGTACATTCGCACCAGGGCCGGGCTCGGCGCCCCTTTTACCACGGTGCGCGTCAGGTCGCCCCAATATCCCGTTTCAAGGCTCTGCGGGAAAATATCCATCACGATCGGTTCGCCGGCTTTCAGGGGGCCATGCCCGATCCAGTGCGGATTCGCCGACAACGGACCGCCGGCGACAATCGGTTCCCCGCCCGAGCAATTCTCATCCAGCAGGATCCGGTTGATGACCTGCCGCACGCGTTCGGAGGTCAGCACCTGCCGGCCCTCTCTCAGAACGCCTCGCGCATCCACGCGGGCCTGCTCCAGCAGGGCGCAGGCCCCGTGCAGGGCTTTCACCGCCGCCCGCTGCGCGTGCCGGATATGGACGATCTCCCCCGCCGTTTTCACCACGCGTTCCGGACACAGCTCCTCTTGGGCAAGCCTCACCCGCAGGCCCTGCTTCTCGAGTTCGCGCGCCACACCCAGCGGGAACGTGCCCGCCACATCAACCTTGCCCACACCCGTTTTTTTCAACAGCGCGGCCGCCCAATGCGACACCTGCCAGCGCCGCTTCCGATCCAATCCCAGTTCGTCCGGCGTTAGAATTTTCAATGCCGGGTTGGCCGCGCGCGCGCGTCCCGTTTCCATGCGCGACACGACCAGATATTTATCCCGTCCGTGCTGCAGAAAGACAACGGGATCCGCCGCTTTAAAGCGCGAAACATAGAGAATATCCGCGCAAATATTGGGTATTCCCACCATCAGCCTCGACCCTGTTAACTTCTTCATTCCTGCATACTCCTCAAAACAAAGGGGTTACAAACATGCCCGCCACAATCCGCTCACCCTATTCTCACAAACCGACTTTTCACACGACTCAGGTTCACTTTTCTTCTCGCGGCAAACATACCACGGCTTGTGTGTGATGACGAAGAAACCACAATGTATCGTGCCTCAAAAAAAAAGTGAATGAAATGTTCGGAATTGCCTTGCCCGCCCTTTTCTTCTTGCCTATTGTCCTGCCTCAGCAGGTACGAGAGAGAGCCCTGCAGGGGTGTTAACAACCTGTTAATAACCCCCTGTCGAAGGGCTCCGGGGAGCCGTAACTGCTTGGTTTGGTGTGACTACCGGCTTTGATAACCGGTATATTTTTTTGTGAGGTCATTTTGCGAGGCAATAATAGGCGCACCGGGTTTGGCACCAGGCGCTTTTATTGAGAGAGGTTTTCGTGACGGAAATAAATGCTCCTGCTTTGTGGCGCGCCGCCTGCGCGCATCTAAAAAAACGATTGCACCACGATGTGTACTCCCGTTGGATTGCGGTCATTGAGCCCCAATCGCTCGTCAATGGCAAGCTCACGCTGGCGGTGGACAACAACTTTTATCAGACGTGGCTGGAAGACAATTATCTGCCGCTGATCCAGACTGCGGTGGCGTCGGTGGCGGGCGATGCCGCTCCGACCATTGAATTTGCAATAGGTAAAACACCGGGTACGGCCCCCGTGGACGTGCCGGCGGAGGAAGAGGACGCCAAGCCGGCCGCCAAGACTCACGCGCCGCTGACGCGCAAGATGATGGCGGATCCCCTGCTGAATCCGAAATTCACGTTTAACGATTTTATCGTCGGCCCCTCCAACAACTTCGGTCACGCCGCCGCCCTGGCGGTCGCCCAGTCGCCGGCCCGGGCCTATAATCCGCTGTTCATGTACGGCGGCGTGGGTCTGGGCAAGACGCACCTCATGCAGGCGATCGGGCATCACGTCATGCGGAACTCGAACGCCAAGATCGTCTACCTCTCTTCCGAGACCTTTACGAACGAGTACATCGACGCCCTGACCACCAAATCCCTGGTTCAGTTTCGCAAGAAATACCGCGGGGTCGATCTGCTCCTGATCGATGATATTCACTTTCTGGCGGGTAAGGAGCGGATGCAGGAGGAGTTTTTCCATACCTTCAACGTCCTCTTCGACGCGCACAAGCAGATCGTGATGACCAGCGACCGGCCAGCCAGCGAAATCCACGGGCTGGAGCAACGCCTCGTGTCCCGCTTCGAGTGGGGACTGGTGACGGAAATGCAGCCGCCCGATCTGGAAACCCGCATTGCCATCCTGCGAAACAAGCAGGCGCAAGGCGGGCTCAACCTGTCGGACGAGGTCCTTCTTTTCATCGCCAAGTCGATCCGTTCCAACATTCGCCGTCTGGAAGGCGCCCTGATCCGCGCCACGTCCTATGCCTCACTCATCGGTCGCCCGGTCACCGTCCATGATCTGGAGAGCCTGCTGCGCGATACCATTGACACGGAAAAGCAGGAAGCCCTGACGTTCGAGCACATCATGAAGACGGTGGCGGACCATTACGACATCCGACTGGTGGATATGACGAGCAAGCGGCGGCCTGCCGCCATCACGGGTCCCCGTCAGGTGGCCATGTATTTGTGCCGCGCGCTCACGTCCGCCTCGCTGCCGGAAATCGGAGGGGCTTTCGGGAAAACGCATGCCACGATCCTGCATGCCTACAATCTCGTGGAGAGCAAAATGAGGGAGGATGCCGACCTCCGCCAGAGCGTCTCCCACCTGACCCGTCAGCTTGAGAAGAAAAGTTGACAAGCGTGTTGATAACCTGCAGATATTATGTTCAAACCTGATCGAGAGCGAGTTATTGAATGTTATTGCCGGGTTGTTGAGGGGGATCATCAACAGGGCGTGAGGGTCGTTTCGAGGCCTTCTCTCCAATGTTTCCTGTATTTTCGGGAGTTGTTGCGGTTATCAACAGACCATATTAGTGTTAAGACTTAAGAATAAAGAATAAGTATCAGTATTCGGATTGTTCACATATCGCAGGAGTAGTCATGAAAATCGTCATCAGTAAAGACGCCGTAATGTCCGGCTTGCAGATGGTTCACGGTGTGGTCAACGTGCGTCCGACCCTGCCTGTTCTCTCGAATGTCCTGTTTCAGGCTCAGGATGAAAAATTATGGATGACGACCACGGATCTGGAAGTAACCATGCGATGTGCCGTGGAAGCCAAGATCTCAAAAGGCGGGGCCACCACCCTTCCCGCCCGCCGGTTATTGAGCATTATCCGTGAACTTCCCGCGGACAACATCGAGATTGAAGTGGATGAAAAGAATTCCGCTTCAATCAGTTGTGGCGCATCGTTCTTTAAGATTCTCGGATTGCCCGAGGATGAATTCCCGGCGATTCCGAAGTATGATGGCGGCACAACCTTTACGGTGGACCAGAAGGTTCTGAAAGAGATGCTGCAGAAAACCTTCTATGCGGCTTCAAATGACGAGACGCGTTTTATCCTGAATGGCACCTATGTCAGCTTCAAGGGTAATAAAATGACGCTGGTGGCCACGGACGGCCGACGGTTGGCCCTGACCGAGCATGAAATGGAGTTTCCAAAGGAATCTGAAAGTGAAGCCATCATCCCGACGAAGGCGGTTAATGAACTGCTGCGCGTTCTGAAGGATGAAGGGACGGTCAAGATCCACATGACCAAGAACCAGGCGGGTTTTGAGGTTAATGATGTGCTGTTGATCACCAAGTTGATCGAAGGGACGTATCCGAACTTCAAGCAGGTCATTCCGGGTCAGTGCGAACACCGTATTCCGATCGAGAGGGAAGCCTTCCTGGCCGCATTGAAGCGTGTGGCGTTGCTGACCAGCGACAAGGCTAGTTCGATCAAGCTGACATTCGGGAAGAACAAGCTGAAAATCAGCGCACAGTCCCCGGATATCGGCGAAGCGCATGAGACGGTTCCCATCAAGTACATGGGCAAGGAGATGGTCGTCGCGTTCAATCCCGATTACATCATGGAACCGTTGCGTAACCTGATGACCGACGAGATATTCGTCGAGATGACGGATGAGTTGAGTCCGGGCGTCATCAAGTGCGATGTGCCGTTCATCTACGTCCTGATGCCCATGCGGGTCGGCTGATCAGGCAGGTCGGCGAATCCCGGCCCTATCGGCGGGCCGGGTTCTTCGGTGTGGCTCAGCGTTTGACGCGGGCATTCCCCTGCCAAATGCTCCAGATTTGCTCTTCATCGGCAGGCTGACCGTAGTCGGTGAGCAAGGTGGTGGCCAGGGCCCCGCTGGCCCAGCCGAATTGGATCCACTTCTCCGGTTCCCAGCCCTTCAGGATGGCATACAGCATGCCGCCGACAAAACCATCCCCGCCGCCGATCCGGTCCAGAACCCCGATTGAGCGCGGTTCCACCACATGCCAGCTATTGCCGGCCGCCATGACCGCGCCCCAGAGGTGTTCTTGCGTGCTGACTACTTCGCGCAGGGTCGTGGCGAAGACGGAGGCATTCGGGAAGGCTTTCTTCGCCCGCTCAATCATGCCCTTGAACCCGTCTATCTTGGCCGCCAGGCCTTTCCCGCCCGCTTCAGGCCCTTCAATGCCCAGACACAGCTGGAAGTCCTCCTCGTTCCCCACAAGGATGTCGGCCACGCTCGCAATTTCCGTGAAGATGCCGCGGAGTTCCTTCTCCCGGTTTTTCCAGAAGGAGGCCCGGTAGTTCAGGTCGAAGGCGATGCGGGTCCCATGTTTCTTGGCGGCCCGGGCCAGTTCGAGACAAAAATTGCCGGTTTCCGGCGACAACGCGCCCACGAGGCCCGACAGATGCACGATCTGAACGCCCTCCTTGGCGAAGAGGCGGTCGAGATCGAAATCCTTGACGTTCAATGTACGGCCGACTTCCCCGGCACGGTCGTTCCACACGCGGGGTCCACGGGCGCCGCAGCCGCTGTCGGCGATGTTGATCTGGTGCCGATAGCCCCAGGGGCCGCCCTGTTCGACTTCCGCCGCCTCAACCATCATATGCCGGCTGGCCAGGTTATCCTTGATGATCTGGGCGACCGGGCTGCCCTTGACGAAGGTGGTGAGGATCTTGACCGGCAGGCCCAGATAAGAGGCGATACTCGCCACATTCGATTCGGCGCTGGTGGCCTGCAGGGTAAAGGTGCTGCT
>CAMBRF010000023.1 GCA_945870225.1 PVC group bacterium | reverse complement strand
AAAGTGGAGCGGGAGATGGGGATCGAACCCACGACGTTCAGCTTGGGAAGCTGACATTCTACCACTGAATTACTCCCGCTTTTCAGAGTCGAACGGTCATCAATCTATTCAGAAGGAGGTCCCTTGTCCAGTTCTGTTTCACGCTTGTTTGCAATAGGGCCTTTAAAAAGCGTACAGGACTTCCCACCGGGCAAAGACAGCAGTGTCATCATTCTTGTAGTAGTCGCCGGGTTCAAGGACCTCCAGCAGGATGTAAGCGCTTAGTTTATCCTTGGAAAGCCATTTGTTCTCGGCCAGGACGAATTCGTTCCTCAGGGTTCCCAGCCAGCCGCGTGACTTCCCGCCGCCGTTGCCATCGGCTTCGAATGCGGCGAGATAATGGAGCACGACCGTCGATTTCATCCGGCGGACGGGCGTGACGGAAACCGCTATATTCGGGTCAATCAGGTTGGACCAGCGGAAGGCGGATTCCTCGGCATCCCAGGCAAACAGGTACAGCTCGCTCGTCTGCGGCTGGCGTGCCCAGAGCGGATTCCAGCCCTCATCAGCAGAAGTCCCGGGATCGTCACCTGACAGGCAGTAGAGTCCGCCCTTCAGAACGGGCTGCATGGGGGCTGACGCAAATTTCTTTTCCAGATAGGCGTCCAGCATATAGCCGGTCATCTCTTCATCCCCCCGCTGTCCGTATTGGAAGGCGGCTTCCAGATTGCCGCTGAGGCTGCCGGAAAAGGTTGGGATCAAACGGAAGCCAGCGGTCTCAACATCAAATTGCGGATTCTCAACCGTCTTGCGGCCCGGGTTTAATGTTTGCCAGGCGTAACGGGGCGGTACGAAACCGGCGGCGTTGGTCTTGGCGGCCTGCTCCCAGGCTCCCTCTCGCTTGTAAATCAGGTAGGCCTCGAAGGGTAGTTGGGGCATTGACGCATTTTTCAGGTAAAGTCCGGCACCACTTTCGGTCACTCCCTCCCTGGCTGCGGAAAACCCGGAGAGGTCACGGTTGGCGGTATTGATGGCCAGCTCGTCTTCGGGCTCGTTGTAAATGCCGAAAAGGTCGATTGTGGTTTTAGGCAGTCCTTTCCAGGTTGCCTTGGCTGCGTTGAAGTAAAGGGTGCGCGATCCATCGCCAGGGGTGCCATCCAGAATGACCCGGCCGTTCCCGTAGATCAGCTCCTGCCGCCCCACGCGTAAATCGAGGGAATTGTCGAACAGGTTGGCAACTTCCAGGTAGAGGTTGTCCAGAACCCATTCATCCGGCCACTCGGATGTTGAACGCTGGGGCCGCGAGGAGACATCGGGATAAAACCAGGAACGGACTTCATTCACGGTCCGGACCCGGAGGGTCAGGTTTGATCCGGCCTTTTGTTCAGCCCAGAGGCGGGTTCGGAATCGCAGGTAGTTGTTCTCGCCGCCGCGCGCGTAGGCGGCGGAATCCACCTTGCTGGGGACGTGGTCGAAATACTCCCCGCGCACACGCTCATCAGCGCCAAAGCGGAACGCGTTGATGTCGCCGGCGTGCGAGACCGGTATTCCTCCCAAGAAGGCGAGGCCGAGCAGGATCATGATCCATGAGGTGCTGATTCGGTATGGCATTGGACTTCCTTTCAGTGTCGTGGGTTTATTTTCCAAGGTAGGCTGACGTTCCGTGTACGGCGAGAATTTCACCAAAATACATGCGGTGGTAATCGTGCCCGCCATAGTTCTTCTCGATATGCGCCGCCAGGAAATGGTCGGGTTTGATGTCGTCGTAATACATCTTGCGACATTCCAGAATGAGTTCGGCTTCATCAAAGCCCGGCGCGGCAATGATGGAGGAGGGGACGGGTGTCAGCCCGCACGCCTTGACTTTGTCGATCGCCCGGCCGGAGCGGGTGCCGCAGAGGGTCAACTGGTCCTTGTACTCTCCGGGGAAGGCGCAGAGAGTGAAGGTGTCATGTTTTTCCATGAAGGAATAGGTGAACCGGCTGGGACGAACCACGACCATGGCGAGCGGCTTGTTCCAGATGACTCCTAATCCGCCCCAGGAAACGGTCATGGTATTGAACTCGCCCGGCGAGTTTTCCCCCGCCGTGAGCAGCATCCACTGGTCCCGGATGTTGCGGATGACCGGCAGGGTGAGGGACTCAAAGGGAATGGGCAGCCGCCTCATGCGTTATCTCCGCCTTCCAACACCACGGGCACATCCCAGGTGGTGCTGAGCCACTGCATGAATTCGGCCTGCTCGTGGGGCATGGTGTCCACCAGCGACTCGGAAAGGACGGTGCCGAAAATGATCTCGCGGGCCTCCTGGCTGACGATGCCTTTTAGAAACGTCTTGAGGGCGCCCCGATCAGCAAACCGTCGTTCCGCCTCATCGGCGAGCTCCTGGAAGGTTTCCTCGCCCAGCGACTCGACAATCTCGTCGACCTTGGCCACTTCCTCATCCGTGATATTGAGGTCGGAGATGACGACCATTTCGGTCAAGGCCACCAGGGCAAGTTTTTCGTCGCGTGATAATTTTTCCAAAGTCATGAGCTCTCCTTGATTAGGGTGCCAATCTATCAGGTTTCAAAATGAACCGCATCAAATCTGTTTACGCCATGATGACCAGTTCGGGTTCCAGGGTAATGTTGAATTGGCGGCGAACGTTCTCGCGAACCAGCTCCATGACCGCCAGCACATCCGAAGCCCGGGCCCCCGGTTCAGTCACAATGATGTTGGCGTGCTGCAGGGAAATGCTGGCATGCCCGATGGTTAACCCTTTCAGGCCAGCCTGTTCAATCAATCGTCCGGCGAAGTCGCCCGGGGGATTCTTGAACACCGATCCTGCCGAGTGGAGTCCCTTCATCCACGCCCGTTTGGCGGCCAGTTCATTCCGGGTCTGACGAATCCGGGCGGTGTCTCCCGGCTCGAGGGTAAAGGCGGCCTCGACCAGAATCAGGTCACGCAGGCGGGGACAACGTCGGTAGCCAAAGTCCAGAAGCTCCCGGGACAGGGTAAAGGGCTCGCCGTTCCGGTCGAAGCCGCGGACCCAGGCGACGTGATCCCCAATGGCATGATCAAAGGCGCCGGCGTTGCCGCGCAGGGCGCCGCCGACGGTGGCGGGGATGCCCTCCAGAAACTCCAGACCCGCCAGTGCCTGTTCTTCGGTCCAGGCCTGCAGACGGGGCAGGGGGACCCCGGCGCCCGCCACCACCCATCCCTTGCGTGTTTCGATATGCCGGAACTCCGCGCCGCTCAAGCGCGCCACAACCCCGCGAACCCCCAGATCGCTGACCACGACATTGCTGCCGCCGCCCAGGACGTGAAACGGGATGAGTTCCGCGCGGGTCCATTTAAGAACATTGACCAAGTCCCGTTCGGAGCCCAGTTCCATCCAGAGATCGGCCCGGCCCCCCACGCCTATTGTGGTTTTGCCGGCGAGAGGCTCCTGGCCTTTGATGAGGGTGGCGTCGAGTGCGACCTGTCGGATGGCCCGGCCGATCAAGGTTTCCAATTTCTCCACGCGGGTTTGCTGCAGGGCGTCGCGCGCCCAGGTGCCGATCCGCTCGACATCACCGGCGCCAATGACGAGCAACAGATCGCCCAGGCGAAGTTGACCGCGATAGTAATCCCAAGCCTGTTGCAGCGAGCCGGCCACGGTCACATTCAGTCCGGTTTCCTGCCGGCAGTGCCGGTACAGGTCCCAGATCGAGCCGCCGGGAATCGGTGGCTCGGAGGCGGCATAGACCGGCAGGAGGACCAGTTCATGCAGTCCTTTGAACGCCGCCGGGAAATCGGGGCCGAGGGCCCGAGTGCGTGAGTAACGATGCGGTTGGAAGACGGCCAGGATGCGGGGGCGGTGCAAATGTTCCGCCGCCCGGACCAGGGCGGTGATCTCCGCGGGGTGGTGCGCGTAGTCAGAGACCACCATCAGGTCATCCCGGTCGATGAGCCGGTCGAAACGGCGGCGGGGAAGGCTGACGCTGGCGAGACCGTCCCTTACGTCTTCCAGCGAAAGCCCGAGTTCAAGACTGACAGCGATGCAGGCCAGCGCGTTGAGGACATTATGGCGACCGGGGGCGGGGAGGGTCAGTCGGCCCATTTGTTCCTGTCGGTGCATCAGGATGAACTCGGTCCCGGTGGCGTGCTCATGCAGGGAGACAGCCCGGAATTCAGCTTCGGGGGCCAGACCGTAGGAGTGGGCTTTCGGGTGATCTTTGCAGAGGCGGGTCGCGCGAGGATCATCGGCGCAGTAGATCAGCCGGCGGCGGGTTCCCTCGATGTAGGCCCGGAAGCAGTCCTCAAAGGCCTCGATACTGGCGAAGTGCTCCATGTGATCGAAATCGATATTGGTGATGACGGCGATTTCGGGGGCGTAGCCTGACAGGGTTCCGTCGCTTTCGTCGGCCTCGACCACGGTAATCCCACCCTGTCCGATTCCCGCCACGCCACCGAGCGGTTCGACTTCCCCGCCGATACAGAAAGAGGGCTCACGCCCGGCGGAACGAAGGACTTGTGCGATGAAGGCGCTGGTGGTGGTTTTGCCATGTGTTCCTGCCACGGTGACCGAAACGGATCCCTCGAGCAGGAGCGGCAGCACTTCGCCGCGCTTGAAAACCGGTAGGCCCGCCGCGTTCGCCGCCTGGATTTCGGGTGACTCCAGCGCCACGGCGGCACTGCGCACGACCCACTGGACGTCGGGGCTGATGTGGGTCGGGGAGTGTTTTTCAACGACCTCGATCCCGCGCGCGCGCAGCCAACCGGCCAGCTTATTGATCATCAGGTCGCAGCCTGTCACCTTGAAGCCCCGCGCCTTGAGGAGAACGGCCAACCCGGCCATTCCGATCCCGCAGATGCCAGCGAGATGGACATGACCCTGCCCGGATCGGATCAGGGTTCTCAAGGTCGCGGCGTTAGAGGGTCCGGTCGTCATGGTGTCTGGCTCGGGAGCGTACCACGCAGGAGAGGGGAGGCTGAACAAAAAAATACAATCGATACGGGCTCGGGGCTTGTCAGAAAGCGGGGCCCGCTTTATGATGCCCGCCCATGAAACCGACGTCACCGCTTGCCATAGGAATTCTCGGATCGGGGAAGGGGACGAATGCCCAGGCCATTATCGACGCCATTGCGGCGGGCCGGCTCAATGCCCGGGTGGTGTGTGTGCTGTCGGATGTACCGGACGCCTTCATTCTTCAACGGGCCCGCCAGCAGGGCATTCCTGCGGAATTCGTCAGCGCCGCCCCGTTTAAAACCAAGTTGGACGGGGAGGCGGAGCAGCGCACCCTGGCCGTCCTGCGCCGGTACGGGGCCGAGGTGATTGTTCTGGCCGGGTTCATGCGGATCATCAAGCGCGGGATGCTGCAGGCCTTTCCCCACCGTATTCTCAACATTCATCCGGCCCTCTTGCCGGCCTTCCCCGGGGTGGACTCCTGGAAACAGGCGCTCGATTACGGGGTCAAGGTGGCGGGTTGCACGGTTCACTTTGTTGATGAGGGCACCGATACCGGGCCTATTCTTCTGCAGAAGACCGTGCCGGTGCTGGATTCCGACACGCCCGCCACGTTGCATGCGCGGATTCAGGAGCAGGAACATATCGCCTTTCCCGAAGCCCTGCAGTTGCTGGCGGAAGGGCGCGTGCAGGTGGAGGGGCGGATTGCCCGCATTTCCTGACAAGATAGTTATGGACGCCCGCTTTCGATTCACCTACTATCCCGCCGCCTTTTCCCGAACGCAAAAGGGTTGATGATATTGAAAGGAACGTGAGATGAGCAAGTTGGTGTTGGGTCTGCCCAAGGGTAGTTTACAGGAAGCCACTTTCGCCATGTTGCAGAAGGCGGGTTTCAAGGTTTCTGTCGGATCCCGGTCCTACATCCCGAACGTGGATGACCCGGAGATCGAGGCGCGCCTGATTCGCGCCCAGGAAATCAGCCGCTACGTCGAATTAGGCGTGCTGGATGCCGGCATTACAGGCTTTGACTGGATTCAGGAGAATGGATCGGACGTGCATGAAGTGGCCGACCTGATCTACGCCAAGCAGGGCATGCGCCCCGTGCGCTGGGTCGTCGCGGTCCATAACGATTCCAAGATTCATTCCGTCAAGGATCTCCAAGGCAAGCGCATCGCCACCGAGGCGGTGGGGATGACCAAGCGTTATCTCGCGAAGAACGGGGTTGAGGCACAAGTCGAGTTTTCGTGGGGAGCCACGGAGGCGAAAGTTCCCGAACTGGTCGATGCGATCGTGGAGCTGACGGAGACGGGGTCCTCCCTGCGCGCCAACAACCTGCGCATCATGGACGTGGTGTTGCAGTCCACCACCAAGTTCATTGCCAACCGGAAAACCTGGCAGGATGACTGGAAGCGGGGCAAGATCGAGCAGATCGCGATGTTGCTGCAAGGCGCCCTGGCGGCCGAGTCGCGGGTGCTGCTCAAGATGAACGCGCCCGCCTCCAAGGTGGCCGCCATTTCGAAGATTCTTCCGTCTCTGCATGCGCCCACCGTCAATCCTCTTGCCTCTTCCGACTGGGTTGCAGTGGAATCCGTTGTGGAGGAGAAGGTGGTTCGTGAGATTATTCCGGAATTGAAACGTGTCGGGGCTGAAGGCATAATCGAGCTTCCCTTGAACAAGGTGATCCGGTAGGCAGTCGAGTTGAAGTTAACTGAATAAGGAGTGCATTGTGGGATCGATCAAGAAAAAACGCCGGGCCAAGATGGCGAAACATAAGCAACGTAAACGCCAGAAGGCCAGTCGGCATAAGAACAAGTAAGGCGGGAAGTCGGACATGCGGGCACCAGTGACATGGCTCGCGGTCGTTCCGCTTATTTTCCTTGTCGGATGTCGTACGCTTGACGACAGGGGAGCCTCGGACCGGACTCGCGTTACCGCGCAGGCGGAAGATACGGATTTGGCCGAGGCTCTGGCTCATTATAGTCAGGCCCTTATTTTTGAATCTTCTCTGGGCGGCTTCGAGGCCAGTCTCCGCCATTCCCGACTGGCGGCGGAGAATGATCCCGCTTTCCTTCCGATGACCCTCAAGGTGGCGGCCGGCTACCTGACGCGGAAAGAGAATGATCGTGCCCTCCTGGTGCTCAATCGCGCCAAGTCCTATCATCCGGATTCCGTTGAGTTGCGTCTACTGCTCGGTATCGTCTACCAATTGAGCGGTCAGGTGCGGATGGCGGCCCGTGAGTTCGACGTGGCGATCCGCCTGGCGCCAAACCGTCCGGAGGCCTACGTCCGCCTCGCCACCCTATATGCCGCGGAAGCCAACCTGAAGAAGGTTCTGGCGACTCTCGACACGGGGCTGACCAAGTGCCGTAATCATACGGTGCTTCTGGAATTTTGCGATAACATGGGGCGCCTTTATCTTCAAGGGGGGCAGCCTCGCGATGCGCTCCAGTTTTTTGACCGGATGCGGACCGGGCAGCCGGACAATCTGGTGGTCAAAGAATTGACCGCGCGTTGCTGTGCCGCGCTGGGGGACTATCGCCGGGCCGTTGCCCTGCTGCAGGAACTGACGGTCAGTCAGCCTGAAAACTTCAAGATCGTCCTGCTGCTGGGTGAGGTGTATGAAGCGCAGGGTGACTGGGTCCGGGCGGAGGAGTGCCTGGTCCGGGGCGTCCAGGCCCTGCCGCAGGATGTGTTAACCTGGCTTCAACTGGCAAACCTCCAGATCAAGCATGCTCCCGCCAGGGCCGTAAAGACCCTGCGCGAGGCCATGGAGCATAATCCCGGCGACTTAAGCCTCCGGGCCTTTCTGGGGCTACTCTACAGCCGGTTGCAACAGTTCGATGCCGCGATCGCGGAATTCAAGGAGATTGAGAAAGCGGCTGAAAAGAACCCGGCACTGGCCAAGACCCTTCAGCCCCAATACTATTTCTGGTACGGGACCACCTGCGATCAGGGCGGACGTTTTCAGGAGGCTGAGCGTCTGATGGAACGGTGCGTTGCGCTTAATCCGGATTTTGCCGAGGCTCTGAACTATCTGGCGTACATGTGGGCGGTCAAGGGTCTGAATCTCGACAAGGCGCAGGAATACGTTACACGCGCCCTCAAGCTTCAGCCGGAGGAGGGGGCCTTTCTTGACACTCTGGGCTGGGTGTACTATCGGAAGGAGTCCTTCAGAGAGGCGCTTTCGTATCTGGAAAAGGCTTTGGTCCGCATGCCGGATGACCCCGTGATCGCCGAGCACATGGGGGATGTCTGGGCGGCCCTCAAGAACCCGCGCAAGGCCAAACGGTTCTGGACCCTCAGCCTGAAGCAGGCTCCGGACAATGACGCCGTGCGAAAAAAGCTCAGCCGGGCGGAGACGGAATAGGGAACTTCATGGCCGCACTTCATCAACTGGTTGCCGGGTTTAACCGGGGCGATGCCATCAGCAATGAGGCGCTGGTCATGCGTCGCCTGTTCCGGGACTGGGGCTATGAGTCCAACATTTTCTGCGAGCGGAAACGCATTCTGCCGGAACTGCGCGGTGACGCGCTGGATCTGGAGGACCTGCCGGCCGCCTGTTCCGCCGACGATCTGGCCCTTCTGCATCTTTCCATAGGGTCCAGTGTCAACGAGGTGTTCCCCTCCTTGCGCGGGCGGAAGGCCATTCTCTACCACAATATCACGCCGCCCGAGTACTTCCGGTTGATCCAGCCTTCCACGGCGAACGTGCTGGCGCGGGGTCGTGAGCAGGCGGCGCGCCTGGCCGGGGTGGCGGAGGTTAACCTGGCCGACAGCTCCTACAATGCGGACGAACTCCGGCAATGGGGCTATTCGCAGCCGCAGGTTCTGCCGCTGATGCTTGATTTTTCGGCACTGGATGTCGCGCCGGATCGCGGCGTGATCCGGCGGTTTGCCGACGGCAAGGTCAATATCCTGTTTGTGGGCCGGTGCGCGCCCAACAAGCGGATTGAAGATGTCATTTCAGCGTTTGCGCTTTTTCAAAAAGCGGTGGAGCCGAATTCGCGGCTGATTCTCGCAGGTTCCTTCGCGGGAACAGAGCGGTATCAGAGGCTTCTGGTCTCGATGGCGCGTGACCTCCGGCTGCAGGAGGTTATTTTTACCGGGCCCATCCGTCAGTCGGAGCTTAACGCCTGTTTCCGGAGCGCCCGGGCCTTTCTTTGCATGAGTGAGCATGAGGGGTTTTGCATACCGCTCATCGAGGCCATGGTCCATCGTGTGCCGGTTCTAGCGTATGCCGCCGCGGCCGTGCCGGAAACGATGGGCGGGGCCGGCGTGCTTTTTTCCGAAAGACGGTTCGAGGTGGTGGCCGAGATGATGGGGCATCTGACGCGGGATGAATCCCTGCGGCGGAGTATTCTGGCGCGCCAGGATGAACGGATTCGTGTATTCAGGGGGCGGAATCTTGACGAGGAACTGCGGCGGCATTTGTCGCCGCTGATGAAGGCTGGTTAACGTGCGGGGCCACGGAATGCCCTGAGGGGGAAATGATCATGATGAAATCGATGGGAACAGCGATGGTGGTCGGTGCGAGTCTGGTCGCGGCAGCGCTTGGGGCGGATTGGCCGCAGTTTCGCGGACCGGCCGGGGACGGGACTTCCCAGGAGAAGGGCTGGGTCAAAAATGGCGCCGTGGCCCGGACCGTGTGGGAGGGGCAGGTCGGGGCGGGGTATTCGGCCGTGGCGATCAAAGGCGGGCGGCTTTACACGATGGGGAATCGTAGCGGCATGGATGTTGTGGTCTGTCTGGATGCGGTCAAAGGGACGAACCTCTGGGAGTATGCCTATCCCTGTCCGGCTGGCAGTTATCCGGGCCCGCGATGCACGCCGACGGTCGAGGGGGACAGTGTTTACACCATTAGCCGGGAAGGGGTGGTGCTCTGTCTGGATGCGGGCAAGGGTACGGTGCGGTGGCAATGTAACCTGGCCAAGGAAATCGGTCTTAAGGTGCCCGGTTGGGGCTTGTCGAGTTCCCCGCTGGTGGTGGGGAATCTGGTGATCGTCAACGCCGGGGCGCGGGGGGTAGCGGTGGACAAGGCGACCGGCCTGGTGAAATGGTCCTCAGGGGCGGGGGGCAGCGGGTATGCGTCACCGGTTCTTTTCAAGCAGGGCCGTGTGACAGCCGTTCTGGTATTTGCCGCCAGGGGGATTGAGGCGGTTGAGGCCGCCACGGGTAAGGAGTTGTGGTCGCATGCCTGGAAAACGGGGTACGACGTCAATGCGGCGGATCCGCTGGTTATCGGCGACAAGGTCCTGATTTCATCGGGATATGATAAAGGAGCCGCCTTGTTAAGCCCGACCGGAACCGCCTGCAAGGTTGAATGGGAAAATAAGAATCTGGCCAGTCATTTCAGCAGTGCGGTTTTGTGGCGTTCGTTGGTCTATGGCAACAGCGGCAATGTGGGCAGAGGGGCCGAATTGCGGTGCCTCGATCCTGCCACGGGTGCCATCCGGTGGAGCCATAAAGAGACGGGCTTCGGGAGCCTTATCCTGGCCGATGGCAAGCTGATTGTTCTGGGCGAACGGGGTGTGCTCTCCGTGGCTGAGGCCAGTCCGGAGGGGTACCGCGAACTGTGGAGCCAGAAGGTGATCGACGGGACCTGCTGGACCATGCCGACCCTATGCAACGGGCTCATCTATTGCCGTAACGACAAGGGTCGGCTGGTCTGTCTGGACCTGAGCGGTAAATAGAGCGTCCGGCGCTTACGAGCATCCCATGGAGTTGCCGCAGTTGTGGCAACGGTAGCAGGCTCCGTTGCGGGTGGTGATGTGGCCGCAGCGGTCGCAGGCGGGGGCATCCTCCTGGAACCCCTTGAATTGTTCATCCACCCGCTGGTTGCCCTCTTCAGGGGCCGCCGGCGGGGTTGCGCCGGCGACCTGCTCGGACGTCTCCCGGGGGGCGCTCATCTCGTCCCGAACACACCCGTTGGGGAAGGTGATATCCAGCCAGCGGAAGATATAATCCACCAGGGATTTGGCGATGGGGATATCCGGGTTACTGGTGTAGCCGCTGGGCTCGAAGCGGCTGTGGGAGAATTTTCCGACGAGGGCCTGGAGGGGCACGCCGTACTGCAGGCACAGCGAAATCCCGGTCCCGAAGGCATTCATGATGCCGCCCACGGTGCTGCCTTCCTTGGCCATGGTGATGAAAAGTTCACCCGGCTTGCCGTCCTCATACAGCCCGACGGTCATGTAGCCCTCGTGTCCGGCAATTTCAAACTTATGCGTGATCGAACGGCGCGTGGCCGGCATCCGGGCGCGGAACGGACGGGCGGGAATAACCGCCGCGTCGTTCGACGAGGACTTGACCGCGTCGGTCGAGAGGCCTGCGCGGCTGGTGTTGAGCGGCTGGGTGCGCTTCGACCCGTCGCGATAGATGGCCACCGCCTTGAGTCCCATTTTCCATCCGTCGGTATAGGCCTGGATGATATCCTCGACCAGTGCTTCCTTGGGCATGTTGATGGTCTTGCTGATGGCGCCGGACAAAAACGGCTGGACGGCGGCCATCATCTGAAGATGCGCCTTGTAGGAGATGCAGCGCGTGCCCTTCTTGGGCTTGAAGGCGCAGTCGAAGACCGGCAGGTGCTCCTCCTTGAGGTGGGGGGCCCCCTCGATGGTCTCCTGCTCGTCGACGTATTTCATGATGCTCGCGACCTCGCCATTGTAGCCGAGCCGCCGGAGTCCTGACTCCAGGGTGTTGTTGACGAGCTTGATCAGTCCGCCGCCGGCGAGCTGTTTGTACTTGATAAGCGCGATATCCGGTTCGACGCCGGTGGTGTCGCAGTCCATCATGAACCCGATGGTGCCGGTCGGGGCCAACAAGGCGACTTGTGCGTTGCGGAAGCCGTGCCGGGCCCCGCTGCGCTGGACATGCGCCCAGACGTCAATGGCGGCCTGAAGCAGGCCGGGGGGACAGCGGTCGCTGTTGATATGCTGGAGGGCGTCGGTGTGCATGGCCATGACCTTGAGCATGGGGTCGCGGTTCCGGGCGAATTCATCAAAGGGGCCGCGAACGGCGGCCATTTCGGAAGACGTCGCGTACGCGCACCCGGTCATCAACGCCGTGACCACGGCCGCGAACGTGCGGCCATCGTCGCTGTCGTACGGCAGGCCCAGGCTCAGCAGCAAGGCGCCCAGATTCGCGTAACCCAGGCCCAGCGGGCGGAAAATATGGGAATTGGTCGCAATTTCCTCGGTGGGATAGCTGGCGCTGTCGACGAGGATTTCCTGCGCGATGATGAAGATCCTGACGGCATTGCGGAACCGCTCGACATCCAGAATCCCGTCGGCATTGGTGAACTTCATCAGGTTCAATGACGCCAGGTTGCAGGCGCTGTCGTCGATGAACATGTATTCGGAACAAGGGTTGCTGGCGTTGATCCGGCCGCTATTGATGCAGGTGTGCCAGCGGTTGATGTGGGTGTCGTATTGCACGCCGGGGTCGCCGCAGAGATGCGTTCCCTCGGCGATCATCCGCATCAGGTCGCGGGCGCGGTGGGTTTCAACCACTTCATCGGTGGTGATGGCCCGGGTCTGCCATTCCCCGTCGTTCTCCACGGCCTTCATGAAGTCATCGGTCAGCCGGACGGAGAGGTTGGCGTTCTGGAACATGACCGAGGAGTAGGCTTCGCCACCGAACGAGCCGTCGTACCCCTGGGCGATCAGTGCCCAGGCCTTCTTCTCTTCATTGGTCTTGCACGTGATGAAGTCGACGATATCCGGGTGGGTCACCTTCAGGCTTTGCATCTTGGCGGCGCGGCGTGTTTTACCGCCCGACTTGATGACGGCCGCCACCTGGTCGAAGACCCGCATGAAACTCAGGGGGCCGGAGGGTGTCCCGCCGCCGGAGAGTCTCTCACGGCTGCTGCGCAAGGAACTCAGGTCGGTGCCCGTTCCGGATCCATATTTGAACAACATGGCCTCGGTGCCCGCCAGGCGCATGATATCTTCCATGGTATCCTTCACGGACTGAATGAAGCAGGCGGAGGCTTGGGGGTGTTTGTAGCTGTCACGGGACATTTCGATCCGCTGGGTTTCGGAATTCCAGAAGTAGCTGGAACGGCTGTCGGACGTAACGCCGTAGGCGTGATGCAGTCCCACGTTGAACCAGACCGGGCTGTTGAAAGAACCGTATTGGTTGATGCACAACCAGGCCAGTTCGGCATAGAAGTTCTCGGCGGCCTCCTCCGTGGCGAAATAACCTTCCTGACGGCCCCAGTCGGCG
Source organism: PVC group bacterium (assembly GCA_945870225.1). GTDB lineage: Bacteria > Verrucomicrobiota > Kiritimatiellia > CAIKKV01 > CAITUY01 > CAMBRF01. The sequence goes on along the minus strand of CAMBRF010000023.1, from coordinate 30,097 downwards.
ATGGTGCGCGCCACGCGATGCACGAGCTGCTTGACGGAGGTCTCCCGCTCCTTGCATTGGGCTCCCCCATAGAAATACTTTGAGGCGACAATGTTGGTGGCCAGCATGGACCAGGATTTCGGAACTTCGATATTCTCCTGGACGAAGATCACGGTGCCTTTGTCGTCGGTGATGGAGGCCTTGCGTTTGTCCCACTCGATCCCGTCGAAAGGGCCGCTGCCCTTCTGGGTGAATACGCGGTCAACAGTGAGGCCTTTACCGGAAGCGGACTGACGTTTGGACGGGCGGCGGGTAGGGTTGGCGGCGGAGGCGGATTTCTTCACAGTCTCGGTCGCTTGGGTCATCTCAGGCATTGCATTAACTCCTTGCTTCATCGATCCTTACAACAAAAAATGACGCAGGAACGCGTCAGATAGCGGTACAAAATATGGGGGCAATACCGCCTAACAAACGAGAGTTACCACTACCTGTAGTGGTTGAACAAGAAGAAATGATGAAAATTTTTATGTTTTTTGGGTTGTCGTAGGTAGAAGATGATGAACGAGTTGTAACGCCTTTATAATAAAAACATTACGACTGAAAAATACTGGATAGCCCGCATTTCCTTGGGGAAAGGGGGACTATTCCTTGCGACGGCTATGGCGGCGGGGTGCGGCTTTCGGCATAAACTCGCCCCGGGGCCGTTCCTTGAGGATAAACTGGATGGGTGCGCCCTCCAGTGCGAACTGACGCCGCAGGGCGTGGATCAGGTACTCGCTGTAGGTGTCTGTCAGGCGGGCGGGGTCATTCACAAACAATCCGAGCCGGATGGGATTGGCTTGGAGTTGGGTGGCGTAATAGATCTTGAAGCGCTTGCCCTTCAGCATGGGGGGTTGGACCCGTTCGAAGGCGTGCATGATGGTCCGGTTTAAAATCCCGGTGGGAAGTTGCGTCTGGATGTGCGAGGCCACAAGGTCGATGGTCTCGAGGCACTGCCGCATGTTATAGCCATCCTTGGCCGAAACGAAGACGATGGGGACCCAACTCAAGAAGGGGACGACGCGTGCCAGGGCGGCGCGGTACTTGGTTTGGGTCGAGTGCGTCATGAGATCCCACTTGTTGACGACCACCACGCAACCCTTTTGTTCGGCGATGACGGCGTTGGCGATGGTCTTGTCATGAGCGGTGGGGCCCTGGGTGGCATCGAGCATGAGGATGACGACGTCGGCGCGTTGGATGCTGTGCTCGGCGCGGAACACGCTGTACTTTTCGACCGCCGAGTCAACCTTGCCCAGCCGCCGCATTCCGGCGGTGTCGGTGAGAAGGTAATTCCGGGCGGTCGGGCCGCTGCCGACGGAGAAGGGGATATCAATGCTGTCGCGCGTGGTTCCCGGGATGGCGGAGACGATCACCCGCTCGCGGCGGATGATTCGGTTGATAAAGGATGACTTGCCGACATTGGGACGGCCCACGACCGTGACTTTGAGCACGGGTGGTGTAACGAGGGGGCTGGCGGCCGGCAGCGGGGCGCATACCTCATCCATCATTTCCGCCACGCCGCGGTTGTGCAACGCTGATACACCGAAGACCGGGAAACCCAGGCGTTCGAAGGGTGCGGTCTGGGTATCCCGGTCGGGGTTGTCGCACTTATTGATGGCGACAACGGTCCGAATGCCCTTCCGGTGCATCAGGCGCGCCACTTCCTCATCCAATGGGACCACGCCGGATTCCACATCCACCACCAGGATCGCCACCGAGGCGTCCTCAATGGCAACCTCTGATTGGCGGCGGGTTTCCGCATCAAGAAGATTGGGTGTGATGGCGCGATCAAACTCGCTCAATCCACCGGTATCCACGAGCTCGAATGACTTGCCGTTGAATTCCGCATGGGCGATCAGGCGGTCGCGTGTGACACCGCATTCCTGATGCACGATCGCCAGGCGCCGGCCGAGAATGCGGTTAAAGAGCGCCGATTTGCCCACGTTGGGGCGGCCGACGATTGCGACAACGGGACGTGAGGGAGCAGGATGGGGTTCAGGTGTGTGGGTGGTCATGGAGGTGTGCTTTTTCAAGTTGGCGGATGCCGTCGGCGATATACTGGAGAGCTGAAATCAAGGTGCAGGTGGCGGCGGCGCCGAGTACCCAGGGGAAGCCCTGGGCCGGGCCCTGGCCCAGCACCCAGATAATGAGCCCCATCTGGAAGAACGTGGCCATTTTTCCGGCCGCGCGCGGCCGTACGTCGGTGTGGCCCACCACCAGATGAATGAAAATTGCTCCGGCGATGAGGAAAACATCGCGACTGATCACCAGGAGGACGTACCAGACGGGAAGATGCGGGTCGAAGCACCGCCCCCAGGGGCCGGTCAGCAGGATCAGCGCCGAAAGGAGAAGGGACTTGTCGGCGAGAGGGTCCAGCAGGGTGCCCAACCGGGTCCGCTCGTTGCGGGAGCGGGCGAAATAACCGTCCAGGGCATCCGTCAGGCAGGTGATGACGAATACCATCAAGGCGCTCCACCGCAGCCATTCGTTGGGCTGGTGATTCCCGACACTGGCCATGTAGTAGAGGGTGAGCAGGATGAACACAGGGATGAGCAGCAGTCGCCCGATGGTAATCCGATTGGCGAGGGTCAGGTTGGCGGTCCACAAAATGTGCATCAGCTGTTCTCCGGTCTTTGAACAACCATGATAACGGAAAGAACCCGGCTTGACAATCTCAACCATGGATCAAACCCGGAACGCCGGAAAACGTCACCAGATTGGCCCCTGCACGAACGGTCCCGGCCGGTTGCGGAGTCCAGCGCTTGACATGGGGAAAAGTGTTTGATAACTCCGCCCGCCATGAAAACGGGCGGCAATGGCATTTCGATCGCGGCACCGGCGAAGGTCAACCTCTTCCTCGATATCCTGGGCAAGCGGGCGGACGGGTATCATGACCTGCGTAGTCTGGTCGTGCCGATATCCCTTGCCGACGAACTGGTTCTGGAAAACCGGGAAGAGGGGATTGATGTCTGGTGTCAGGGTGAAGGGCTTCCGGCGGGCAGTCATGACGTTTTGCCCGAGCCGGCGCACAATCTGGCCGCACGTGCCGCCTTGCTCTTGCGGGAAGCCACGGCTTTTCCTGGCGGGGTCAGCATTCACATCCGCAAGTACATTCCCGTGGGAGGTGGGCTGGGCGGCGGCAGCGCTGACGCCGCCGCCACGCTGGTGGGGTTAAACCGGCTTTGGAAGACCGGGCTGCCGGTGGAACGCCTGATGGAACTGGGGGCCAGATTGGGGAGCGATATCCCGGCAATGGTCTACGGCCGGGCGGTCTGCATGGAAGGGAGGGGGGAACGGGTCAGCCCGGTGGCCTGCCGATGGCCGGCCGGGACGGCCTGGTGGCTGGTGATTGTCAATCCCGGTTTCAGCGTGGCCACCCGCGATGTTTATGCCCGTTTCAGAACAGGGTTGACTTCATCTGAAGAAACCTTTAGAAATGCCGCCTTTGCGCTGGAAAGAGGAGATGTCGGGCTCGCGTCCTTCAGCTTGCATAACTCGCTCGAAGCAACGGTATTTGCGAAATATCCGTTGCTTAAGATCGTGGCTGACAAGCTTAAGGCGGCGGGGGCGCTAGGGGTATTGTTATCGGGCAGCGGGGCTTCAGTTTTTGCTATGGCTGCAGGTCTTGACCAGGCCCTGGCTATCGAGGAAAAGGTACGACGCGACGCGGGTCCATGGTTGTGGGCGCGCGTGGCACAAGTGTTGCCCGATGGTGTAATGGTAGCACACGGCCCTTTGGAGGCTAGAGTCTAGGTTCGAGTCCTAGTCGGGCAACCAATTTTTTTGTTTTGGTGGAGTCGACACGGAGACGTATGAAGATTTTTACAGGGACTGCCAATCCGTTGCTGGCGCAGAGCATGGCTGACTATCTGGGGATTCCCCTGGGTAAGGCGCAGGTCAGCCGTTTCCCGGACGGGGAGACCTGGGTTAAAATTCTGGAGAACGTCCGGGGCAAGGATGTTTTTGTGGTCCAGTCCACCAGTAATCCGGCGAACGAAAACCTGATGGAACTCCTGATCATGATAGACGCCATGCGGCGAGCCTCGGCCGCGCGCATTACGGCGGTGCTGCCATTCTATGGATATGCACGGCAGGATCGCAAGGATCAGCCGCGGGTTCCGATTACCGCCAAACTGGTGGCCAATCTCCTGGTGGCGGCGGGAACCAACCGGTTATTGACCGTTGATTTTCACGCCCAGCAGTTGCAGGGTTTCTTTGATATCCCGGTGGACCATTTGTATTCCTCGCCCGTGTTGGTGAAATATCTTCAGGACAAGAACCTTCCGAATCTCGTCGTGGTTTCGCCGGACACCGGTGGCCTTAAAATGGCGCATGCCTATTCCGAGATCCTTCACGCCGGTTTGGCCTTGGTGGCCAAGCAGCGCAAAGGTCCGACGGAGGTGGAAGCCCTGACGATGGTGGGCGATGTGAAGGGCTGCAACTGCGTGCTGGTGGATGACTTGGTGACCACCGCCGGAACGTTGACCACGGCAGCCCGTATCCTCAAGCAGAACGGGGCTGAAAATATTTATGCCGCCGTGACGCATGCGGTGTTGACGGATCTCGGGTTTGAACGGCTGAAGAATTCGGAGATCAAGGAACTTGTGGTGACCGATACCGTGCCGTTACGGGAATCGGCCATGGCGAGCGGAGCGCCGATCAAGGTTTTGTCGGTCTCGGGATTACTGGGGGAAGCGGTTCTGCGCATCCACGACAACCAGTCGGTATCGTCATTGTTCAAAGTTTAGCAAAGTCAGTAGAAGGAAGAGGTAAGTATGGCTAAGGAAATCAAATTGGCAGCAGGCAAGCGCGAAACCTCGGGCACGTCCGCGGCGAAATCACTTCGGAAGACCGGATGGATGCCCGCCGTGGTCTATGGGGAAAGAGGCGCGCGTTCACTCAGGATCAACCGGCGTGACTTCGATACGATGCTCAAGCATCATGCCAGTGAGAATCTGATTATCGATCTGGATGTTGAGGGCGAGGGCGTAACCAAGGCGCTCCTGCGCGAAGTCCAGCACGAGGCGGTCATGGGCGGCGTGCTGCATGCCGACTTTGTCGAGATTTCGATGACCAAGAAGATGCGCGTGACGATTTCCCTGTCGCTTCAGGGGGATCCGATCGGGGTTTCCCAGGGCGGCGGTATTCTGGAACATCTTCTGCGTCACGTCGAGGTGGACTGTCTTCCCGGCGACCTCGTGGAGTCGATCGAGGTGGACGTTTCCGGCCTGAGTCTTGGCAGCACGCTTATGATTCGCGACCTGAAGGTCGATTCGAAATTTACGGTGATAACCTCCGGCGACGTCGCTGTGGCGACCGTTGTGGCGCCGCGCGAAGAGAAGGTTGAAGAGGTGGCGGCTGATGCGGCGGCTGCAGCAACGCCTGAAGTCATTGGCAAGAAGAAGGAAGAAGAGGGCGCTGAGGGCGCCGCGCCGGCCAAGGGCGGCGCACCAGCCAAGGGCGGTGCCCCGGCTAAGGGAGGCGCGCCGGCCAAGGGGGGCGCACCGGCCAAGGAAAAGAAGGCTTAAGGTTGTCCGGGGGCCGGTTGGGCCCCGGGTAAAGGGATTTTCTTTCCCGGATGGTGCTCGTGAAAGTCGTAGTCGGTCTTGGCAATCCGGGGGAAGCGTACGCGCGAACGCCGCATAACATGGGGTTCATGGTGGTGGACAGCCTGGCTGGACGGCTGGGTTGCCGGATGCGGTTGAGTGGACGATTTCAGGCGATGACCGGTTCGGCGCAGTATGCCGGGCAGGATCTTCTGCTGGTGGAACCGCAGACGTTCATGAACGAAAGCGGCCGATCGGTGGGGGCGAGCTTGGGCTACCGGAAATTGGGACCGGCGGACCTGTTGGTGGTGGCGGACGATGCGGATTTGCCGCTGGGTGCCTTGCGGATGCGCAAGCAGGGCAGCAGTGGCGGACACCGGGGACTCGAGTCGATCGCCGAGGTGCTTGGGACGAGTGATTTTGGACGGCTGAGGGTGGGGATCGGGAGAGGGAAGCCCGGAGCCGATCTGGTAAAGCACGTGCTGAATGCTTTTGGGCGCGAGGAGTGGAGCGAGGCGGAAAAAGCTGTCAAGGAAGCGGCAGATGCCGTGTTATGCTGGATCGAGCATGGCGCGGAAAGGGCGATGAACCGGTTCAATACGCGGCGGACAGAGTCAGCCGGCGAAAAAGATGTAATGGCAGGAGGTAAGGAATAGTGAATACATACGAAGGACTTTTCATTTTCGGCGAGTCGGTGCAGGAGGAGCGCGTGAAGGAGATGGTCGCCCACGTGACGGGCGAAATCGAAAAACACGGCGGCAAGGTGACGGCGACCCGCGATATGGGCCGGCGTCCGTTTGCCCGGACCATGCAGAAGAAGGAAACGGGCTTTTATGTGGCCGTCGCCTTTCAAATGGATGGCAGCAAGCTGGCGGCCCTCAATGCGCGGTATGCCCTCATCGATGAAATTTTCCGCGTCCAGATTGTGAAACTGAGCGCGGAGATGGCCAAGAAGACGCCGCCTGTGAGTGCGGCGACGGCTCCCAGCCGCTACGAGCGCACTGACCGCTATGAAGGCGGATCCCGGGATCGTGGCGACCGGTACGAAGGCGGATCGCGCGACCGTGGCGAGCGGTATGTACGCAGTGATCGTGCCCCGGCAACCCCGTGACGAAAAGCGGGTGATCGATGGCGACGCTGAACCGTGTGTTTCTGATTGGTAACCTGACCCGAGACCCGGAGGTCAGGTATCTGAAGTCCGGGCAGGCAGTCTGCGAATTGCGCCTGGCGATCAGCCGGCGGTTCAAGACCACGACCGGCGAGGAGCGGGACGAGACCTGTTATGTAAATGTGGTGGTATGGGGGCGCCAGGGAGAGGCGTGCGGGCAGTATCTTTCGAAGGGATCGCCCCTGCTGGTTGATGGACGGTTGCAATACGAGGAATGGGAGAAGGATGGACAGAAGAGCAACCGGCTGAGGGTGGTGGCTGATCGTACTCAGTTCATCGGTGCGCCCCGGAATGCCGAGTACAGCGACACGGCGGAAGCGGGCGGCAAGGGTGAGGCGCCGGAGCGGGCGCAGGCTGGAGAAGATTTGGGCGGGGTGGCCGCGATACCGGTTGAGGGTGGCGGCGACGAAGACAATTTACCTTTTTGAAGGAGTAAGTAATGAAACCAATGGCGAGTCGAGACCGAGAGACCAGGGATAACAATGCGATGGTGTCCAAGCGGCGTGTGCCGCAGACGGAACTGAAAGAGATCGATCCCCGCGATTACGATCTGTTACGGAAGTTTGTTTCCGAGCAGGGGAAGATCCTGCCAGCCCGATTCACCGGGGCGACGCCGCCGCAGCAACGGACCGTTGCCCGGGCCATCCGGCGGGCGCGCGTCATGGGACTGTTGCGCTAGACTGAATCCGCCCCGGCGAGCGTCCGGAGCGGGAGGCAGGAAACAGAGGGACGGTCGGCGGGGATGATCATTCCCGATCAGGCAGGGCCTGGCACGGCCAACTTTAGGGTGGCAATGATTTGGAGGATACACCAATGGCAGTAGAAGTACTTTTGATGCAGGATGTCAAGGATCTCGGTAACCAGGGACAGGTCGTGCGCGTCACGGACGGGTTTGCCCGGAATTACCTCATTCCCAAGAAGCTCGCGGCCCCTGTGAATGATTCCACGCGCCGTCAGCTGGCCAAGCTCCAGAAGGTGCGCGAAGCCGAGCTGAAGGTCGCTTTGGACGAGGCCAAGGTGCGTGCGGCCGCCATCGAAAAGGGTTCTTTCACGGTCACCATGAAAGTGGGTGAAGGGGAGAAACTGTTCGGCTCGGTGACATCGTCCGATATCCTGAAGCTTCTCGCTTCGCAGGGATTTGATGTCGATAAGCATGCGGTCCAGCTTGAGAACCCGATCAAGGAACTCGGCGTGTTCGAGGTGAAGATCAGGATTCATCCTGACGTCGACGCCGTGATCAAGGTCTGGGTCGTTCAGGAATAGATCCATGTCCAATGATGCCCCTGTCTCGCCCGTGGCGCCGCGCGTCGAGCGCGTGCCGCCCCACAGCGAGGACGCCGAGCGGGGGGTGCTGGGGGCCGTGTTGCTCGATGCCGATAAGGTCATGGACCTGTGCATCGAGCGGCAACTGGTCCCTGAATCGTTTTATGTCCCTGCCTACCGCGCCATTTTCGAGGCGATGCAGGAGATGTCCCGCGACGGGCGTCCCATTGATCTGCTGACCATCAGCGAACGCCTGAGGGGTAGCGGGGTTCTGGACCGGTTGGGCGGGCCGGCCGCGCTGAACCGGATCGTGGACGCCACGCCGACCTCGGCGCATGCCGAATATTACATCACCATCGTGCGCGACAAGGCACTGCTGCGGTCGGTGATTCACGCAGCGCGCGATGCGGAGCGCATCTGCTATGAGCCCGAGGCGGATGCCCAGTCCGTGTTGGGGCAGGCGGAACAGTCCTTTTTCGACATCACGGCCCACCAGCACGGGCAGATGCGCGCCTGGCCGGATCTGGTCCACGAAATCGTGGCGTTGTTCGATAACGAGCATCGCGGGTTCCAGGGGGTCCCCACGGGGTACCGCAATCTGGACGATACCATGAAGGGTATGAAGCCCGGCAACATGATCGTACTGGCGGCACGTCCCTCGATGGGGAAGACCTCGCTCGCGATGAACATCGTGGAAAATGCGGCGCTCGGCAAGGGCGACCCGACTAACCGCCCGAGGCCGGTTGCGGTGTTCAGCCTTGAAATGTCCTGCGTGGATCTGGTCAAGCGGATGGTGTGCTGCCGGGCCGAGGTTTCAGCCCACCGGATTGACGACGGGTTCATCTCGGAAGTGAACCACCGTAAGCTGATCCAGGCGGCGGATGTCCTGGTGCGGGCACCCATCTATCTCGACGACTCGGCCGGTTTGGAAATCACCGAACTGCGGGCGCGGGCGCGGCGGATGCGGGCGAAGCACAATGTCGAGCTGATCGTGGTCGATTATCTGCAATTGCTGCGGGCCCCCGAGTTTTCCAGGCATGGGCGGCAGGTTGAAATCACCATGGTCTCGGCCGGACTGAAGGCGATGGCCAAGGAACTTGGCGTGCCGGTGCTGGTCCTCAGCCAGCTCAGCCGGGCGCCGGAATCACGGGGCACGACGGAGAAGCCCAAGCTCTCCGATTTGCGGGATTCGGGATCGATCGAGCAGGATGCGGATATGGTCCTGTTGCTGCGACGCCCCTGCCGGATCGTGGGGGACCCGGAACACGACAACCGGACCCTGGCTTACGTGGATGTGGCGAAGAATCGTAACGGGCCGGCCCACGAGGATATCCGCATGGAATTCGATGAGGATTATACCCGGTTCCGTGACGGCGCGCGCGGGATGGATGAGGCGTCTATCCAACCCACCTACCTGCAGGAGGAAACAGGATGAGATTCCGGTGCACCGTATGTCTGTGGCTGATGCTGGCCCTGGCCGGCACGTTGGGCGCGCACGCCGACGTGATCAAGGATGTCAAAGTCCGAAGCCTGGGTTCCGTCGTGGTGGACGAGGCTCTGGTCCGCTCGTATGTCAGCTCCCGTGCAGGACAGGAACTGGACCGGAATGCTCTGGCAGGTGACGTTCGTAACCTTCTTGAGTCAGGGCGGTTTTCGGACGTGAGGGCCGAGGTGGAGCCTTCGCCCAGCGGGGTGATCCTGAGTTACGCCGTAAAAATGAAGTTCAAGCTGATCCAGCCCGTGAAGATTATCGGCGCTGAGGAACTGGGTGAAAACAAGGTGCGTGACATGTTGGGATTGAATCCCGGCGATTTTTTTGATGATCCAGTTGTGGCGGCGCGGGTGGTTAAGGTTAAGGAAGAATACCGGAAGCGCTTATACGGGTTTGTGACAGTCAAGTGGGCGCTGGACGTGACGGACGAAAAAGCCGGGCTGGCCTTGCTGACCGTGAAGATCAATGAGGGGACGCCGCGCAGTGTAAGGGAGATCCGGTTCCCGGGCGCCGTTGTGGTCGAATACTCCGCGTTACGCGAGGCCATGGATCTACCCGCGTGGTGGAACCCGATCGGATGGTTCCGGAAGACGCCCTACGACACCGAGGAACTGAAGGCCGGGTGTGAGCGTATTCGTGCTGTGTATAAGGACCGCGGCTACCTGGATGTCGAAATCAAGGCGCCGGTGATCAAGGAAACCTCGCCCGGAAAATTCAGTGTCACGATCCCGATTGTTGAAGGCGTCTGTTACCGTGTGGCGCGTGTGACGGTGACCGGGGCCACGGTGTTCCCGGAAACGGCCCTGCTGGTGGCGGCGGATCTCAAAGGGGGCGCGGTGGCATCATCCACCGGTATAAACAAGGCGGCTGAGGCCATCCGGGACTACTATGAGAGCCGGGGGTACATGGATACACTGGTTAGCCCCCGTCTGGATTTGAAGGCAAAGGCCGGCGATGTTGACATCCGCTTTGTGCTGTCGGAGGGGCGGCTGACGTATATCCGCAATGTGCTCATCCGGGGTAATAGTGTCACGAAGGACAAGGTTATCCGCCGCGAGTTGCTGGTCTATCCCGGCGAGAAGTTTGACGGGGTGCGGATCCGCAAGAGCGAGAACCGCCTGCGTAACATCGGCTTTTTCTCAAACGTAACCGCATCCGACGAGGGGGCGGTCTCCAACCGGAGCGATATTGTTTTCGACGTGGAGGAGCAGCGCACCGGCCAGTTCATGGCGGGGGCGGGTTTCTCGAGTATTGATAAGCTCATCGGGTTTGTCGAGGTCAGTCAGGGTAACTTCGACATCCGGGGGCGGCCGTTCATGGGGGCCGGGGAGAAGATCAAGCTGCGGGCGGAATTTGGTTCGACCCGCGAGTCGTACACGTTGTCGTTCGTAGAACCCTGGTTTCTGGATCGCAGGCTTTCGTTGAGTACGGACCTGTACCGCACCCGGATCAATGACCGGGATTACGATGTGCAGCGGCAGGGCGGTGCCCTGGGGTTGGGGGTCCCGCTCGGCGGTCCGAACCGGCTTGATTTCAAGTATCGACTGGAGCAGGTCAGTATCAAGGATGTGACGGATACGAATGCCTATTTCGTGGTCGACGGCGATGAAACCAATGCGTTCAGCTTTGCCGAACCCGAGCGGGTGGCCAGCTCGCTGGCCGTGACGTGGAGCCGGGATACCCGCGATAATTTCTTTGTGCCGACCCACGGGGCGCGGACGTATGCCACGGGAACCGTCATGGGCGGGCCCATGGGGTTTGATACCGATTTGTATGACCTCGAAGCGGGGGGGACGGTTTATGTGCCCTTGTGGTGGCATCACGTCCTCAGCGTGCGCACAAAGGTGGAAGTGCTGGATGCCTATGGCGACACGGAAGAGGTTCCGCTGTCCGAGCGTTTGTTCATGGGCGGGTCACGCACCGTCAGGGGTTTCCGGTACCGGTGGGTGGGGCCCAAGGCGGAGCGCGCTGACGGAAGCGGGGACATCCGACCGTGCGGCGGACAGAGTTTTGCCTTGGCCAGCGCCGAGTACTCCATCCCGATGCCGGGTGCCCCCAAGCTCAGGATGGCTGGCTTCTACGATATCGGCAATGTGTGGTTTGATCCGTACGAGTTTGATCTGGGGAATCTGGCCGCCGGTGCCGGGTTGGGGCTGCGTCTGGATATTCCCGGTTTTCCGATACGGTTTGACTACGCCTGGCCTGTGGAGAAAGATGATCCGCGGTCCCGTACGGAGAACTGGAGCTTTTGGATAGGGTATGGATTCTGACAGGAAAGGAGCCACGTTGAAGACACGAGCTTTGCTGACAATGGCGGTGCTGGGGTTGGTTGTTGCACTGGCGGACGCGGGGGAGGTCCGGATTGCGGTGGTCAATGGGAGCCGTTTGCTGAAGGAATATTACAAAACCGAGATGGCGGACACCCATATCCAGCAACAGTTGGATGATTTTTCCGCCGAGCGGGACAAACTCCTGCAGGATCATAAAAAGCTGAAGCAGGATTTCGAAGCACTGCGCGCCGAGACCCAGAACAAGGCCCTCACCGAGGAGGCCCTCGACAAGAAACGCGAGCAGGCGGAAGCCAAACTGGCCGAGGTGATCGAGTCCGAGAATACGATCCGGGAAAAGGCCGCCACCCGCAAAAAGCAGATCGAGGGCGAGGGGCGGAAGATCCACGGTGAACTGGCCCGGGCCATCAAGGACGCCGTGAAAATATGCGCCGAAAAGGGCTTGTATACACTGGTCTTGGAGGAGGGTGGGCTCCTGTCGAACGGGCTGGAGCCAGTGCTGTACGCAGACCCCAAGATGGATATCACCTCCGATGTATTGAAGCTGCTTAATGCCGACAAACCTGCCGGCAAGGAGTAAGGACAATGGCGCTGACAATCGAGGAGATTGCCCGGAAATTGGGCGGTCGGTTTGAAGGCACAGGGACGATCGAGATCAGGGGCGTGGCGGCCCTGGATCAGGCCGGTCCCGGTGACTTGACGTTCCTACACAACCCGCGCTATGTGACGGCGATGAAGTCCACGCGGGCTTCGGCCGTGCTCGTGAACGAATCCTGGAAGGGGGAGACTTCCGCGACGCTGATCCGGGTCAAGAGTGCGGATGCCGCCTTTGCCCAGGTGGCAGTCTGGATGGCGCGACCGGCGGTGTCTTATGCGCCCGGAATCCATCCGACGGCGGTGGTGGGTGACGGGGTGACTCTGGGGCCCGACGTCCATATCGGACCTCATTGTGTCATTGCTTCCCGGGCCAAGGTGGGCGCTCGTTCGGTGCTGGTCGCCGGGTGTTACATCGGTCAGGATTGTGTGGTGGGTGAGGATTGCCTCTTTTATCCCCATGTGTCGCTGAGAGAATATATTCGGGTTGGCAATCGTGTGATCCTTCACAATGGCGCCGTTATCGGCAGCGATGGGTTTGGATATGTGAAGGATGCCGGACATTGGAAGAAGGTTCCTCAAGTGGGAGTCGTGGTGTTGGGCGATGATGTTGAAATCGGCGCCAATACGACGATCGACCGTGCCCGCTTCGGGGAAACCCGTATCGGGAACGGGGCCAAGATCGACAACCTGGTCCAGGTGGCTCACAACGTGACGATTGGCGAGGACGTCGCTATCGCCGCCCAGGCGGGCATATCGGGCAGCTCGCATATTGGCGCGAGGGTGCAGATGGGCGGACAGGCGGGCGTTGCCGGGCATCTGGATGTGGGCCATGACTCGGTGGTGGGCGCACAGGCGGGGGTGATCAAGGATATCCCGCCGGCGATTTTCGTTTCGGGCTATCCCGCCATGCCGCATGATGAGGCGCGCAAGGCGCATGCCCACATGATGCGCATTCCGGAGTTGAAGAAGAAAGTGTCGGGACTGGAACAGCGCCTTGCGGCGCTTGAGGGGAAAGCATGAAAGTATTTGTTACCGGCGGGTCTGGCTATATCGGCAGTGTGACAACCGAGTTGCTCCTCGATCAGGGGCACGAGGTTGTCATTTTTGACAGTCTGGAGCGGGGACACCGTCAGGCGATTGACCCCCGTGCCAAATTGATCAAGGGCGATTTGCGGGTTGCTGGTCAGGTGGCCCGGGCGATGAAGGCCGCCAAGCCGGACGCGGTGATGCATTTTGCCGCTTACGCGCTCGTGGGCGAATCGATGTGCGATCCCGGCATGTATTTCACCAACAACATGATGGGCGGAGTGAATCTGGTGGAAGCGATGGTCAAGTCAGGGGTCTCCAGGATCGTCTTCTCCTCCACATGCGCCACCTACGGGTATCCGGACCGGGTGCCGATCACGGAAGATACACCCCAGCGGCCGGTTAATCCGTATGGCGAATCCAAGCTGATGTTTGAGAAGGTGTTGGGCTGGTATCAGAAGATTCATGGCATCAAGCCGGTGTTTCTCCGGTATTTCAATGCGTCAGGCGCCACGCTTAGATTTGGTGAGGATCATGAGCCGGAAACCCACCTGATCCCGAACGTCATCAAAGTGGCGTTGGGGCAGCGGAAAAATGTGAAGGTTTTCGGGACCGATTATAAGACACCGGACGGCACGTGCATTCGTGACTACATTCATATTGTCGATCTGGGCCGGGCTCACATCCTGGCTCTGACGGGAAAGCATACGGGCGCGTTCAATCTGGGGACCGGCAAGGGGTTTTCGGTCCGTGAGGTCATTGACGTTGTGCGCCGGGTAACCGGGCACCCCATCCCCGTGGAGTTTGCGCCGCGTCGACCGGGCGACCCGGATCGTCTGGTGGCGTCAGCCAAACGGGCAAAATCCGTTCTGGGCTGGGTGCCCAAGCATTCCAACCTGCGCGCGATTGTGGAAAGTGCGTGGGCGTGGCATCAGGCGCATCCCAACGGCTACGCCAAGGCGACGGGGAAGAGCCCCGCCCGCAAAAAGAAGAACGTTCGAAAATAACAGGAGTTAAGCAAGATGAGTAAAGTGACAAAGGCAACGGAAAGCAATGGTTCCTCCGCTCTGAACGCGGTGTTGGCTCAGATTCAAAAGGAATTCGGCGACGGGGCGATCATGCGCCTGGGCGAAGCCGAGTCGGTTCGTGAAATTGCGGTGATTCCCACAGGCGCGCTGTCGTTGGATATGGCTCTGGGCGTGGGCGGACTGCCGCGCGGCCGTGTGGTCGAAATCTTCGGCCCGGAATCTTCCGGTAAGACGACGCTCACCCTTCATGTGATCGCCAATGCCCAGAAAGCCGGCGGGCTGGCGGCGTTCATCGATACCGAGCATGCGATGGATCCCATGTATGCGCGCAAGATCGGCGTGAAACTGGATGATCTGCTCGTGTCGCAGCCCTCTTCGGGCGAGGAGGCCTTGAGCATTTGCGAGACCCTGGTGCGCAGCAATGCGCTGGATGTCGTGGTGTTGGATTCCGTGGCGGCCCTGGCACCCAAGGCTGAACTGGATGGCGAAATGGGCGATGCGCATGTGGGGTTGCAGGCGCGCCTGATGTCGCAGGCCATGCGGAAGCTGACGGCGGCCATTTCGACCTCCAAGACGCTGTGTATTTTCACGAACCAGATCCGGGAGAAAATCGGCGTGATGTTCGGCAGTCCGGAGACAACGCCGGGCGGGCGGGCGCTCAAGTTCTATTCGTCAGTGCGTCTGGATATCCGCCGCATCAACGCCATCAAGGATGCAACGGGCAAGGTAATCGGAAACCGGACCCGCGTCAAAGTGGTCAAAAACAAGGTCGCCCCGCCGTTTGTCGAGGCGGAGTTCGATATTCTCTTCGCGAAAGGCATCTGGTGGGCTGGATCGGTGATCGACAGTGCGGTGGAGCACGGGCTGATCGAAAAACGCGGTTCCTGGCTGTCGTTCGAGGGGGCCCAGCTCGGGCAGGGACGGGAAGCGGCCGCCGAACAGTTGCCCAAGGATCCGGAACTTGAGAAGAAGCTGGTTGATCGTATCAAGGAAAAAGTCAGCGCCACGCTGATGAAGTGAGGATCCGCCGGGAGCCGCTATGCAGCTGGTGGTGACCTACACCAATCCGGATGACCAGGCTCTGGGGCTAAAGGCCCTGGAGTCTGCCGCCGTGCCGTTCGAGGTGCGGCAGGTTGAGGACGAGGGGATGGAGATCACAGAGGTGTTCGTCCCCGAAACTCAATTCGATCATGCCTGCGACATCATTGAGGGGCTGGAAGCGGAGATGGCTCAGATGAGGCAGAAGGCCGGCAAGATGGTCTGTCCATCCTGTGGCGAAGAGCTCAAGCACTGCGAGGATGTCGATTTCAGCGGCTCGGTTACCGGGATCACATCGGTTCTCAAGTGCCAGGGGTGCGGGCGGCTGATTCCCCGATAGCCCTTATTCTTCAGGCCACTGCGCCTCAGCCGAAATCGAGATTCCCCCGCGTGGATTGAATTTTCCCGACACCTTGATCTGCCGCGGCTTGATGGCTTTGACAACGTCATCCAGAATGCGGTTGACCACTTCCTCGTGAAAGGTGTTGTGGTTCCGGAATGAAAACAGGTAGAGCTTAAGAGCCTTGCTTTCGAGGCACAGCCGGTCCGGAATATATTCGATCAGGATATGCCCGAAATCGGGCTGGTTGGTGATGGGACAGCGGCTGGTGAACTCCGGGCAATCGAAGCGGACCCAGTAGTTGCGTCCCTTGTAGGCATTGGGGAAGGCTTCCAGCCTGGCCGTATCCGGCGAGTCGGGGTAACGGGTGGTGCTGTGTCCCAGCAGGGTCAGTTGTTTGATGTGGCGTGTTGTCATGGGTTCCTCATTTCTCCGTCATGGTCCAGATTCCGTTCCACGGCATCGGTGCGTGTTCCGCCAGACTCCGGCAACGTTGAACATAGGCGGCGGCGACCGGATCGTGCGCCTCGATCGACGCAAAGAGGGTGATGGCCTCATCGAACTGGCCGGCATAATAGGATTTCAGGGCCAGACTGAAGGTGCCGAGCAACTCGCTTTGCTTTGCCATGGCTTCTGATAAAGGCTCAAACACGCGCACCGCCTCTTTTCTGCCCACCACCTGGACGCGGGAAATTTCACGGGCGGGCAGGGAGTCGCCCAGTTGATTCCGTGTGCTTTCGGAAATAAGGATCGAGGTGCCGAACTGTTTGTTGATCCCTTCCAGGCGCGAGGCCAGATTCCCGGCGTCGCCCAGGAACGTGTAGTTAAACCGCTGTCGAGAGCCCATGTTCCCGACCACCACCGGGCCGCTGTTCAGGCCGATGCGCTGGTGGAGTTCAGACTGGACCTGACGCGCAAAGACCGGGCGTAACTCCGCCAGTTTTGACTGGCACTCCAGGGCGGCCTGGACGGCTCGCAGGGCGTGGTCCGGTTGGGCCAGGGGCGCGTTCCAGAACGCAATGATGGCATCGCCCTCATATTTGTCCACGGTTCCGCCATGCTTGTAGATAATGTCCGTCATGGCGGTGAGATAGTCGTTTAAAAGGGTGGTAAGCTGTTGCGGGGTCAAGTGTTCCGCAATGCTGGTAAACCCGCGGACATCGGAGAAAAAGATCGAAAGGTCACGCGTTTCCCCCCCTAGCTTGAGACGTTCCGGATGCAGGACCAGTTCCTCGATCACGACCGGGCTCAGGTATTGCTTGAAGGCTCCCTTGATGAATCTTTTCTGCCGACCCTCGGTGGCGAAATTGACAACCAGAGCGCCGATCAGGGCTGGAGCCAAAGCGCCGAGAGGGGGGATGATCGGCAGCCAGGTCCCCCTCGTATAGGCATACAGGCCGAGCAGGAACGGAAGGGGAAGCAGGATGACCATCGCGAGGACATTCTGCCATGCTGACCGGCCCAGGCGGGTGGCTATGGCTCCTACAACGGCCAGAAGGAGCGTCCAGAGCGTCACCTGTGCCGCCGGGGCGTCTCGCATAAAATCCCCAGCCAGCAGGTTGTCCAGAAAGGTGGCATGAACCTCCACGCCGGGGTATACCGGGTCCACGGGCGCGGATTTCAGATCGAAGAGACCCGGCGCGGTGAACCCGAAGAGAACATAGGTACCTTTGAAGAAGGAGGGGTCAATCGAGGGCTGCTTGCCTTCCTGAAGGCTGAGTTCGGATTCGATGACGGCGGCCACGTTGACGGTTTTGTGGGTTTGCGAGGGGCCCCTGTAGTGCAGAATGACACGGCCGTCAGAGTCGAGAGGCAGAAACTGTGCGTCCACGGAGAAGGATGTGGGGGTAAGTGATATCACCCGTTTGGAAGAAGGGGCGAGATACGTGCCTAGCCCCAGTGTCGGGATGACCTGGCCGGCGAAAAGGCTGAAGGGGCGAAGGCGGCGGTAGATGCCGTCCTGATCCGGATTGCCGAAGACCGTTGCCAGAATGGCCGCGTTGCTGGCGACCTCCGGGATGGGAAAGGCTGCGCGGGGAAACGTTGAGACGGCCGACGGTCCGGGCGCTGTGGCTTGGACATGAACGGTGGAGGGTGGTAGATCGGCGGGCCAGTTGGTCTGGCCTCCCTTGTCGCCCCCCACAAAAACGGCCCCCACAAAAGCGCGGTTGGATGCGATCGCATTTCCGAAGAGCGCATCATCCTCCACTCCGAGGCCAGATGGCTCGCTGAAGATGACATCAAAGGCGACGGCCTTGGCACCGCCTCGCCGGCAGAAGTCCAGAATGGGGGCGTAGACCGCGCGGGGCCAGGGCCAGGACCAGCCGCGCTCCTTGCCCCAGTCTAGGCTGTACTGATCGAGGAAGATCAGCCGGATCCGATCCGTGGATGGGCTGGCTTTGCGTAGAGAATTAACTCGCCAGTCCCAGGTTACGGCCTCGGCGCGGACCATCCAGCGTGGCTGCAACTGCCATACAGCGAGGGCCACGATGGCGGCCGCCACGCCAATTCCGAGTCCTTGGAGGATGCGTTTTAGCATGACATCAGGCTCAAACGCCTTTCATGACGCTGGCGAACCGCTGAGAGCGGGCCGGAGCGGGAGCCGGAGCCGGGGCGGTCCCGATCATTTGTTGCACATCCGAAATCCGAACCTTCGGGTCCGGGTGAGTTTTGGCAAAATCCTTGCCGCCCGGCTTGAGATGCTGGCTCATCTCCGTGAGCATGGCGATCAAGCCGCGCGGATCATAACCGCCGCGTTGCAGGATGGCGACGGCACCCTTGTCGGCCTGGGTCTCGAATTGACGGGAATAGCCGTTATTGACCATGGTGGCGGTAATGTCGGAGATCGAATCCTCAAAGGTTTTCGTCAGCTCGGCGAGTTCCTTGCCGCCCAGGTTCTTGGCCGATTCCGTTGCTAAAACGGTCGCGGCGGAGGTCAGGCGGCTTTTGCTGATGGCTTGGAGGCCGTGGTTGTTCACCACATGGGCGATCTCGTGGGCCAGAACGGCGGCCACTGCCTCCTCGGTCCGGCAGCACTTCAACATCCCGCGCGACACGAGGATGAGTCCACCCGGTGCGGCAAAGGCATTGATTTCATCAGTATCCATGATCAGGAAGTGATAGCCACCGAAGGTCTCCGGACGATCTGAGCATAGCGCCAGATACTGGCCTATGGTGTTCAGGTATTCCGTGGTCGCCTGATTGTCGAAAGGCTTGTTCTGCGACAAGATGGTGGCAGCCACCGTACGCCCGATATAATACTCCTGCTCAGGGGTAATGCTTTCGAACACCTTGCCAACGGCTTGGGCACTTTTATTGATGGACTGGGCCTGATCGGTTGAGATGGCTCCTGCGGCGACGGCGGCGGCTGTCCCCAGTTCAGTAACCTTGCTGAGCGTTCCGCAACCGGCGATCATCAGGCAGGCGCAGAGGAGGAGGGGTGTCAGGATCTTGTTCATGGGGCGCCTCCTTCCGACATCTTCAATCCGCCGGTGACGGCGAACTTCTGGAGGGCTGACGTGGAGATCTTGATTTTTTCCATTCGATCCACGGGCGCGAAATCGATGTCCTTATGATTGGCTTTAAATTTGGATTCCACATCCGAATTAAACCCTTTGCCCGCGAGCGCCATCTCGCCGGAGGAGGCGGAAGTCTGGGCGCCGTCGCCCGCCTTCATCACGATATTCTTGGTGGTCAGGGCGGAGGAATGAATCCAGCCCGACTGGCCGGCGGCGGTGACCCGCATCCAGGCTCCCTGCGGCTGACCGACGGTCACTTTATCCCCATAGGCGAGCCCTGATGTGACTTTGCCGAGGAAAGAGGGGGTGTCCCGGATTTCCGCCTTGCGCACCTGCACGCTCATGATGGTGGCCGTTGCGCCGAAGGCCACGGCCGCCGATACGAGCAAACCACTCACGACCCACAACAGTTTATTTCCCTGCATCGCTGTGTCTCCTTTCGCGGGCAGTAGTCTACATGAGGCGGTCTCAAAACGGAATAGGAAAGGTTTTATCAACGTGCATCGACACCGGATTCCGGCTAGGATGCTCCAACTTTCAGGTTTGGGAAGGAATACCTATGAATATGGAACAGGATGTTAAGACCAGTCTACGCAACAGTGCCCGGACGATTGAGGATCTGACCCGCTGTGCCGACCGCATTGCCGGGGTGGGGCAGGAACTGGTCCTGACGCTCAGGGCGGGGGGCAAGATCCTGACCGCCGGGAATGGCGGAAGTGCCGCCGAGGCGTTGCACATGTCGGAAGAACTGGTAGGCCGATTCCGGACGAACCGGCCGTCGCTTCCGGCGGTGGCGCTTGTGGCCGACAGCACGGCGCTGACCTGTATCGGGAACGATTTCGGGTTTGACCGGATATTCAGCCGGCAGATTGAAGGATTGGGGAAGGCGGGCGACGTGTTGGTGTTGTTCAGCACGAGCGGGCGCGCCGCAAATCTGGTGCTGGCCCTGGAAGCCGCGCACGCCAAGGGGATGAAAACCCTCTGCCTGCTGGGGCAGGATGGCGGGAAACTGGCCGGCCGGGGGACCTGGGAAATCATTGTCCCCGGGACGGAAACGGCGCGCATTCAGGAAGCGCATCAGGTTTTGCTGCATATATTCCTCGAGATTGTCGAAGCGGCCTTCGCGGGTTGACCATGTCAGATCAGTACATAACGGCTGAGAAAAAACAGGCGCTGGAGGCGCGCATGGCCAAACTGGGCGTGCGCGAATCGGATCTGGTGGAGAAGTTTATTCTCGGTGCCGGGGCGGGGGGGCAGAAGGTCAACAAGACCTCGTCGTGCGTCTACTTGCGCCATGTGCCGTCGGGTATCGAGGTGAAGTGCCAGCGGGAACGGTCGCGGGAATTGAACCGGCTTTTCGCGCGGCGCGAGTTATGCGATCGGCTGGAGGCCCGGATCACGGGGCTCAAAACGGCGCGGCAGCAGGCCACGGAGAAAATCCGGCGGCAGAAACGGCGACGCTCGCGACGGCAGAAAGAGCGTATGTTGGATGGTAAGCGGTTGCACGGGCAGAAGAAGCAGGCGAGAAGGGTGGGGGGCGATGAATCCTGAGGGCGTCGATCCGGGAAGCGGGCGGTTGCGGGGCCTGGGGATGCGCTGGTTGATGCTGACTATCGCGGTATGGGCAGCGGCCAACGTCATTTCCGGGGTGCGCTATGATGACGTGCAGAGTCTGCTGGCGGCCGCATTGGTATTGGGTTTGCTGAACAGCCTGGTCAAGCCCCTGCTGGTGCTGCTGGCGATGCCGTTTGTCGTTGTGACCTTAGGGTTGTTTCTGCTCTTCATCAACGCCTTGTTGCTCATGTTGTCGGCCAGACTGGTGAAGGGTTTTCATGTGGACGGTTTCTGGCCGGCGATAGGGGCCTCGCTGATCATCAGTCTCTTGAGTGTGTTCCTCGGCAAACCCGCCCGGACCCGGCGGGTCAGGGTGGACCCGAGACCGGACGTTCAAAATGGCCCCAGGCCGATCAACAGGCCACCGCCCGGCAAAGGTCCGATCATCGATCTTTAAGGAGAACTCCGGATATCATCCCTGAATGGATCTGTCGGTGAAACGGTGGATGTGGACGGAGGTAAAGGCCGCCATCAGGGTCTTCTTCTTTTTTGTGGATATGCCAATGCGGTTCTCTGTCTGGTGCTGGCGGCATTCCCCGTGCCTGGGTATCAGTTTGCCTGCTGGGTTCTCTTCATGGCGGCTGGACTGGTTCTGCTGGCGATGGGGAGAACCGGTATGGGTCTGATGGTGATCCTGGCGGGCCAGTTTCTTCCCCGGCGCGGCAGGTAAGTCCGGTCAGCGGCTATATTATCCCGCCGTTGCGTTTCGAGGTGCGCGGGTTGTCAGCGCTAGTAAAGCCGCCACCAGAAGCATGACTGCGGAGAGTGAGTAGGACATCGCATAAGACCCGGTGATGTCGCAGATTTTCCCCCCGAGGATCGGCCCTGTTACCCCTGCCACGCCAAAAGCCGTGAACACCAGGCCATAGTTTACCCCGAGATGTCGCACTCCGTAAAAATCAGCTGTGGCCGCGGGCATGAGTGTGAAGATGGTGCCGTAACAGAGTCCGGCAAACGCAGAACCGAACACCAGCAAGGCAGGACTGGTATAGTGAACAAAAGCCATCATATTGAGGGCCTGCAGGACGAAGGCCACGACCATGGTCCGCGGGCGGCCAATGCGGTCCGAAAGAAATCCGCTGACCAATCGGCCCAGCGTGTTGAAGATGGCCAGCATCGCCACCGGAACGAAGCCCCACTTCCAATTGGCCTGCTTTTGAGCAATGATGGCCACGTGGGCAATAATCATCAATCCTGCGGATGCCGCCAGCGCGAGCATCACCCACAACTGATAGAACTGGCGGCTTTTGAGCATTTCGTTCCAATCGAGGTCGCGACGTGAGGTGACGGTCTTGGCGGGCGTTGTGCCGGTCGGAGCGGTCGCCACCGGTATGAAGCCGGCCGGCGGATTGGTGAGAAACCGGGATAGAATGAGGATCAGAACGACCGCCCCGATTCCCAGGATCAAGAAGGTTCTGGGAATGGTTGTGGTTTTCAGGAGGAACTGGGTCAAGGGCGAGACATAGACGGCGGCCACCCCGACGCCGCTCACCACGATACCGGTGATCACGCCTTTGCGTGCCGCCGGGAACCATTTGATGGCGGGCGGAGTCGTGGCGGAGTAACACAAGCCGATCCCGATGCCACCCAGGACTCCGAACGTCATCAGCATTCCTGTTGGTGTGGTGACAAACGATGAAGCAATCAATCCCAGCCCGAACATGAGTCCGCCCGCCATGGCTACGGTGCGTGGTCCGATCCGATCCTGCAGGCGGCCGGCAAACACCATTGTGAGGGCAAAGGCGCCGGTGGAAACGGTGAACGGAAGCGCCGCCTGGGTTTTGGTCCACTGCCATTGCATGACCAGGGCTTTCCCGATAACGCCCCACGCATACAGCGCGCCCAGAATCAGGTTGATACTCAGGGCGGCAAGGGTAACGATCCATCCTCGATTCGTGGCAGTCTTCATGTGTGTCGCTCCTCTGTCCGGCGATTGTCGACCGGATTGTTGGCGGATCGTATCAGGCCTCCGCAGAATATCAAACCGGCATTTTGGCGTTTGGGTGGCGCCCGACGGCGTTTGACTGCCGGGGAGGAGCAAGGACCGTGACGATAGGGCCGGATCCTCTGCCGTTTTCTGAAACGCTGTCCTAGTTACGGGGAGGTAATGGCGGTGTAGGCGTTGGAGAGGGCTGCTGTCCCCCAGTTGGTGGTAACCCCGTTTACTGTGAAGGGTGTCCGGTAGATTGTGTCGTGATCGTAAAGATCAGCGCCATCGGCATAGGCGAGTCCCCCTCTGAGGCTGGTTTCAATATCAGCCGGGGTGGGTGTTACCGAGTATGTGCCAATAAAGGGGCCCGCTTCGGCATGAGTACAGGCCTTGGCGCGGCCCGCAACAAACGTCATGAATTGGGAGGAGGCCGAGGCGGTCCAGGCTGCGTTAAAAATAGTTCCGCCGTATTTTGCCGCCTGGGCCTGCCAGATAAGTTCCGCCACGATCCAGTCCGGCCGGGCGTCGGCGGGAAGATTCAAGAGACGATTGAAGCTGAAACCGGTTGCGTCGGCCAGATAGGCCTCATCCCACAACTGACCGTTTGAGCCTGCGGTCCAAGTGTAGGTTATGTGGAAGGACTTACCGCGGGCATGAATGAGGCGGCCAATGTCGGCGTACCAGTCGGTGAGGACTTGTTTCCGCAAGGCGACCCAGTTGGCATCCCCGAGGGTGCCCGTCGGATAGTCGGCGAAAAACCGGCTGTTGGCGGCGGCGTCATAGGTGGCATCCTTTCCCCAAGCCAGAAAATCGGATTCAGCCAGATCGACTCCATCCACGCCGAGATCCAGCAATTCCGAGACCACGCTCCGGGTCCATGCGACCACGTTCGTGTTGTAGACGGAGAGCAGGTAGTGGCTAGTTTTGAAGTCAGAGCCATTGGCTGCCTTTTCGCGCCATGAGGGGTTGGCGTCCCATGCGGGTTTCATGCGGTTGAGTTCAACATAAGCGATGACCTTGATCCCGCGCGGTTGGGCTCGGGCGATCAATTTGCGCAGGATGTCATTTTTTCCGTGTCCGCCTTCGGCGGCAAGATAGGGGGTGCGTGGATTTGCCCAGTAGGTGCCGTAGGTCTCGGTGAAGGCGTGCACATAGATGGCGTTGCAGCCCCATGAGGAGGCGGTTCGTATGATCAGGTCGGCCACGCCGTCAGTGCCGAGCCCTGTATAGACGCCGCCGTAATAGTCGCCCGGGCCAACTCTCAGGGCTTTCTGCTTGGTGCCGGAGGACGGAAGGGGAGGGGGCACGCCATTGTAAACGAGCGGATCAGTGCCCAGCACGAAGGTTTCCCGTGCGTCAGGAAGACCATCATGATCGCTGTCCACATCGCCCCGGGCGGCCAGATAGATGCGGGTCGCAACTTGGGAGACCGGCTTACGGTTGGTCGTTCCGGAGTCGCTCCAGCTGTAGCGGGTTTGCCCCTGCAGGGGGATATTTTGTGCGGCGATCTGCCAGCCGTTAGTGCCGGAGAAGGTGTCGGTGGCTCTGAAATCCTTGTAGTAGATCTCAAGCGTTCCATTGGAACAGGCGCTTGTGTCTAACGTGATGGTCGACGCTCCGTTGGCTGCTCTCATGTTTAAAATCTGGGGAGCGGCGCTACTGGCGACGAAGGGGTAGGCATAAGGCCGGGATTCTTTCCAGGTGAACGAGGCGCTGGTCTTGTGCTGGAACCAGTAACCGTGGGTGGGGGTCAGTTCCTTGGCGGTGGCGAGTCCGGCCGCCGTGCACCATGTGAGGGTTCTTGATTTCCCCTGTTGGAGCAGCCAGAACGTTTCCGCCAGGGCGGGATCATTGAGACTGTCCGCGGTACTGGTGGTTCGGTCGCCATGAGCGCCATTTTTGGCTAATTGGGTTTTGCTGAGTGGGATCACGGCGCTAAAGGGATAACTTACAAGATTCAGCCCACTGCGAAGGGTTATGCTGATGGTGGCGTCCGCCGCGATGCTGCCGCAGAAATATACGGTCTGAGCCGTAGTCTGGCGGTTGGCTATCCAAAAACCCTCGCCGGGATTCAGGGTCAAGGCGGACGGCGCCCATCCAGTGGAGGGGGAGAACCAATTTCCGTCACGCGAAGTATCGCCGGTTCCGGCGGCTTTGAACGCGGTGAGATAGACCTGTGAGACGGGATCCCATTTGAGAATACCATCCCCGTTCGTCGCCGTTGTTCCGCCTGTTAATTGATCCCGCAGGACTTCATTCAGGGCAGGCGCGAAGGGCCTGAACGGAATAGAAACCAAGGTCTGACCGGGAAATACAGCGAGGCGGGTTATGCCGGCCGGTTTGGAAACATAGTTGACGGACTGTGCCAGTGCGAATGGTGCCAAGGCGCAGGATAGGGTAACAACAAGCCAACGGCGAT
The DNA here is from genome assembly GCA_945870225.1 of PVC group bacterium. Lineage (GTDB taxonomy): Bacteria > Verrucomicrobiota > Kiritimatiellia > CAIKKV01 > CAITUY01 > CAMBRF01. Next base: position 4,812 of record CAMBRF010000023.1, on the reverse strand, counting down.
ATTGGATTACCATGGGTTGTGAGCAACGCCGACGCAAAAAACCGACTGTATTCATTAGTGAAACTCCGCAAGTTTGGTTCAACGCCCAAATCCCCCTGTACCAGCAAAAGATGTAATAGCAGGTAATGGGCCAAGTGGATTTTAGGGAGCAAACCGGCTTTGGCTGAAGAGTTTCGTCGCAGGAATGATAATAAACAGGCGGAAGGGCGTGCGGCACGAAGGGCGAGACGTCCATTGCGATTTGGGCTGTACGCCAGCGGGCCGATCGTCAGCGCTGGGTCGGCTGAGGAAGGCGGTGCCAGTACGAGCACAAGCTCAAGTACGAGGCAGTGGCGGCCTCTGACCGGGTTTGTATGGCCTGCACCAGATCAGTCCGGTCCTGTCGGACGTAGAGGCTCAACTCGTCGATGCTCCCGACCTTGACATAGCCCTTATAGGGAGTGGTCCATGTGTAGGGCAAGACCACATCAGGCTTCAGCTGGTCCATGGAGTAGGAAAGATCAAACTTAATGTGGCCCGGATAAAAATTCCGCCAGTCGGTTCCGGGAACCTTCATATGGGCAATCCGCCGGTCGCATTTTCCAAGCATGTCGATCGTCGGGAAGCCGGAGAAATAGGGTGACGATCCTGCCCATCGGACGGCCACGGCAGTATCCGGTGGGCAGGTTTCGCGAAGCCAGAGGGCCGCCAGCACATTGAAGGAATTGTACATGACATGCAGAGGGGTGCCGCGTTCGACCCGCATGTTCTCCAAAAATCTATTCATTCCCCTCGGGGTGTTGGCGCCGTGAAAACTTAACCACGCGAGCCCGATGAGCAGGATAAACACGAACTGGCGCAAGACACGCGTGAAGGAGGAAAGGCTCAATGACATGACTGGAAATGAATCGATCAGCAGCCACTTGGCGGCCAGCGTGAAAAGAATAAAGAAACCGGGCATGGCCACGCAGAGATAACGGTTTGGATAGCTCGGACCAAACCATTCCCACGCATCACCGCCCACATAGACGGAGTACGCCGCCTGGGCTGCCAGGACCGCGCCCAGCAGGAAGATTTCTTTGCGGCGGATATGCAGGGTGGTGAAGACCCCCATGGCGGCAACGAACCCCAGGCCCATTGCTTCGATGGTGTTGGTAAGCATGTGCCAACCTCTGGTAATCCTCAGCAAGGCGGGGAAGCCTGTCATTTTAAGGTAGTAGGTGTTGGGCAGCAGGTCATGGTAGTAGAGGAAACGGAGCAGAGTGAGCCCCAACAAAAGGCTGGCCAGAAAAGAAAAGCCAAGAAAGAGGCGGCGGATTCTGTTCGGGTTTGCGAAGACGGCCATGAAAAGCAGGACGGCCACGTAGGGAATGACTCCGTCAGGTCGGGTGAGAACAGCCATGCCGAGCAGGGCGAAAACGCCCCAAAGGCTTTTCGGGGTATCGATTCGTTCGAGGATCAGAAGGATCGAAGCGTTGATCAGGAGCGTGATCAGAGAGACTTCCATGCCTTGCAGTCCCCATGTGTTAAGGGGGAGGTAGAACGCCGTCAGCAGCGTGGCCGCGATGGCGCATAGCGTGGAGTTGTCTGATAGACGTCGTGAGATCTTGTAGACGCATGCCAGATTCATCGCCAGCAAGGCGAGGCCCATGAGTTGAACGGACAGGCTGGTCAGGTTCTGGGGCAGGCCAAGAAGGTGGACCGCCGCCATGAGCAAGGTCCAGAGCGGATTGGTGAATCCCTCCACCCGCTCGGCTCCCGGGTACCAGACCAGGCCTTGTCCGTGCGCGAAGGTCTGCGCATAACGCATGGAGATCATGGCGTCATCGAACAGGCAGAAAAACCGCTTGCCGTTGATTGGAAAACTAGTGTTCCAGATATACCAGCCTCCCCAGGCAAGAAAAGCGGCCACGATGATCAGGAGCGGCCGTCTTTCCCTCCAGGAGTCTTGAGATTTCAGCTGACTCATGTGCTTGGCCTCTGCTCGTTTATCGATGGAGATGAATCCTAAAGAGGAATTTGTAAGGCATCGTTATAGTAGAGCAGGCGGCTTTGAACAACCCGAATCATGCCCGGCTTGTCACTCACCCGCTACCCGGGCAGTCTTTCCTTGAAAAGGTTATGCATTCAGCCTAGTTTCACGCGGAGGGGACGAGATGCGATTCCGGTGCAAATAATGAAAAGGTGATTTGATGGGCGAACTTGAACCCAAGTGTCCGGCAGATGAGACCCGGAGAAGTGATTATGCGATTTTGGTGTTGGGACTTCTATTCCTGCTGCTGCTCTTGTCGTGGCCGGGCGCTTTTGATGTTCAATGCTATCGCGGAACGATTCGGCAGGCCTCTTTGACGCTGAAAGGTCAGGCAGCTTACAACGATCTGGCGTCGGATATCGTTGGATACAGGGCCATGGTCGCGAAGAGCGATCCCTATCCGATCCTCGGCCCTGCGATGCGTAGCTTGGGGATTAACTGGAATGTCCGACGCCCTAGCACCCATCCGCCGACGGCGTACCTGCTGGTCGCGCCTGTCGCCCATCTGCCGTGGGGTTTGGCCTCTGGTATCTGGGCCTGGCTGATGTTGGGGCTCCTCTATTTATCCTTCCGCGCCATGGGGTTGCGCCGATTCGTTGCGCTGGGGGTCACGCCGCTTGCCGTGTTCTGGCCACCCATCGCGACCTCACTTGGCCAGATGACGATGATCTGGCTGTTCGGGATCACGGCCGCCTATACCTTGGCACGAGAACGGCCGTTTTGGAGCGGGGTGGGTATTGGTCTGGCCGCGATGACCAAACTGTTTCCGGGATTGCTGATTATCCTCTTCCTGCGGAACAGGTTATGGCGGGCCATTCTGGGTTTTTCGGCGGTTGGAGCGGTATCGCTGTTGATTCTGGTGTGGATCGCCCCGGACTGTCTGTCCCGGTATGCCGAGGTAAACCGGTTGACGTCGGTGGAGACGATTCTGCGACAGGATAACTCCTCTTTGCCGGGAACAGCGTATCGCGTTGGAGGGTGGCCCGGGGTGATAGGCGTGCTGCTCTTCCTCAGTTTGGTGGTATCGGCCAATCGTGATTGTTTGCTGTCATGGAGAGAGTCGGCGCCTCCGCTGAAATTGTGGATGTTGGGCATGTACCTGACGGTGGCGCTGTTGCCGATTGCCTGGATATACTCGGTGGCGCCGTTGTTGCCGGTGATTCTGTTCTTGATCAGGCAGGAGGGGCGGGCCCCTCAGGTGGCCGGATTAGTGGCGCTGGTGACTCCGTTCTTTGCGACGCCCTGGGGCCTCTATTCGGTGCCTCCGCTTGTGACCGTTCACATTGCGGTCGGGGTGGGCCTGATGCTGATAGGCCGTTCCATGCGATTCCCGTTGGAGGGGTCCTTTAATGGCCTGTTTAGGGTGCCGGAGCCAAGCCAGATCCCGCTGCATCGCAACGGTAACAAATAAAAAATGGTGGAGGCGGGGAGAATCGAACTCCCGTCCGCGATGGAGTCACAACAGCATCTACGCGCGTATCCGATTATTAAGTTCTCGTTATGGCAGCTGTCAACCGGCAGGCTACTGACATAACCAGCGTCCACGCCGCGATCTCATCCTTGCGGACTTAACCGTGTTTTTTAATCTTCGCGATCGTACCCGGACACCCAGCACAACCGCTAACCTGCTATTGTCGCCTCGTCCGCCTAGCAGGTGTTGGCGGGGAGACGTCACGGCCACTTAGGCCGCGAGAGCGAGCTCTTCGTTCGCGTTTATGTTTTTCCCGGTAGATTTACGAGGCCAACCGGGGTCCTCGGCGCGCCACTGGAGCTTCAACCAACACGTCGAAACCATATCGCCCCCAGAGACTTCATTCGTTATATTAGCACACATGGATGGTAACGCAAGTATGGCAAAAGCCAAAAACCGGATTTAGCTGAATGGACTGGATGTTCAGGATCGCAAGATAAGAACTTGTTTCGGAAAGCTTATGAGACCTAAACCCCAATTGCTGATTTTTGATCTCGATGGCACCCTCGTCGATTCGTGCCGGGACCTGGCCACGGCGGTGAATCTGATGCGCCGCTCCTTTGGTCTGCCGCCGCTGTCGGTGGAGACGGTGACGGGATATGTAGGGGACGGTGTGCGTCTTCTGGTCACGCGGGCCGTGCAAGGGACGACTATCGATATTGACGAGGCGATGCGGGTTCAGGCGCCGCTCTATCGGGAGCATCTGCTTGATGAGACTGTCCTTTATCCGGGTGTCTGGGAGGGGTTGCACCGGTTGCGCGAGCTCGGGCATGTGCTGGCGGTCGGGACCAATAAGCCGGTGGACGCCTGTGAACGGATTCTTCAGCACTTTAAAATCAGGCCACTCTTTGCGCAGGTGATGGGGGGTGGGAGTACCCCCCACCTCAAGCCGCATCCTGAAATGCTTCAGATCATGATGAAAGCAACGGGGTTTGCGCCCGGAGACACCTGGATGATAGGTGACAATCACACGGATTTGGAGTCCGGGCGGCGGGCTGGTGCCCAGTGCATTTTCCTGAGTTACGGCTATGGGAATCCGGGCGCGGAGAGCCCTGCTTTCACGATGTCGTCATTTCATGACGTGGTCGGACTGTTTGAGAAGGGCTCCCTCACTGGCTGAGGTTCAGCGGGCAGGGTGTTGTTGAGAGAGTGGGGCGCGCGGGGCTGCCGTCAAAGAATCTGAATCGGATCCTCTTTTTTTGTTGAAACATTGAGAGAGTTCATTCATGATGCGCGCTCGTTTTACGGGGGCGTAGCTCAATTGGTTAGAGTCCCAGACTGTCGATCTGGTTGTTGCGGGTTCGAGTCCCGTCGCTCCCGCCAGTAAAAC
>CAMBRF010000022.1 GCA_945870225.1 PVC group bacterium | reverse complement strand
TGCCGGCTGGCCAGGTTATCCTTGATGATCTGGGCGACCGGGCTGCCCTTGACGAAGGTGGTGAGGATCTTGACCGGCAGGCCCAGATAAGAGGCGATACTCGCCACATTCGATTCGGCGCTGGTGGCCTGCAGGGTAAAGGTGCTGCTGCAATGCACCGGCTGGCCGTTCATCGGGGTAATGCGAACGCCCATGCTGGTGGGAACAAGCAGGGCATACAGGTGATTCTTGCGTAATTCCATTTTCATTCCATCTCCTTCTGCTGTGTGGGCCGGCGATATCCTCTTCCGTCCGGAGGACTGAATCGAATAACACCGGAGACCGGCGTTGGTCAAGTGTATCCAATATGAAGCCGGGCCGAGACGGAGGGTTCAGTTTGAGACATCTGATTCGCGCTTTGAGAAAGTGAGACAGATCAGAGGAACAGTTCGCGCCTGTCTTCTCGCGGGCGTTTCCCTGTAAACAGGCATTTCTTCAGCGTAACGCCATGCAGATGTAAAGGTTTTGTCAAAGACACGGGGACAGACGTATTGGCATGTCCCCTGCTTAATATTCATATTGACCTGAGGTTGGTTGGATCAGGGATCGCACTCAAGGGTGCATACAGGATCCGAACTACTGGCCGACTGGGGAGCCGGAGGAGGCAATTCCTCGAAGTAAGACCGCGGCTTCGGCCGCGGTCCTTTTTTTGTCCTCCCCAAACCCGGCACAGACGAAGCCAAAATCCGAATTTCTAACAGGGATACACAGGATGCGCAGGATAAGCTGAAATGAAAATACTCCGCCTTTTTCCATCCTGTCTATCCTGTTCATCCATGTTTGAATCTCCGCCTCTTGACCCAATAGGAATCAAATGTGATTGATTGAATTCGTAGGGTATGAATCTGGCTGTCGACAAGAAAACGTCTCCGCGCTATGTTCACAGCCATGAAGACCCGAATCATCAATGCCGTGGCCCCGATCCGTATCTGTGATTTGGGGGGATGGACCGACACCTGGTTTGCAGAACATGGGGTTGTGCTCAATCTGGGTGTTTATCCTTATGTGCAATGTCAGATGACCGTGGCGCCCAGCCTGGCGTCTCGCAGCCGTCTCACGATCAACGCCGAGAACTACGGGGATCGCTATGTCATCGACCCGTCCAACGTCGTTTATGACCGTCATCCGCTGCTGGAAGCCTGTGTTGATGCGATGCATGTTCCCGCCGGACTCGACATTGAGGTGTCGCTCTATTCCGGTGTGCCCGGCGGCTCCTCGACGGGGACCTCGGCCTCCGTGGCCGTGGCGCTCATCGGTGCGCTGGACCTGTTGACGCCCGGGCGTCTGGCACCTTATGAAGTCGCCGCAAAGGCGCACGAAGTCGAGTCCACCTACCTCAAGTTGCAAAGCGGCATTCAAGACCAGCTCTGCGCAGCCTATGGCGGGATCTCGTACATTCAGATGACCCGTTATCCGCACGCCTCCGTCTCCTCGATCCAGATTCCGAACACGGTGTGGTGGGAACTGGAGTCCCGTCTGACGCTGGTTTACCTGGGACGCTCACACAAGTCCTCCGACGTTCACCGCATGGTGATCCGTGATCTGGAGGCGGCGGGGGCCTCGGCCCCGAAACTCGAGGCGTTGCGCCGACCGGCCGTGGCCGGGCGTGATGCGCTCTTTGCCGGGGATTTCCAGGCGTTTGGGAAGGCGATGATTGCCAACCAGGATGCACAATTGGCGCTTCACCCGGCGTTGGTGTCCCCCACCGCGCAGCGTGTGATTGAGGTGGCCCGGGCCCATTCCGCCATCGGCTGGAAAGTTAATGGCGCCGGAGGGGACGGCGGCTCCGTCACGATTCTGGGAGGCTCCTCCCGGCCTGATCAGCGCCGCATGTGCCAGGCCATTGAGGCCTTGGGCGATGGAGTGGCCGTGATCCCGACGTATCTCAGCCGCTTCGGGCTCCGTGTCTGGGAGAGTCGCGAGGGCGAGGTCTGACCGGACTACAACCACAAGGGCTGCTCGCCGGGGGATTCGGCGTCGAGATGGCCGGAGGCGAGCAACCGGTCGAGCTGGGCCAGCAAACGGGCCTGATCGCGGGGAAGCCGCGCTTCCAGGGGAATGACGTTGGAGCTGTGGTTGGCTCGGAAAACCGTGTTGGTCAATGTCAGCCCTTGAACCATCAGGCGTAATTCCTCAACCGTTTGCCGCTCCGTGACCGGGAGAAACCGGCCGGCGGTGACGTCGGCCTGAAGTTCGGTGCCGGGAACCGGAACGACCCGCAACGCGGAGAGCAGCCGCGGTTGCATCGCATTAAGTGCGATCGCAGTTGCCCGGGCGTGTTCCTGGCTCCGGATTTTCCCGCCGAGGCCCAGCAGGATCATGACCGAAACCCTCAAGCCGTTCGCCTGGGCTCGGCGTCCGCCCTCGATCATCCCGGCGGCGGTTTCGCCCTTCCGCACCGCCTGCAGGGTCGCCTCGTCACCGCTTTCCAGCCCGAGGTACAGGGTGTGGAGTTTCAACTCCCGCAAGGACTGAAGCTCGGCGTCGCTTTTGGATTGGATGGCCCCGCCGGTGGCGTAGAGATTGACCCGCGCGAGCGCAGGAAAGTGCTTGTTCAGCAGGAGGAGGATCGCCTGCAATTCATCAAAGGGGCGGCGCATCACGTCGCCATCGGCCAGAAACACCCGCCGGGTGTCCGGCGCCCGGCGCGCTTCGGCGGCTATCATAAGCTGGATGGCCGGGAGGGTCTGGCGTCGGTAGGGCACCCGCCGGTACATGCCGCAGAAGGTGCAGCGGTTGTAGGGGCAACCCTGATCCACCTGCAGGATCAGGCTGTCCGCTTCGGCCGGGGGACGGAACATCGGATTGTTGAAGGGTTGAGTCACGGGGCAGGCTTGTTCATCCGTACAACCTGACGCGCAAAGTCATCCAGGCCGGCACGAGTGCCGACCATCTGGACTCCGACCAGGGCGCCCTGATGGCGGATCAGGGCGCGGAACGCGGATTCCACGGGCACATCGAGTACCTGCTCTTCGAGCCCCTCCCCGCCGGGTGCCCCCAGCGCGCACAGTTCAAAATCACCAGCCTTGAACGTCAGCGGCAGCAACAGCGGTTCAAACCGTGTGCCTTCTTTACCCTGCAACGCGGCCACCACATTTTCACCGGCCAGCTTTCCCTGTGCCGTGGCTTCGCGCACCGACGAACGGCTGACGCCCTCAAACTCGATGACATCACCCGCCGCATAAAGGTTGGGCGCTGATGTTTTCAGCGTGGGGTCCACCATTACCCCGCGCCGGAGGGCGATTCCCCCGGCCGAGGCCAGTCCAGCATAAGGACGGGTTCCAATCGACACCAGGCAGAACGCCGCCGACAGGACGGAGCCATCGTCGAGATGAATATCCACGTGTGACTCGGTCGTTTCCGCCTGCGTCACCGAGCGGGCCAGCCGCACCTCCACCCCCTTGTCCTCAAGCTGTTTCCGGAGGACGTCCGAGGCGCGGGCCCCGAACTGCGAAGGCATCAGGCGTCCGACCCGCTCGATCAGGGTCACGGACATGCCGATCTCCCTCGCCCGCAGTGCCGCTTCGATACCCAGGATCCCGCCGCCGACAACCGCGCAATGGCCGGCCTTGACCAGCTTGTCCCGGATCATCAGTGCATGGGCCATATCCCACAGCGGCAGCACCCGCGAGCCGCGCAAGGTTGAAACAAAGGGAGGCTGTACCGGCTTGGACCCCGTCGTCAGGATGAGTCCATCAAAGGTCCGCTTTGCCCCGTGAACCGTGACCGTGCGTGTGGCGGCATCCAGTGCGGATACCTCGGCGTCCAGAATCAGATCGATGTGGTTATCGGAGTACCACCCGGCCGGTTTGATGCCGAGGCTGTCGGGAGCGGTCTGGCCAAAGGCGAGGGCCACCAGGCGCGGGCGGAAATAAGGCAGGACGGACTCATTGGAAAAAAGGGTGACTTCAGCTCCGGCCGCCGCCGCCACCCGTGCCGCTTCCACACCCGCATGCCCCGCCCCGATGATTCCGATTTTCATGCCGCCCCTCGTGTTTCAATTACCGGGTTTGAGGGTTACCCATCAAACACCGGGAGTCAAATGGTTTTTGCGGGCTTGCCATTCTGGTCGGGTTTCCATTATTCTACGCCCCGTTTTGATGCTCTTGGAAAGCCTTTCTCTGCCGGATGGTGTAATGGTAGCACAGCAGATTCTGAATCTGCTTGTCTAGGTTCGAATCCTAGTCCGGCAACCACGGCTTTCTGAGGCGATGCGCGAGGCAGCCCGCGCACAGAAAAACTCAAAGAAGCGGTCGCCTGAATACCCGGTCATCTCCGAATACAAGGGGGCTCGAATTCTGAATCCTCGCCGTTTTGGGGAGGCAAACAAAAACACTGGCGTCCCATAAGGCCATCCGTGCTAAATGATATCGGGTATTGTTATGGTGGATAATCAAGCCGCAGCCAAGGCGCTGCTGTATATTTTCGTGCCGGCGGTTCTTCTGCCTCTGCTGGTCTCCTGTCGCTCCGTGCCCCCCACCCCGCCCGCAGATCCTCCTTCCATCCGGTTTCTGCTGACCTTCGATGACGGACCGAGCATCAAGGAGCCCAACCCCACCCTCCAGATTCTCGACCAGCTCGCCACCAACGCTCTCCAGCCCGGCATCAAGGCCCTCTTCTTTGTCCAGACCGGACACCCGCGCGGCGGCGGGACGCCCCAGGGCCGTGACGTGATGCGCCGCATCCATGCGGAGGGCCACCTCCTCGGGTTGCACAGCACCTCCCTGCGCGGGCATATTGATCACACGCAGGTCTCCACCAATGAACTGGTCCGCTCCCTTCTGGACGCCAAGTCCCTTCTGCGGGAGATCACAGGGGCGGACCCTTTTTTCATCCGCCCCCCGTTCGGCGCCTGCAATCTGACCACCCGGCGGATCTACAAGGAACTCGGCTTGCACATGCTGATGGCGGATATCCGCGCGCGGGACGGAGTGATCTACGGCTATAACGGCAGCCTCCGGCGGCGCAGCCATATCCGGGAAGGATTGACCACCCTCTACCGGCAGAGTGTAACCCGTGTGTCACCTGATGAACCGGTGGATGTGGTGCTGAACTTCCACGATGTCAACCCCTACACGGCGCGGCATATGACCGACTATCTGCACATCCTGGTTGAAGAAGCGCAACGCGTAGGCTTTCACGTTCCGGCCCGGCCCTTTTTCGACCGCCAGGATCTGATGGCCGATGCGGTGCTGTGTCAGTGCGTGACGCACCCGGTCTCGCCAAGGGGGGGGCCCTGATGGCTGAGCCCTCCCGTTGCGATGTGGTGGTGATCGGGGCCGGACTGGCCGGGATGACCGCCGCCGCCCTCCTCTCCAAGGCCGGATTAAGTGTTATAGTGTTTGAAGCCACCGCCCGCACCGGAGGCTATCTGGATTTCTTTGAACGGGCCGGCTTTCGTTTCGACACCTCCATCCAGTGGCTCAACCAGTGCCGGCCCGGCGGCCTGGTGTATCAGATTCACCAGCATATTGGATCGGATTGCCCCGACTATCCATTGTTGCGCCAGATTCACCGCTACAAGGATGCCGCCCACGATTACCTCCTGACGTCCAATCCTCTCCAGTTGCGGGATCGGTTGATCCAAGATTTCCCTCACGAGCAGCAGGGGCTCACCGCATTGTTCGACGATGCTGAAAAGATGGGGCGCCATATGCTCTTTCTCGACCGCCGCATGCGGTCGGTTAAATCCATGACCCTGCGCGAGAAACTGAGTCATGGGTTGGCGATGACCCGCTGGGTCTGGCCGATCCGCCGGATTGTGGCCACCCGGGCGGAAAAAGGGCTGGCACGGTATTTCAAAACGCGGGAACTGCTCGAACTGTTTCATTCGGATGACACCATGATGTCCGTTCTCGTTCCGCTGGGCTTCGCCTTCACGGGCGATTTTCAGGCCCCGCCGAAAGGGGGTAGCGGCGAGATCATTGCCTGGCTCGGGCGCAAAATCACTGCGGCGGGCGGACAGGTTCTGACCGGACATCCCGTCAAAGAAATAGTGATCGATGATCAGGGTTCGGCCGCCGGGGTGCGGCTGGCGACAGGGCAGGCTGTTCAATCCCGCTATGTCGTGGCGGCCTGTGATGTTGAGACCCTTTTCGGGAAGATGATTCCCGGCGCCCGTATTCCGGCCCGCTGGCGGCGGCGGCTTCACGAGGCGGATCTCTTTCCCTCCAGCTTCTCGATCTATCTGGGTCTGGATTGCGACCCCGCCTCGTTGGGCCTGAATGAGGCGATGACCCGCCTGACTGTGGCCGGGTCGGGCGTTTACGGGGAGCGGACCTCTGGCGACCCCCGGACATCCGCCTTCACGGTGCTGGCGCCTTCGTTGCGTGATGCCTCCCTGGCCCCGCCCGGCAAGGGAACGCTGCTCATCCAGTGCCTGGTCTCCATGGACTATGAGAATCACTGGCGCACCGGGCCCGGCCTGGAACGGGGCGAGGCCTATCGCGCCCTGAAACAGGACTACGCGAACGCGCTGCTGGATCGCGTGGAACAAGCCCTGATTCCCGGGCTCCGGCAGCATGTCGAGGTGATGGAAGTGGCCACCCCGGTGACGTTCTGGCGGTACACCGGAAACCGCGACGGGACGATCATGGGGCACAAGCCGACCCGGAAGAACATTCATGCGTACCTGGCGCGGACCGAGACGCCGGTGAAACGCCTGTTGCTGGGGGGACAGTGGGCGGAGTATGGCGGCGGAGTCCCCATGGCAACCAAGGCCGCGGTGAATGCCAGCCTGGCGATTCTGCGCGACCTGCGGCCGGCCGCCTTCGGGGACCTGAAGGCGGTGGTGGATGGCGACGTGGCGGTAACGCCCACCATCGGCATTCCGCGTGCGCTCTACTATTTCTACTACCCGGCCTTGTGGGAGACCTTCTTCCGGGCACTGGGCCTGAAGGTGCGGGTGTCGGAACCGTCCACCAGTCGGACGGTGGAACAGGCCGCCCTCATTTCAGAATCGGAGCACTGCCTGCCGCTCAAGCTGCTGGACGCTCATCTGGCGCAGGTGATCGGACGGGTGGACTGGCTGTTTGTGCCGCGCATTCTTTCAGGGCTCAAGGGCCACATCGCCTGCCCCAAACTCGGAGCCCTGCCGGATACGGCCGCCGCGCAATTCGGGGATCGCGTCAAGGTGCTGAGCGTGACCCTTGACGAAGGCCGGGTTCCCCTTGAGCGGTCCCTGCTGGAATTGGGACGGCAACTGGGCGCGCGTGACGAGGTGATTCAGCAGGCGGCCACGCAGGCCCTGGCGGCCATGCGGGCGGCGCGCCAGCCGCCCGTGGCGTCCGGCCCGCCCGGCCGCGCGCGGATCCTGATGCTCGGCCATCCCTACCATCTCCATGACACCTTCATCAGCGGACCGATCCTGCTGAAACTCAAACTCCTGGACATCGATGTCGAGCTGACGCCGTTCGGGGAAGGCGCGTTTCCGGCAGGTCCTTTGAAATGGGACACCTGCGGCAAGATGTACCACCACCTGACGACCCTGGATCGATCCCGGTGCGCCGCCGTGATCCAGCTCACCTCGTTCAATTGCGGTTGCGATTCGATCAGCATGGAGTTCTATCGCGAGGTTCTCAAGGGCAAGGGAATTCCCTATATGGCCCTGGTGATGGACGAACATACGGCGCCGGCCGGACTTGAAACGCGCCTTGAGGCGTTTGTGGACTCAATAAGGTGGTGAGATGACTGCACTGGCCATGCCCCCCATGGGAAACTACTCGATCGCGCTGGCGGCCTCCGTCGAGTGCCTGCGGGTGACCCCCTGGACCAGCCGGAGCACCACGCCCGAGATGATGACCCTGGGCGCGGAAGCCGCGCCGGAGTTTGCCTGTCTTCCGTTCAAGGCGACCCTCGGTCACTTCATCCAGGCCGCCCGCGAGGGGGTCGAGTACGGGGTGATGGTCAACAGCGTGGGAACCTGCCGGTTGCGTTACTATCGCGAGCTGCAGCAGAAGATTCTCAAGGAACGCGGGCTCAACCTGCATATCTTCGGGCTGGGCTATGACGGCATTAAACCGCCGCTCATCCGGCATTTCGACCCCACCCCGGCGGCCTTCCTGCGCTGTTCGGCGCGGGCCTTTTTCAAGGTGCGCGCGGTGGACCGGATCGAGGAACAGGCCTGGCGCACCCGCGCCCGGGAGCGCCACGGCGGCGATACCACCCGCGTGATGGATACCTGCCTGAACGATCTCGACCAGGCCCGCACGGTGGGATCGATCCTGGCGGTGACCCGCTCCGTGCGCGGACGATTCGAGTCGGTTCCCGTGCGGACCGATGCGCGACCACTCCGGGTCGGCCTGCTGGGTGAAGCCTCGGTGCTGCGGGACAAGTACCTGAACCATAATCTGGAGGAAACGCTGGGGAGCCTGGGCGTGGAAGTGCGCAATTTCTTTCTGCTCGGGAACGAGATGGCCAAGATTTTTCACATCAGCCGGTGGAGCAAGGATTCCCGTCGCAGTCTCATGCGGCTGGCGCGGCCGTACCTCAAATCGGTGGTGGGGGGGCACGCCCTCGAGTCGGTGGCCTACACCATGGCTTGCGCCAGGGATGGCTACGATGGCGTGGTCCACATCGCGCCCACGGGCTGCATGCCGGAAATCAGCGTCCGTCCGATCCTGCGCAAGGTGAGTCAGGATTTGAAGATCCCGGTGCTGGAGTTGTCGTTTGACGAGCACAGCAGCCATGTGGGGGTGGTGACCCGGCTGGAGGCGTTTGTGGATATCCTGCGGGATCGGCAGAGGAGCGGAACATGAAGACAACCGGTTACCTGGGCATTGATGTCGGGTCGATCAGCACGAACGTGGTGGTCATCGATCCGGCGGCGGAAGTTCTGTTCACGGCCTACCGGCGCGTGGAGGGGCATCCCATTCATTCCGTCCAGAGGGCGATCCTGGAGATGCAGGCGGCGCTGGGCGATTCGGTTGAGGTGGCGGGGGTTTGCACAACCGGCAGCGCCCGTTCGTTGATCGGCGCAGTGGTGGGGGCGGATATCGTGAAGAACGAGATCAGCGCCCATGCGCGGGCGGCCCTGCAGCTGCACCCGGACCTCCAGACCATTTTTGAAATCGGCGGACAGGACAGCAAGGTCACGATCGTGCGGAACGGGGTGGTGGTCGATTTTGCGATGAATCTGGTCTGCGCCGCCGGCACGGGCAGTTTTCTCGACTCGCAGGCCAAGCGGCTGAGTCTTTCCATCGAGGAATTGAGCGAGCGGGCGCTGCTTTCGCAGGACCCTACCACGATCGCCGGCCGGTGCACGGTGTTCGCCGAGTCCGACATGATTCACAAGCAGCAGACCGGCCACGCACAGCATGATATTGTGATGGGGTTGTGCCACGCCATGGTGCGGAATTTCCTGGGCAACGTCTGTGCCGGGAAGGAGATCAAGCCGCCGGTCGTGTTGCAGGGCGGGGTCAGCGCGAACCAGGGCATTCGCCGGGCCTTCAACGAGGCGCTCAACACGCAAGTGATCATCCCGCGCCACAGTATGGTGATGGGCGCCTATGGAGCGGCGTTGATCGCGGCGAAAGCCAACCCGGCCCCCACCCGCTTCCGCGGCTACGGTTTGTGCGAGCACGAGATTGCGACGCGCGGCTTCCGGTGCGCGGATTGCGCGAACCGCTGTGAAATCATCGAGATCGTCGATGGCGGCCAAACCCTCGGCCGGAGCGGCGGGCGCTGCCGGAAATGGGAACAGCAAAGGTAGACGAGGACGTCAGCCCTCCGTCAGGAGTTTCCGGGAGGCGGCAATCTGCTCGGGCCTGCCCATCAGAAAGAGACGGTCGCGGACCTGCAGGATGGTGGTTGGTGCGGGATTCATGATCTGGCGTCCCTCGCGTTCGATCCCCACGACGGAAGCCCCGGTGCGGTTGCGGAGCCGGATCTGGCGCAGATGCCGCCCGATCAGCGGGGACCCCGCGGGGACTTCCATGGCCTTGATCTCCAGACCGGGCAGTTCGGCAACCGGGGACTCGCCTTGGGAGGACGGGTCTGTCTCGCCGGCGCGGGGTGTTGTGTCGAGCATGACGGCCCGCAAGGAATTCTGGGCACGGGAATAGACGATCGACAGCCAATGCCACATCTGCCATGTGATCAACGCCACCAGGCCCGCCAGGATCAGGAGGGTATGAAAGGGAGGCAATATGGTGGAGGACAGGAGCACGGTCATGAGTCCCAGTCCTACGCAGCCCCCGAACAGAATGGCGTGGGACACAAACAGGCGCATGGGTTGGGCCCAGGCCGCGACCACCGTGGAGGGGATGCCGATTTCGGCCAGCAGCATGGCGAGCGCATCGAGCTTCCGGATGCTGGCGGCGTAGAGCGGGAGCGCGATCAGGACGGCAGTCAGCCATAAGGCGGCGGTGAACAGGGGCCGGGACCAGTCCGATCCCGCCGGCAGGAGCGCCTGATGTCGTCCGAAGAAGCTGGCGATCCCGAAGATGGCGGCGATCAGGGCGATGTTGATCAGGAGGGTCAGCATGGAGCGGCGGACGGCGCGGCGAATCGGGCCGGGTGACATGCCTTTCCGGATCTGGGCGCTCCACTGGCTGTAGGCTTGGAAGCCGTTGATCAGCGGGCGGAAGATGGCCCGGGCGTTGAGAAACTCGACCAGGGGGGTGGAGGCCCGCAGGAGGTAGGGGTTGATCAGGATCGAGAGGACGGCGGCCGCCACCCCCACCTGATACACCTGGGCCCCCATGGCGTGCAGCGAAAGACCCAAGGCGGCGATAATGAAGGCGAACTCGCCGGTTTGCGCCAGCCCTGCACCCGTGCGGACCGAGGTGGTGAGGTCGTGGCCGGTCAGCAGCGTGCCCATCATGCCGTTGAAAAACTTGCCGATCACGATGGCGCCGGCCACCAGCAGGATGGCCCCGCCATGGTGAACGATGATGGACGGATCGAGCATCAGGCCGATGGACACGAAAAAGACGGCGCTGAAGACGTAGCGCAGGGGGTCGATCAGGGCGGACAGGCGGCGGTAACCCCGCGCCTCGGACGCGATGGCTCCCACGAGAACGGCGCCCAGGGCGAGACTGAGTTGGAGGCGCACGGCCACGAGGGTAATACCGAAACAAATTCCCACGGTGGTCATGATGACCAGTTCATCGCTGCCCTTTCGCGCCAGGTAATTCAGGAACCGCGGGAGGGTCAGCATGCCGCCGACGATGACGGCGATCAGGAAAATACCCAGTTGCCATACCTGGCTGACTACCGCCCCGGCCTGGACCGAACCGGTGAGGACCAACCCATTGAGCAGGACGATCATGATGACCGCCAGGAGATCCTCCACCAGGGTGATGCTGAACACGAGACCGGCGAATTTTTCCCGGCCCCACCCCATTTCCTCGATCACCCGGCCCAGGATGGTGGTGGATGAGTCGCAGATGATGGCACCCAGAAAGAGGCTTTCAAGCGGAGTCCAGCCCAGCCACTGGCCCAGGCGGTACCCCAGCCACACCATGATGGTCACATCCAGGATGGCCGTGACCAGGGCCGAGAACCCGGCCTTGAACAGGCGGCGCAGGTTGAACTCCATACCCAGGGAGAGCATGAGAAAGATCACCCCGATATCGGCGAGTGTCCGGATGCTCGTCTCGTCGGTGATCAGGGAAATGAGCGGGGTATGCGGGCCGACCAGGACGCCCGCGAGGATATAGCCGGCCACACGCGGCAGATGGAGAGCCTGGAAGACCAGGACCGCCATGCCGGAGACCAGCAGCACAATCGCCAGATCCTGCAAAAGGTTAAGTGTTTCCACAGGGATTGTTTGTCTCAAAATGTCAGGATGCCGCCAAGAACAGTTTGCCGGAAGGGCCACTTTTGTTAGGATCGCCCCCATGAAGACTATCCTTTGTATCGGAGCCGGTTATGTGGGCGGTCCCACCATGGCCATGATCGCCCGGAAGTGCCCGGAATATCGCGTGGTGGTGGTGGATATCGACGCCGAACGTATCCGCGCCTGGCAATCCGACCGCCTCCCGATCTATGAGCCCGGCCTTCAGGACCTGGTCAAGGCCACGCTCAATAAGAACCTGTTCTTTTCCATGGATATCGCCAAGGGAATCGAAGAGGCGGATATCATTTTTGTGAGCGTCAACACGCCGACCAAGACCTTTGGACAGGGCGCAGGCCGGGCGGCGGATCTTCAGTACTGGGAAAAGACCGCGCGCCAGATCAAGGCCCACGCCAAAACCGACAAGATCGTCGTCGAGAAAAGCACCCTTCCGGTCCGGACGGCCGAAGCCATGGAGCGTATCCTTCAGTCCGGGAATCCCACCGTACATTTCGAGGTCCTGTCCAATCCGGAGTTTCTCGCCGAGGGCACGGCGGTCAAGGATCTTGAAAATGCCGACCGGGTCCTGATTGGCGGGCATGACACGGAGACCGGGCGGAAGGCTGTGAAGGCCCTGGCGGATGTCTATGAGCACTGGATTCCGCGCGAGCGCATTTTGATGACGAGTGTGTGGTCGAGTGAGTTGTCGAAACTGGCGGCGAATGCGGTCCTGGCCCAGCGGATCAGTTCCATCAACAGCCTCTCGGCGATTTGCGAGAGCACGGAGGCGGATATCACCGAAGTGGCGCGGGCCATCGGCATGGACGCCCGGATCGGGTCACGGTTCCTCAATGCCAGCGTGGGCTTTGGCGGCTCCTGCTTCAAGAAGGACATCCTGAACCTGGTTTATCTCTGCCAGCACTACGGCCTGAACGAAGTGGCCGCCTACTGGGAGCAGGTGGTCACGATGAACCAGTATCAGGAGGACCGCTTTGTTCAACGCATGATTGCCGCCATGTTCAACACGGTGGCCGGGAAGCGGATTGCCGTGTTCGGCTTTGCGTTCAAGGCGGATACCGGGGACACGCGGGAAAGCCCGGCTATCCGGGTCTGCCATTCGCTGATCGAGGAACGCGCGGCGGTGGTGATCACCGATCCCAAGGCGTTGAACAATGCCCGGAAGGACATGGCCGATTGCGGGGACAAGATTGTTTACGAGGAGGATCCCTACCGGGCGGCGGAAGGCGCGCATGCCCTGGCGATCATGACCGACTGGGCCGAGTACAAGGCTCTGGATTACCGGCGGCTGTACGCAAGCATGAGCAAGCCGGCCTTTATCTTCGACGGCCGCAACTGCCTCAACCACCGGGACCTGTTCGAGATCGGCTTCAACGTCTATCCCATCGGCAAGAAACCGCTGAGCCATCTTTAAAGGGGCTCAGCTGCATTGGTGGAGGGAAGTGGCATGACGAAGCTTGGTGTGGCGACGGTGATGCTCGTTCTGTTGGGTGTCTGTGCGGGTTGCGGGAAAAGCCCGACAGGGGCGGCATGGGTTAGCTTACCGGCAAAGGGACTTCGAAGCATGGCGTGGGTTCGTTTTGCCGGCGGGGAGAACCTGCCGACCTGCACGGTGAGCAATCTGGAGCCGATGGTGTCGGCCAACTTGCCGGTCGGGCGATATCGTGTAATCCTTGGCTTTGCGAATTCCAACTACAAGCCGCCGACGGAGGTGGAGGTCGGCGTCCTGCAGGTAACGGCCGGGACGACGAATGGTTTGGCCTGCGGAGTTCTGTTCTTCGATGTTCGGCGCGACCTGCCGGACCTTGATTTGAGCGAGGTAATTGTGCGCGGCCGTGACGGCGCTCCTACGGTCCGGTTGCAGAACACCGGCAACACCTTCTACTTCTTCCAACCGAAACCGCTACCATCCGGCACCTACGATGTCGCCCTGGCGTATTACCGGGCGGCCGGGCCGTCGGAGATGGTGACGGGGATTGTGGTCCGGGCCGACGCCGAGACGGTTGTTGCCTTCGACACGGGTTTTGTGCTTCGGCGCCCTGAACGGGGCCGTGTCCAAGGGTGGAGCTTGACCCGCGAGGGGACGGCTTCCCCTTGGCTCTCCGTTCGACGAGGGGCGGATAATGATGAACCGCTTTGGCGGCGGTTTATGGTCCCGCCCGGGCGCTATCTCCTGTCGGTCGAATGGGCCCCGGCATCCTCACCCGCCGTCCCTGAGAGAGTGATCATCGATCCGGGCCTGACGATGACGCACACGTTGCCTCCGCGTGAGTAACGGTGCGCCTGGGAGCGGTGCAGGGGCCTCTGAAAGTCGTCTACTGGTTTGCCTCGGAGTCCTTCTTGGCTTCCTGTGCCTGTCTGGCGGACTCTTCATGGAAGGCCTTCATCGCGGCGGCTGCCGCCTTGCCGGCATCTTCGGCCGTCATTTCCTGACCCGGCGTGCCGTAGGCCTCGCCGAAGCCCATCTTCTGAATGCGGCGGGCGGTGAGTTGGCCGCAGGTTGACATTAACGCCATGATGGCGGTGATAATGCCGAACACCATCCAGGCTGTTTTCGCCGCGATCTTGTGGACTTCCACGCTGGCGGTGACCAGTAGGAATAGCCCCCACGCCAGTCCAATCAAGACTCTCACGAATGGAATGATTCCCAGAATTGCCATGGCGGGAAAGGTGGCCGATGCGTAGGCCCCGCACCGGTAGGCTGTCTCGTAAGATTCGTTCGAGCCCATTAGCTTCCATATGACAAACAAAATGGCGGCGACAATAAAGCTGCCAATGCTCGCTGCGATCAGCATCACCACAATGGACTTGAGCGCTCCACCGAAGGACAGGGCCATTGTGATATGAAGTAGTCCCGTTACCACTTGGATCACAGCCCCGATCACCCCCATGACCACGAGAAAGATCAGCGGATCCACGAACCCGCCGCTCTTTGCCATGCCGCGATAGAAGTCAGCATGTTGAGTAATGACCGCGATGGCTGTGGCCAAGATGCCCTGCCACTGTTTTTTCATCTGCGTTTCCGTTACGGGTATGTTGTCCATGGAGTTCTCCTTTACCAGCGTGTCACCGCCATTTGCTCGTGGGCGTAGCGGCTGACGCGGAGCGGGTCAATGAGAATAAAACATTAAGGCTGGACGGCGTGTCGTGGCTGTGGTGGACTCGAGCCGATCTCGTAACACGAGAGAGCAACATCAATGTAGACGAGGCGTCTCGCCTCGTTGGAGGGCATGATGAAGACACAGATATTCTATTTTTCCGGGACGGGCAATTCCCTGCGTGTTGCGCATGATCTGGCCTTTGCGCTGGGCGATACGGACGTGGTGGCCATGTCTCGGGCGATCCGTGAAAAAACGCCCGTGGTGGCCGAACGGCTGGGCCTGGTTTTTCCGGTCTACATGTGGGGGCTGCCGGCCATTGTGGACCGGTTCTGCCGCCAGTTGGAGGCGTCCTCCGGAACCTATTGTTTTGCGGTGACCACCTATGGCGGGAGCGCGGGCGGCACGTTGACGCAGTTGCAGCGGGTTCTTAAGCTGCGTGGATTGACGCTTTCCCTGGGCCGGGTGATCCGTATGCCGGGAAACTATACGCCGATGTACGGCGCGCCAGCCGAATCCATGCAGCAGAAGATGTTTGATGCCGAGAAAGCGGTCATTCCCGAGCTGGTCCGGCAGATCGCGGGAGAAAAGGCGGGCCACGTTGACGGTGGCGGACTGGTGGGGCGGTTGCTGTCGAAAGTCGTCTATCGCTTCGGCATGCCGAGGATTGCCGCCAGCGATGTCAAGTTCAGGGCGGACGAAAAGTGCGACGGGTGCGGGTTGTGCGCCAGGGTATGCCCTGTGGAGAACATCGTGTTGCAGGATAGTCGGCCGATGTGGCGGCATCGTTGTGAACAGTGCATGGCGTGTCTGCAATGGTGCCCAAGGGAGGCCATCCAGTTCGGGGCCAGCACGGCCGGGCGCAAGCGGTACCGTCACCCCGATTTCAAGGCCCGCGATTTCATCACATGATGCCTCCCATGAATGTGACGGTTGTTTTATTCGACATTGATGGAACCCTGCTGGATATGCGGGGGGCCGGTCGCGCGGCCTTTGTGCGCGCGCTGGAATCGGTCTTCGGCTGGAGGGACGATATCCGCTACATCAACTTTTCCGGCAATACGGACCTGAACGTGTTGCAGCGGATCATGGAGCACCACGGTCGATCCCTGACCGATGAGGATTGCCGGCGGTTTTTCGCCCAGTTTCCCCTCGAACTCGCTTGCGCGGCCCGGGAGGCGGAATTGATCCTGTATCCCGGAGTGCGGGCGCTGTTGGAAAGCCTGACGCTGGATGCGTCCGTGGTGCTGGGTCTGGTGACGGGCAACATCGAATCCTGTGCCCGGATCAAACTCCAGCAGTTTGACCTGCACCATCACTTTGTGCTGGGTGCCTTTGGCGACGAGCACGCCGATCGCAACGATATTGCGCGGCTGGCCATGCAGCGTGTGGAGAAAAGCCTGCGGCCCGGTCAGAAGGTCTCGGCGGTCTTCCTGGTTGGCGACACGCCGTTCGATATAGCCGCCGCCAAGAGTATTGGCGCCACGGCGATTGCGGTGGCCACCGGCAAGTTCACGACGGCTGCGCTGCTTGCCGCCGGGGCCGATGTTGCCCTGGCTGACCTCTCTGATACAGCAGGAGTGAAAGCCTTACTCAAGCGAGCCTGATGATGTCCGTGCACGATTGCCCCATGAAAGGATCCGCACCTTGAATTCGAGAGAAAGACTGCAGACGGTATTGCGGGGAGAAATCCCCGATTGCGTTCCCGTGGCGCCGGACTTTTCCAACATGATTCCCGCCCGATTAACCGAAAAACCTTTCTGGGATCTCTACCTGTACAATGACCCGCCCATCTGGGATGCCTATATCGACTGCGCCAAACGCTTTGATGTGGATGCGCTCATGGACGGCTATTTGCCTTTTCGCTGGCCCAGCGACGAGGCAGACCCGCGCCCGTGGGAATCGTTCATCGTCTACCGCGATGCGGACCGCCTGGTAACCCGGGAGAGTTATCAGGATAATGGCCGCCGCATCTGGAAGAGCCATGTGACGGTATACTATGTGGCGGATCCGCCAACGTGGGATGTCGATCCCGCCAAGCTCGGGCTTCCCGCCACGCCCACCCGTTTTGAACCCGTTACCGGCGTCAAACCGGTTGATCTCGGCGTCGCCGGTATACGACGCCTTAAGGGATTGATGGGCAATCAGGGGCTGACGGGGATCTTCATTACCTCCAGTTGCCTGACGAGCAGCGAAGAGGCGATCTATCACTATGCCGATTACCCTGAGGAGTTGGAGGGGCTCAAGGCGCGCCGGCTGGCCGAGGTGGAACGGCGCTTTGCCGATTTGATGGCGATGAAGCCGGGGGACAGGCCTGACTTTCTGTGCGTGGGCGGTTCCGGGTCGCTGGTTTTTCAAACCCCGGACTTCTTCCGGAATAATGCGTTGCCAGCCATGAAGCTGGCCATTGAGCTGGCCACGGCGGCGGGCATCCCGACGCATGTCCACTCCTGCGGTCCCGAGAAGGAACTTGTCCGGATCCTGGTCGAGGAGACCAGCCTGACCGTTATTGATCCGCTTGAGATTCCGCCGATGGGGGATTGCACGCTTGCGGAACTGAAGCGGTTGTACGGGGACAGGATCGTGCTGAAGGGCAACTTGCATACGACGGAAGTCATGTTGAGGGGCCGTCCGCAGGATGTTGTGGCCGCGTCCCGGAAAGCCATTGATGACGCGGCGGCGGGTGGGCGGTTTATTCTTTCCACCGGCGATCAGTGCGGCCGGGACACGCCGGATGATAACCTGCGGGCCATGGTGGAAACCGCCAGGACGTATGGCCGGTACTGAAGCCCCCGGGAAAGCTCCGCGGAGCCAAGCCGTTCTCGACAAACCCCTCCCTGTCGCGGTATAGAAGGGGATCGATGAACGACCCGAAAGTCAAAATCATGTCCGTTGTCGGCGCCCGGCCGAACTTCACGAAAATCGCGCCGCTGGCCCGTGAGTTGGGGCGCTTTCCTGAACAGTTCGAGCACATCCTGGTTCATACCGGGCAGCATTATGACGCGACGATGTCGGATTCCTTTTTTCGCGACCTGAGCATTCCTCGGCCGGATGTGGATCTGGAAATCGGTTCGGGCTCCCATGCCGAACAGGTGGGCCGGACCATGATCGCCTTTGAAAAAATCGTGCAGGAACGCCGGCCGGACTGGGTGATCGTGGTGGGTGATGTGAATGCCACCTGCGCCTGTTCCATCACGGCCAAGAAAGAGCACGTCAAGCTGGCCCACATCGAGGCGGGTCTGCGGTCGTTCGATCTCGACATGCCCGAGGAAATCAACCGCATGGTGACCGACCGCCTTTCGGACCTGCTGTTCACCACGGACGCGCTGGCCGACGCCAACCTCCTGAAGGAGGGGGTGCCGGAGAGCCGGATCAGGCGGGTGGGCAATATCATGATCGACACGCTTGAACAGCAGCGGGCCAGGGCGGCGGCGCTGGACCCGCGTACGATTTGTGAGGCCCAGGTCCTGCCCGGCCTGTGCGCGCCCGTCCCTCCCTTGCGCGACAATGCATTCGCCGTGATGACGCTCCATCGTCCCTCCAATGTGGATCATGCGGAGGTCATGAAGCCGCTGGTGGAGTTCCTGACTCAGGATGCGGCCCCGTTGATGCCGCTGATCTGGCCGGTCCATCCCCGCACGCGCAAACAACTGGAGGCCCATGGGCTGTGGCAGGATCTGGTGAGTTGCCCCGGACTGATTCTCACCCAGCCGCTGGGGTATCACGACATGCTCAGGTTGACCATGGGGGCGCGGGTGATGTTTACCGACAGCGGCGGACTTCAGGAGGAATGTTGTGTGCTCGGGACCCCCTGTCTGACCTTGCGCTGGAACACGGAACGGCCCGTGACGCTGGCGGAACACGGCGGGGTTAGCGTGCTGGTTGGCAATGACATCCAGCAGGTCCGGGCTGAATTCCGGAAGGCGGCGAAGCGGCCGCGGGTCGAACACCGCCCGTTGTTGTGGGATGGCCGGACGGCGGAACGGATTGTGGCCTGTTTACGGGAGATCACTCAGGGATGAATATATTTGTCACGGGAACGGCGGGATTTATCGGATCGCATCTGGCGGGAGCCTTGCTTGATGAAGGGCACAGCGTCGTCGGGTTCGATAACTTCAATGATTACTATTCTGTCCGGCTTAAACGGGCCCGCCATGCCCTGTTGACGGGGCGAAAGGGGTATACCGGCATCGAGGGGGATCTTTGCGATGCGACGCTCCTCGGGAAGATATTTTCGGAGCAGAGGTTTGACGCCGTGTGCAATCTGGCGGCACAGGCCGGGGTCCGCTATTCGCTGAGCCATCCCCTCGCCTACCAGAAATCCAATCTGGAAGGGTTCCTCAATATTCTGGAGGCATGCCGTCATGCCAAGGTTCCGCGTCTGGTGTACGCCTCCAGTTCGAGCGTGTATGGCGGCAACACGAAGCTGCCGTTCAGCGAGAGCGATCCGGTGGACAAGCCGATCAGCCTGTACGCCGCCACCAAGAAGGCCAACGAACTGATGGCCCACACCTATACGCATCTTTTCGGGTTGCAGACGGTGGGGTTACGGTTCTTCACGGTTTACGGTCCATGGGGCCGGCCAGACATGGCGTTATGGCTCTTTACGGAGGCCATGCTCGCCGGCCGGCCGATCCAGGTGTTCAACCATGGCCGGATGCGGCGGGATTTCACTTACGTTGACGACATTGTCGCCGGAGTGAAGGCCTCCCTGCTGCGTCCCGGACTGGCCCCGTATGAGGTGTTGAACCTGGGCAATCACAACGCCGAGAACCTGATGGACATGATCGGGGTTTTGTCGAAAAGCCTCGGGGTCGAGCCGAAGACGGAATTCCTGCCCATGCAGGCCGGGGATGTGGAGGCGACGTACGCGGACATCACGCAAGCGGAGGCCAAGCTGGGGTTCCGCCCGACGACGTCCATCGCTCTGGGAATCCCCAAATTTGTTAAGTGGTATCGGGATTATCACAAGCTGTAGCACCGATCTGTGATCGGTTCGCAGGTCAAGATGTAGCACCGATCTATGATCGGTTCGTCGGACTATTGGAGGAGTATCATCTATCATGAATGTGCCGCTGTTAGACCTGAAAGCCCAGTATCAGACCATTCGCAAGGAGATCGAGGCCGCCGTGGCGGAGGTTTTCGAGTCCCAGTATTTTATTTTGGGCCCGCAGGTTAAAGCCTGCGAGGAGGCCATTGCCCGCTATTCACACTCCGCTCATGCCGTGGGGGTCGCCTCCGGGACGGATGCGCTGTTGCTGGCGCTGATGGCGGAAGGCATTGGGCCGGGCGATGAGGTGATCACCTCGCCCTACACCTTCTTTGCCACCGCCGGGTCCGTGGCCCGCGTGGGCGCGCGGCCGGTGTTTGTCGACATTGATCCTGTGACCTTCAATCTGGATGTCAAACGGCTTGAAGCCGCCGTAACCCCGCGCACCAAGGCCATCATGCCCGTGCATCTCTACGGGCAGATGGCCGATATGGACCCGATCATGGAGTTGGCCGGCCGCCGCGGACTGGTGGTGATTGAGGATGCCTGCCAGTCGATCGGGGCTGAGTACAAGGGCCGGCGCGCGGGATCGATTGGGACGTACGGCTGTTTCTCCTTCTTCCCGTCCAAAAACCTGGGCGGGGCCGGTGATGGCGGGGCGATGGCCACGCAGGACAAGGCGCGTGCCGACCGGTTGTTCATGCTGCGGGTCCATGGCATGGAGCCGAAGTATTATCACCAGCTGATCGGCGGTAATTTCCGATTGGACGCGGTGCAGGCGGCTGTGGTCAATGTGAAGATGAAGTATCTCGACAGCTGGACGGCCCGGCGTCAGGCCAATGCGGCCTGCTATGATCGCCTGCTGACGGCGAGCGGCGTGGTGGCGCCAGACCGGGTCCAGTTGCCGCAGGTGGTCGCGAACCGTCATGTTTTTAACCAATATGTTCTGCGTGTGCCACGCCGCGATGAACTCCGGGCCTTCCTGCAGGCGCGGCAGATCGGGGTGGAAGTCTATTATCCCGTACCTCTTCATCTGCAGGCCTGTTTTGCTTATCTGGGGCATCAGGAAGGATCGTTTCCGCAGAGCGAGAAAGCGGCCCGGGAAACGCTCGCGCTGCCGGTCTATCCGGAACTGACCGAAGCGCAGATGGCGTGGGTGGTGGAATCCATTGCGGCCTTCTTTAAGAAGATCTGAGTATTTAGAATTCAGAAGTCAGAATGGTGGAGCGCACTCTTGTTTCTATGAAATTCTGAATACTGTCTCCTGAATTCTGACTGCTTGAACTGGAAAAAGAGAGGTGACCCTTGCCCAAATCGACTGACAGCGCCGGTTTGCACCTGATGGAGCGATTCCTTTCTGAAGACCGTCTGGCTGCGTCTGACGTGCTGCAGGAGATTGGCTCCAAGGACGAGGCCCGGAGGGTTTTGACGCAGCTGGCCGGGGCCATGGCCAGCCGGCCGGACTCCTTGTTCCGGGCACGCATGCTGCGGTTGGGCGAAGAGGTCATGGTGCGGTTCCGCGTCCAGCCCTCGTTTTGCCGGGAACAGCTCGGATATTCCTCCCCCGCGACCCTCATGCAGGGCGCGTTTTCCGCCGTGGCGGACGCGGTGGCGCGATCGGTGCCGTTGGTGCAAGCTCCCCGGCCGGCCGTGATTCTTCCCGACCAGGTGGTCTGGGTGACCACACCGGTCCGGTTGGACTTTGCGGGAGGGTGGTCGGATACTCCTCCCATCAGTACGGAGTTGGGAGGGACGGTGGTTAATGCGGCGATCACGCTGAACGGACAGTACCCGGTGCAGGTGATGGCCAAGCTCAACCAGGAGGGGGTCATCCGTCTTTCCAGCATCGATCTCGGCAGCCGCATCACGATCCGGACCACGGCGGAACTTCTGAATCATGGCGATCCCCGGCATTGGGCCGCGCTGCCGAAGGCGGCGCTGGTGCTGGCGGGACTCGGGCCGTCGCGCCCGGACATTCCGCTGCGCAAGTGGCTGTCTGTTCTGGGCGGCGGACTGGACCTGAATATTTTTTCCGCCCTGCCTAAGGGATCGGGGCTGGGTACAAGCTCAATTCTGGGCACGGCGGTCCTGGCGTGTCTTGGGCGCGTCCTGGGTGAACCGTATTCGACCGACCGGTTGATCTCCCTGACCAGTATCCTTGAACAGAGGATGTGTACGGGCGGCGGGTGGCAGGACCAGATCGGCGGCATGATTCCGGGCGTTAAATTGATCCGCACCCAGCGTGGGGTTGACCAGACTGTGAGTTTGAGCTGGGCGGTGTTTGACCTGAGACCGGGCAGCGCCCTGCGGGAACGGACGCTCCTGTATTATACGGGACAGAAGCGCATGGCCCGCCACATTCTGCACAACGTGGTCAGGCAGTACCTGGCGCGGGATCCGGTCACGCTGAGAACGATCGACGAGTTGAAAGACGCCGCCCTGGAGATGAAGGCTAATCTGGACGCACAGGATGTGGATGCCTTTGCGCAGGGGATCGAGCGGTACTGGACGCTCAAGAAGCAGATCGACCCGGGGTCCACCAACCCGCAAATCGAGGCGCTGCTCAAAAGCGTGAGCCGCTGGACGGCCGGACGCATGCTGCCGGGAGCCGGGGGCGGCGGGTTTATTTTCCTGGTGGCTCGCGATCCTGATGCGGCCCGCCAGATCCGCCGGCGTCTGACCGATTCTCCTCCGAATCGGCTGGCGCGGTTCTTCGAGTATGATGTCGACCAGACCGGCGTGAAAGTGACGGTTCTGTGATCAGCCGCCGGGGCCGGCTTAGACGAGCAGAAGGGCTATGGCGGTCAGGGTCCCGGTGATGACGCCCGCCACTGCCGCCTGAAGACCGGTCTTCACGCGCGGGGGCCGATTCCTGACATGGCGCAGGGTAATGAAAATCACCAGGCTGGGGATGAGCAACGCTGTGGGGATCGCTCCCGCCAGACCGGCCACGGACGCGGAACAAAGGGAACACACGCCGGCTGTAACAACTGCATCCGCACCATTTGAGGCGACATAGAACCAGCGCCCCATTCCCGTACCGATCAACAGGCCGCCCATGATGCCGATCATGAAGGTGCACAGGGCGAGCCCGATGTTGCGCTTGGAGAGCCAGCCGGAGACCGCACCCGCCACCGCACCGGCCATCATGGCGGACAGCAGCGCCAATTGCGCCAGGTCAACGCCCTGAGAGCTGGAATCCAACACGGACTGTTCCATGATGCACTGTCCTTCCGCCCGAATACGTCCGCCCCCGCGGTACAGGTGAGCTCGATCAATGTTTCATTGTGATGGAGCCGCAGGGATAAAGTCAAGCGTCACAACGCCCGCAGCGGAACCACCATGGCCAGGAAGTTGTGGATCCAGATCAGGATGGCCATTACCCCCACCAGTCCGGCCCGGACGTTAGCCCTTTTCGGTCGAACGGTTTCGTCCGGCGTTCCCCCCATGAAAAGCAGAAGCAGAAGCCAAAGCGTGGGAAGACTGAGAACGGCGAAGAGGAAGGGATCCTTCGGATCCCACCAGGCATAGAAGCCGGTGCGCGACAGGAACCAGGCGACCGCCAGTGCCAGCAGAATGGCGGGCGACCAGGTTCGGTTTTTCGCCGCGCGCCAGACTCCGACGCTCACGGTTGCCAGCATCACGGCCATAAAGGCCAGATAGGTCGACAAGATCGGCCCGCCGGACCTGACCGACCCCATGGCCGACGGTACGTCGGTGGAACGGACGTTGTACAGTCCCGGCAGGATCACGCCATAGAGCGACTGATTCAAGGCCGCCAGCCTGAAATTGGCCGGGGCGAGGTTGGTCAGCACGCCCCATTCCTTGGCGGTTTCGGGCCGATTCACATGCCCGAGCGCCCACGGGATGAGCTCTCCCGGCGGGACGTGGTAGAAGACGTGGGCGAGTAGCGCATAGCCAGCGAGGCTGACGAGGGCGCCCGCGGCGGCGCAAGCCGCCAGCCTTGCCAAGAGCCGGTTGCGTGATCCTGCCGCCACCACGAGGATCAGGCTGGCCAGTAGAAAGGAATCAGTTCGGAGCAGAAAGGCCAGTCCCATGGCGGCGCCCAGCCACGCGTAATGGGAGACCTTTTGATCCTTTAGGCATTTCAGGGCCAGCCCGAGGGCCAGGATGCCGGCGCAAAGATTGGGAAGGTAGGTGTCGATCGTGGCCGCGAAAAACCAGTAGCTCGCGCTGCCTCCGATCCAGAGAGCGGCGGCCAGGGCCGGCAAACTGCGGCCGGTGAATCGGCGTCCAAAGAGAAACAGCAACATGATGCCCAGGGCGCCCGCCACCACGCTCAGCGCCTTGTGAGCACTGACCGGGTTTGGCGCGACAAAAGGAAGAAGGTCGGCATGGTCATACAGTTGCCGCCCGAGGATGTGGTACAGAAGGTGATCGTTATGGGTAAAGGTCTTGCCCTGATTGAACTGGCGGGTGATGAATTCGCCGTCGCTGTCAAAAAACCGCCGGTTGTCATAGACGGTGTTGAAACGGCCCGGCACGGAATTGTTGTAGACCAGGACCATTCCCAGAAAGAGAACGAGCGCGATTCCGTGGTGGGGGCGCAGCACACGGCACCAGGCGGCAGTCAGATCTTTCAACATGGTCATAACGGCTAGGTTACAACGAGGCGGGACGCCTCGTCTACTATGGTTAGTAATAGGAGGTGAGTACCCAGGTGTTATGGATCGCCAGGATCAGGGAGATCGCCAAAAGGAATCCGGTGGTGTGCCGTTTGAACGCCAGGCCACTGGCGCCTCCCAGCCAGGCCAGGATGGGTGCGATCATCGGGGCGGAATACAGCAGCATCTCGGCCGGGTTGAACAAGAGAAAGAACGTCAACCATGGCGCGATAATGCCCACCAGCAGAATCAGGCTATTGCCCAGAAAACGGCGGCTCGACAACAGTCCGATCAGGGCGCCGAGCCACAGGAAAAAGATGGCCCCAAGCGCCGGCGGGCCGGTCACGGATTTAAAGAAATCGCGCAAGCCCGCTACACCCCGTGCCCAATCAAAGGGATAGGGCAGGCCGGCGAGAGAGTAGACGAACTGGCCGGTCAGAACGCCCCCGATCTGGGGGGAGGCGAATCGCTGTTCCTTGGCATAGTGGTGGTAAATCCACTGGATGTTATGGATTTCCTTGGAGATGGGATCGGGCGAGGTTCGCAGCCGGTTATCGATGGCGAGCGGGAGCTGCGTGCGCCCTACATAATAACTGCGGATCAGGATCTGGCCGCCGAGGAAGACCGTCGCCGCCACAAGGGCGGAGGCGACCAGGCCTTTCCACGGGAACGGACGGGCGCGGCGGTTCCAGACATGGATGACGAGAACGCCAAACAGGATCAGCAAGGGTGGATGTGCCAGTGCAGCCAACCCGATGGCGACGGATGGCCCCAGCAGGCGGAGGGGTTGATCCGGCGGGGTATTCCTCAGCAGAGTCCAGAAAAACAGGTTTCCCAACAGGGACGAAAAAACATAGGTCTCGTAGTGGGAGGAGTAAACCCAGATGGCCAGGGAGAACGCATATAACAGTGCCAGGGCCCCGGCGATACGGAATTCCCCCAGCCAGCGCCGGAACCAGAGAAAGGCCATCATCCCGTTCAGCGCGCCGATGAGAGCAAAGGCGGCGGAAACCGCGGCAATCTCCTGTCGCAGAATAAAAAACAACGGCTTGATGGCAAAGCGTATCACGGGCAGGAACAGCGGATGCTTGTTCATGTCGTAATTGAAAATCTTATGGCAGACGGGATCGATGAAGTCGGCGGCATCCGAGAAGAAGAAGCCGGTCACGGGTGCCATGTCCCGGATAAAGAAGGTCTGGTAATAGATCACGAACAACACCGTAAGGATCAGCAGGGGGAACCGGCTCCGGCCCACGGGCGAGATCAGAACGAACAGGGCGGACGCCAGAACGCACCAGCCGCTCAACGGCACGAGCAGCGGGAGCCACTGGCGCCAGGGCGCGTGGGGAATCAGGGCGAGATCACCCTGCCAGTGCAGGCCCCTGACCGTGCGAATTGCGAGGCGATTCGTCTGGCCCGGTTGAAGGAGCGATCCCGGAAGAATCAGTTCTTCGCAGTGAAAGGGGTTTTTTTCTCCCAGACGCGGGCCGCCGGGGACCTGAATGGTGCGTAGGAGGCGATCGTTGATCGACAGGGTCAACAAAGGAGGAGCACGGTTGTCGGCGCGGGCCACGGCGAGGTTCAGCGCGTAGCCGTCCCGGGCATACGGCAGATCGTACAGAATGGCCGTGCCGGTGGCGGGGATTCCCGAATTGGCGGGACCCAGCATCAGGAAGGGATCTTCAAACGATTGTTTGAACGTGGCGATGGCGAATTGTTCCGCTGCGGCCATCCAGGTGGCATAGGCGTTGGTCGTGGAAGCGACTCCGGCCGGTTCCAGGAAGTGGGTTTGCCGGGCTTGATGCCATTGCATGGCCGCGAGGACGATAAATACACCCAGTCCCATGCCCCAAAGCGTCAGGCGCCAGCGGGTTGATTCCGGGCCTTCCCTCATTCCGGCCCCTTGGCGGGGGACATCCTGCGCAACATGATCATCCCGATGCCAGCCATCAGGATTTCGGCCAGCGTTTGCAGCAGGCGGGAGACCAGAACGGCCACGGCCGCATGGCTGGGATCGATCATCCGGTCAAGGATCACCAGTAAGACGCCTTCACGGACACCGAGTCCGGCGGGGGCGAACAGGGCGAGCATGCCCGCGCCCCCGGCCAGCGCGATCCCGCAGATGCAGACCGGCAGCCACCGGAGCGGGACGGGTGTCATGGATTGGAGGATCAGCCAGAGCGTCAAGCCGGCCATGATCTGCCCGATTCCCATGACCGCGAGCGGGGCCAGGTAGTCCCGCATACGATGCGAAACGGTCAGGGGAGGCTGGCGCAGTTTGCGCAGGATGAAGTTGGCGAGTGGAAAGAAGACTCTGGGGTGCAGGCCGGCGAGGGCAGCGGGAATCAGCAGCAGAAACCACAACCCGCTGGCCGGGAGAATCTCCCGCACCGGCTGCCAGAGGGTGATGGGAATGGCGGTGATCATGATGATGATCAGCGAGAGGCCCTGATAGAGCAAGGTGGCACTGGTGGCGGCGGGCACGGAAACGCCCTCCCGGCGGAACATCCAGACGGTCCCCACCGCCGGGGCGACTTTCCCGGGCAGGTATTTTCCCGCACGGGCGACCCAGGAAATGGCAAAAATCGCCGACCAGCGCGGCGGGGGCCCCATTGGCTGCAGAAGCTGGCGATAGACAATCGGCCCCATGGACATTGAGGCGAGCTGGACCAGAACGGCCAGCACGAACGTGCCGGGCAGAAAGTGGATGGTGTCCCACGAAATGGCCCCCACCCGGCTCACGAGGGCCCGGCCGACAAAGAACAGTACCAGTCCAAAGAGCACAAGCTTGGCGGCCATCAACCCGCGTTTCGCCGCCGGGGAAAGGGGCGCGCGGGGTGCGGCAGGCGGGGTCATCACCGCGTCGGCGGGCTCAGGTGGGACAGGTTCTCTCATTGCGGGGGGAGGCTACTGGATTGGCTCATGGCGGCCAAGTAGAAATTGGGGGGTGTCAGTGACCTTGACGTATCCGATTGATTCTGCAAACGTTTGCAACATCATGATGCAGGCTGACCATTGGATGAGCGGGTGGATTTACTGGCCCGGGGTCTGGCTGGCCGCAGGGCTCGCGGTTGTGACCCTGGATTGCGGGCTCGCCCCGCGCCTGGAAATCGTCCGGCCCGATTAACCGTATTGACAGAAGTTAGGGAATGCCTATGCAAAACATCAGTTGGCGCCATTTTACGGTGTGGGCGGCGGGACTTGGCCTGGTCGCCATTCTGTTCCGCCTCGTTTTTTTTCTGTTCGCCCTGCGGCATATTCCCTTTACCTGGGACGAGGGCTGGCCCTCGCTGATGGCGCTGCACATCCTCAAGGGAGAGTTCCCTGTGGTCTATTGGGGCCAGACTTACATGGGCACCCAGGAGTCCTACTTTCAGGCTCTTTGCATCGCCCTGCTGGGGGCCAAGACCTGGGTGATCCGCCTTTACCCGTTTCTGTTCGGATTCGGGTTTGTGGCGGCGGCAACGTTGCTGGCGGACCGTCTGTATGGCCGGCGGACGGCCCTGATCACACTGGCGCTCCTGGCGGTTCCGGTCCCCTATCTGACGATCGGAAGTGTGCTGATCCCGCCGGACAATTATCTGCCCATGACCGCGCTGGGTACTCTGGCGCTGGTGCTGGCTCACGACCTGGCCTTTCGCGAGAATGATCCCCAGCGTCGTCTACGGAAGACCTTCTGGCTGGGGTTCCTGCTCGGTTACACCTTCTGGCTGCACATCCTCGCGCTCAGTTACATGGGCGTGGCGGGGTTGTTTCTTTTCTGGCGCAATCCCCGCATCGCCTTCCGGCGTGAAGGCTGGGCGGGTTTGGGCGGGTTTGTGATCGGCGGTCTGCCGCTGATCCTCTACAACCTGCTCAACGGGTTCGCCACGTTTCGCGACGTCGGCGGAACCACGTCATGGGCGCACAGCTGGGCCCTGTTCCAGGTTCTCTTCCAGCACACGCTCCATTTCTTGATTGGGACGAAAGTGATGTATTTTGGCGATAACGCCAAGTTTGTCCCCCTCCCCTCCGCTCTCGGCGTTGCGGTGGCGGCCGTCTGGATTTTCGGCCTGGCCCTGGCGCTGCTGCCTATTCTGACTGGTAGGGCGGCGCGCCCTACCCGAGGAAGCATTGGCGGCACGGTCATGCTGGTGGTGATGACCGGGGCGGCGATGTTTCTCTTCTGCCGCGGCGACCGGTCCGCCTCCCACAATGTGCGGTACGTGTTGCCGGTTGTCTCCGCCCTGCCGGTCCTGCTGGCGGCGGGATTGGACCGGGTCCTGACGAGGTCGCGCCTGGTGTTTGGCGTGCTGCTGGCGGTCGTCCTGACCGGGCAGGTCTGGGGGAATCTGACCCTGGCCCGGCTTTGGAGCGATCCGGTGATTGTCGAGCGGGACATTCACCTGCCTGAGACGGGACCCGTGCGCGACTATCTTGCCGGGCGCGGCATCCAGAAAGCCTATGCGAACTACTGGATTGCCTACCGGATCACCTTCGAGAGCAGGGAGAAGATTGTTTGCGCCGAGCCGTACAACCAGCGTTTCCCCGGCAAGCCGGTGAAATTTCTGGATTCCGTCCAGGCCGCCACCAACGTGGCCTATGTCTATGTGACGGCACGCAACAAGGATTTTTCGGCGGAGGAATTTGAGGAGGCGATGCCGCAACTCGGCATTGTTTGTGCACGAACAAATATAGCCAGCTTTACGGTGTTCCATGATTTTCGGATTCAAGGCGAGGAAGGCGTGGTCCGGTGGGTGGAGGTGCCGCGCACGAACTGGAAGGTGTCCGCCACGGTGAACGGCGGCGGGGCGGGGGCTCTGCACGACGGCAATATCTGGACCCGGTGGAGTCTTGGCACCGTGCAGACGCCGGGCGCCAAGGTGACCGTGGACATGGGCGCGGTCCGGACTGTGGGTCGGCTGCGGCTCGATCTGGGGGCCTGGCCCACGGATTTCCCGCGCGGGTACCGCATCCGGACGTCGGTCGACGGCGTGGTGTGGTCGGCGGCGACGGAACGGGGGCCGTTGCGGTGGAATCTCTTCTGGCGCGAGTCGCACCCGGCGTTTCTCAGCCAGAAGGGCGATTACATGACCCTGCCCTTCCCGGCCGTGGAGGCGCGCCATGTTGAGTTGGAACTCACGGGCGCGAGCCGGCGGTTCGATTGGTCCATCGCGGAATTGCGGTTGTTCAGCCCTGAGCGCTGACGGCAGCCTGGGACGGGCGCGGATGGAAGAGGCGCCAGACCTGATAGGACAGTCCCTCGCGCAGGCAGGCCCACAACAGGTAAAATCCGTCCCGAATGGCGTGCGATTTCATGCGCCCGCCCGCCCGGCGGCTTTCATGGGCCCGGATTTCGACAATGGAATAGCCTTTCCGCACCGCCTTGGCCACGATCTCGATCTCGACATCGAACCCCTTGGTTCTGGGCTTGTATCCCAGCACCACATTGCGACGGAAAGCCTTGTAGCCGTTAAGCGTGTCCATCAGGGTCATGCGGAACAGCAGCGAAACCATGACCGTGAACAGGGCGTTGGCAAACAGGCGGATGACGTCGTGGTCGGTGCTGCCGCCCATGACCCGTGATCCGATCACAAGACCGTTCCCCTGTTCCAGGGCCTCGATAAAACGCGGAAGGTCGGCGGGGTCATGCGATCCATCCGAATCGAAGGTAACGATCACTTCGCCTCGGGTCCGGTTGAACCCGAAATAGAGGGCATTACCCTTCCCTTTCAGTTTATCATTGATGAGGATGGTGGCCCCCTTGGACTGCGCCACCTGAACCGTCAGATCCTCCATGCTGTCCACCACGACCAGGGTTTCGAAGGTATATTGGGGAAGCGTGGCGATGGCGGCGTTCAGCGCATCCAGGACCGGGCCGATGGTATCCTGCTCGTGGCGGGCCGGGATGACGATGCTGACGGTTTTAATGGGGGGCATTGGATCCATCGTTCTCATGCTGACTCCTGACTTCTGACTTCAGTATTTTGACTTCTGGTTTTCCTCAACCACCACACCATGGCGGTCAGTGTCACCATGGAGACGGCCAGTCCGCTCCACACCAACGCCACATACATCGGGTCGACCTTTGACACGATGGCCGGGATCGGCTTCTCGCCGGCGATCAGGCGAAAAGAGGCGATCATCTCCATCTTTGCCAACCGCCAATGGTAGCCGTGACGCAACAGAGACCAGAACGTACTGGCCGTGGCCACCACACCGACCATTCCGGCGAGGGCTTTCCAGCCCCGGCGGCAGTTGCTTAACAGGTTGGTCGCGCCAATACAAGCCACGGTTATCAGGACGGCCAGGGGTAGAAGAACCAGTCGTGAAGGGACCCGCTGGGTTCCCAGCAGGGGAACAGGAAGATAGGTCAGCACAAAGTAAGGTGCGCTGCGAAAAGACAAAGCCGTGAAGGCAACGACCGGCAGCATCAATGGCCAGTAGCGGAGGAAGGCGCGCCGGCACACGGGGATGAACAAGGGAAGGACCAACGATACCAGCAGGAAAAGGGCTGCCGCCGGGCCGATGTAGCTGTCGTACTCCCAGGGAAAAATGGACCCATTGAATAGATTTCTCGAAAGCAGGGATTCCCCCAGCGCATGCGTCGAGGCGAATCCCTGAAGGCGATGGACGTTGCTATGAAAGGTCAGGGCGGCGGGGGCCAACCGGTGGGCGGTCAGCAGAACGCTTAGAACCGCAGCCACGGCGATCATCCTGTGGCGCCAGGGGCGGACAATGAAGAATAGCCCGAGGAAGAAAAGAGACCAGATGTACAAGTGGCAGCCCCCTTGAAGGACGATCGCACCCAGGGTCAGTGCCATGAGCATGGCCAGGCGGAGGGTCGGCGGGCGTTCGCAGGACTGCAGCAGCAGGAGGATCAGGCAGGGTAGCCAGTAATAGGCATTCCACATGGTATGGCCGGCGGCAATATGCGCGACGATATGACCGTTGAAGGCAAACAGGGCAAAGCCGATGGCCGCTACAAAGGGTGGGAATTGATAGCGCCAGCTCAAGGCAAACCAGCCGAGGGTTCCAATGGTGAACATGATCAGGTGATTAAGCAGAACGAAATGCTCGAGCGACATCCAGCGAAGCCCTTGGATTTGCGGTGCCAGCAAGGAGAGTGTTTCAGGAATGGCCATAAACCGGTCGGTGGGCTGGGACGGCTGCAGGGGAATTGAGGTGTGCCAGGGCATGGTCGCGCTTTGGAGCGACTGTTGGATGACGGCGAAATACTGATGTTCCTTGGACCAGTCCGCTGCGTGATAGAATTCCTCACCGGTATGGTTTGTGTGAAAGAACGCAATCCACCCGACGAGTCCTGCGAGGTAGAGTATAAGCCAGAGGGTTGGAGAGGTGCGGTTGGTCCGTGTGGCTAACCCCTCGAAAAATCGGGACAGCCCTTGACCCAGGGGGCTCAGACGATTGAAGAAGATGGCCGCGATGGAAACAGTTTTCATAGATGCTTCGCGCATGGTCGACTGTTTCACTTGAACTGGCAACGACAAAAACGATCCGATAAACATTCGACAAAACGCCGCTTGGCAAAAGAGCGGTAGACAGATATCATATACAGGTTTGTTGAATTGTGTGTGGTCAGACGGCGGCGGGGTGCCGGTATCTTATAGAATGGCGGGGAAATCCCGGGACGAATAGTGCGAAAGGGCTGGTTTCATGAACTGTAGCGAGACAATGCGTTCGGGCATGATGATGAGTCTACTGATGCTGGGTGCCTGGGGATACGCGGCCAGTGAGCCGCTCTCGACCAACGCGGCGGCTTCCCTGCACGCCGGAACGGCCTCCCCCAATGCCGTAGCCATGCCTCATTCAACCAATACATTGGTGATTCATCATTCCACCAATGGCGCGGCCGCAGCGGCTGGTGTGACCAACAAGCCTGTGGTCCATGCCGCCACCAATACCGTTCCTGTCCATCACGCTCCCCAGATCGTGGCGGTTGAGGCCGCCCCTGAAATCGAAGAAGAGGGTGCCAGCTGGGTCGATCGCATTCCCGTGGGCGTGGAGGAAGGTGACGACTGGTGGCGGAACCGGATCGAAATAGGAACCCGGATCACCTCGTTCCAGTTGGCCGAGAAGGAAAGCCCGCCGGGGAAGAATTATCTGGGCAGCATCAATATGCTGAAAGAGGAGCAGGACTACACCCCCACCAAGCTTTATGCCAACGCCTGGGTGCTGGAATGGCTGGGCGTCGGGCTTTCCTACGAGAAGCTGGGCGAGAAGACGTGGACCGATAACGGGGAGCCCGGGAGTGTGCCTTACACGGACGGTACCTTCAATGTGGGTGGTCCGATCCTTTCCGCCCTGGTGGCCTGGCCGAACCAGTCGCGATTCACTCCCTTTGCGGAAGTGGGGCAATGGTTCATGTCAGGATCGGTCGATCTGAATCCGGCCTGGGCGAATGCGCATGGCATTGATGGATATCAGGAATTTGAGATCACCAAGTATAAGGGCGGCATGGTTTGGGGCGGCGGCTGCGCCATTCAGCTGACCCGTAACATTGAGATGGACCTGATTTATCGTCAAATCAAGGCATCCATCCTGGTCGACCACATTCTCCTCGGAAGCGTGGCGCACGCCGACAGCGAATTCCCCCTGGATTCCTCCTGGATGGGCGCGGGCGTCAAATATCGGTTCTGATCGAAGAGTGAATCGACTCCTCATTATAGGCGCCGCCATTCTGGCCCTGCTGGCGGCGCTTTCCTTTTACCGCGAACGATTGGTGCCGGAGGGTGCGTCGCCGGAGCGGCGCGCCTGGTTGTTGACGGGTGACGAGCCGTGCTACCTGCTGGCGGCCCAGGCGGCGGCCGGCGGCGATGGCATGAACCTGCGCCCGGTACAGGAGCGCAAGGCCCATCTCGCCTTCCAAAAGCGCGATGTGTTGTCGGCCGGCATTTACACCTGGGACTTCTATCAGCGGGCGGGACTGCGGCCCTGGGTGGACCGGGCCCGCGCCTGGGGTAACGTTCAGATCCGCCATCACCTCCCGTTGTATCCCTTCATCATTGCGCCCCTGACCGGCGCGGAGCGGATCCGCTGGAGTGTGGGCTGTTTTCAGGCTTTTCTGGTGGGGCTGGCCGCCTTTGCTGTGCTGTGGACGTATGCCCGGAGCATGAGGAAAGTCTTGCCTGCCGCCCTGGTCGTTGTTCTCTTCCTGGGCGGATTGCCGGCGGGATACTATACGACGCAAATCTATCCGGAAACCCTCGCGGGGGTTCTGGTGACGCTGGCGCTGTGCGCCGTGTTGCAGGATACAGCCCGCGCCCGGCGGCTGGGCTATGTGCTGCTGTTTATTTCGATGTGGGTCTCGCCACGTGTCATGGGCGGCATGCTCGCCGTGACGGCCTGGGAAATAATGCGGCAGTTTACGGCCCGGCGGCAGTGGGGCGATACGCTGTGTTTCGTTGTCGGCTGGCTCGCCTATTGCGGTTACCACCTTGCGGTCTGGGGCGTGCCCCTGCCGCCGGCGTATGATCCCGCCAACCAGGTCACGCTTAGGTTGTTGCCAATGGGCCTGTTGAGGAGTCTGTTCGCCAACGAGGTCGGACTGTTCGTGTTGAACCCGGCGCTGTGGGTGGGTTTTGCCGCAGGGCTCATCCAATGGCTCTGGAAGCCCGCCGATCGTGCCACGGTTTTCTGGAGCCTGTTTTTTGTGGGAACGTGGGCGGGCGTGGCCATGTTGCCGGTGACGCGTGCCGGGACCTGTCCGGCAGGCCGGTATCAGGTGTTGATGGCCTACCTGCTGGTTTTCCCGGCGGTGCGCGCCCTGACCAGCGAGGCGCTGCCCCTCTGGCGGAAGCGCCTGTTCTGGGCCCTGATCGGCTTGGCCCCGCTTACCGTGATCATCAGTTATGCCGTCGGTCTGGCCCCCAACTACTGGTTCCGGGCCTATCATCCCCTTTTCGGCTACCCGGGTCTTCAGCGTTATTACGGCTGGCTGCCTGATCCGAAAAGCGCCTGGTTTATGGCGCAGTGCGGCCTCGGGCTCGGGGTATTGACCGCAATCCTGTATGTGCGCGATGCCGTCTTGAGGGTTTTCTCCGCCAGTCCCGCCGTGAAGAGAGCGTTCGCCTCAGATTGAGGAAATCCGGAATTCGGGACGCCCTCAGTAATACGACGCGAGAACCCAGGCGTTGTGGATCGTCAGCACGAGAGAGATCGCGAGCAGCACCGCGGCTGCATGGTTTTTAAACACAGCGCGACCCGCTCCGCCCAGCCAGCCCAGGATGGGTGCCAGTATCGGAGCGGAATACAACAACATCTCCCCGGGGTTGAAAAACAGGAAAAAAATCAACCATGGCACCAGTACTCCAAAACACAAAGCGAGGCATTGCCAGAGGACAATACGGGAACGCATTACGGCGATAGCGCCCCCGATCCAGAGGATCAGAATACACCAGAGGGAGGCGGAACCGCTTGCGGAACGGAAGAAGTGAGACAGGCCCTCAACACCTCTGGCCCAGTCGAAAGGATAAGGGAGTCCCGCCAGAGAATAGACAAACTGGCCGGTCAGAACGGCCCCGATCTGGGGTGCTGTGGGGCGCTGCTGCGGTGCGTATTGCTCATAAACCCATTGAATATTGAGAATCTCCTTTGAAAGCGGGTTCGGGGCAGAGTCAAAATGTTTCTCGACGGCGAGAGGGATCGCCATGACGGGCTCATAATAGTTGCGGATTAGCGTCTGGCCTGTCAGATAGACCACCACAATCAGGATGGCCGCCGCCACCATGCCGCCCCATGGGAATGGGCCGGACCGTTTGAACGCGACGTAGATTACGAGAGGGATAAACAAGATTAGCAAAGGCGGATGCGCCAATGCGGCGATGCCGATGGTCAGGGATGATAAAAACAAATTCAGCAAACGATCGGGCTGTTTGACCCGCAGAAGCACCCAGAAGAACAGGTTTCCCAATAAGGAGGACAAGGGATAGGTCTCATAAAGGCCGGAATAGGCCCAGACGACCAGAGAGAAGGCGTACATTAACGCCAAAGCTCCTGCCGTCCGGAAATCGTCCAGCCAGCGCCGGAACCAAAGAAACGCCATCAGTCCATTCAGGGCCGCAATCAAGGCGAGTGCCGCCGAGAGCGCAGTGATTTCGCTTTGGACCACGGGGGAAAGCCGCTTGACCATTGCCCGGACCACAGGCATGAACAGCGGATGCTTGTTCATGTCCGTGGTGAACATTTTGTGGCAAATGGGATCGATAAAATCAGGGGAATCAGAAAAAAAGAATCCACCTATCGGAGCCATGTTCCGGATGAAGGAGGATTGAAAATAGACCGTTAGTAGAACCAAAAAGAAAAGAAGGGGGAACCACCTTTGTTTTCCACGTGAGACCGATGCAAACAGGGCGGAGGCAAGGAGACACCAACCGCTCAGAGGGACGAGCAGCGGGAGTAACTGGCGCCACAGGGCATTCGGAATCAAGGCCAGATGGCCCTGCCAGTGCAATCCCTGCATCGTCCGAATCTCCAGTCGGTTGGTTGTGCCGGGCTGGAGTAGCGTCCCGGGCAGGGGCACTTCCAGACTGTGGAAAGGATGAGTAGAGCCGAGCCGGGAATGGGGGACCTGAATGGAGCTCAAAAGATTATCATTGAGAGAGACCGTTAATAATGGCGGGAACCGATCGTCGGCGCGGGCTACGCCGATATTCAGAGCATACCCGTCCGTCCGATAGGGAAGATCATACAGGAAAGATGTTCCCGAGGGGGGGATTCCGGAGTTCACCGGGCCCAACATTAGAAAGGGATTGCGGAAGGTTCTCCGTGAGGCGGCGACCACGACCTGATTCGGTTCTGCGCTCCAGACGGCATAGGCGTCCTTTGTCTGCGTTACTCCGTCCGGATCAAGAAAGCGGGTTTGCCGGATCTGATGCCATTGGAGTCCCGCGAGGACCATGAACACGGCCAAGACAAGACCCCAAAGCGCAAAGGGCCACTGACGCGATGTAGTTCCTGTATGCTTCAATTTGCCGGCCTTGTTATATTCACACAAGACGAAAATGTTTGCATGGGCGCTAATGATTGCACAGTCGGATGCCGTGATCAAACAATACAGGATGATTTTTTGTTTTTCACCACCCTCTTGCTATTTCACACCGGCATAGGGTAATAATGGAGGGGTTAATAGTTTCAGCGTTGAAATCCACGGACTGTGATGCTCTAACGTTCAAAATGGAAAAAACAAGTCCAACACGAATGGGGGCGGGACGACCACCTAAGTTTGATGAGGTGCGTCGGCCGGTAACGGTTACCCTGCCCCAGCGGATCCTTGATCTGCTGGCTCAGGTGGATGCGGACCGGGCTCGGGCCATTGCCCGGGTAACGGAGGCGGCCGTCGGTCGGGATCGGCCCGAAAACAAGCAGGTTGAATTGGTCGAGATTGCGCCGGATCGCTGCGTCGTTGTGGTCAGCCAGAATGAGACTTTGCGCAGGATTCCCTGGTTGAAACTGGTGGAAATATCCCCGGCCCGGAATCTGTTGATCATCCCGCCCGGCACACCGATCGAGACGATGGAGGTTTCGCTGCAGGACCTGATCGAAGACGAGGCCACGGATCACAAGGATGTAGGAATGCTTAAACAGCTGCGGTCCACGATCAGCCGATTGAGACGGGAAGGCCGGGTTACGAAGGGAGAGTTGATCTTCTTCACAACCCGGCCTGTTGTGGCTTCGGCCTCTACTTAGAGTAGGCCAGAGGCTCGCTCAGCTTGCTGTGCTGGGCGAAGGACGGACCCCGCCACAGCATGTAGAAATCACCCACCGACGGCATGTTGGCATCCAGCCGCATGCCTTCCTTGTCGAAGGTGCCGGAGCCTTTTTCTTTCACGCCGTTGTCGTTGGTGAAGGTGAAGGAGTACTTATAGCCGCTCAGGGTGCCGGAAATCGAGCCGTGCTGGTTGATCTTGGCCTCGCCGGAAACATTGGCGCCGTCCTGAGTGAGGGGAGCCGCAGTGGTTGATCCGTTGGGCGACATCCCTTCCCAGAACCCATTCACATTCAGTCCTTCGGCCGGGCCGGAAGAATCGTCATCATTGTCGCAGCCCACAACGCTGAACATCGCCGCCGCCATCAGTGCTCCGCATAACATTACCGTCCGCATTTATTCCCTCTTCCTGTTTCTTGTTAATGGTTCTTGTCCCCGGAAGCTCGAGAATATAATGCTGGAAGATGGTTTTCTCAATAAATATTACGTTAAATTGTTATCGTCGAAAGAGCAGGGAGAGGGCGAAGAACCCGCTGGCCCAGAGGACGATGGTGGCGCCGGTGGCGGTGTCCCAGTAGTAGGAACAGATCAGGCCGAGAATTCCGGATAGCAGGCTGATAACCAGAGCGCCCACAACGTAGGAGCGTGTATTCCACGCCAGGTTGCGCGCGGTGGCGGCGGGCAGAATCAGCATGGAATTGATCACGAGCAATCCCACCCAAGGGATGCTGATGGCGACCACGACGGCGACGATGACAGCAAACAGAGGCTCCAGCCAGCGGACCGGGAAACCGCGGCTGGCGGCGAGGGATCGATTGAGGCTCACAAAGAACAGCGCATTGAACAGGATTCCCCAAAGCAACAGCACTACGCCCAGCAGGGCGGCCAGACCAAACAGTTCGCCCCGGGTGATGGTGAGAATATCGCCGATCAGGTAGCTTGAGTATTTTGCGAAACCGCCGCCGCGGGACAGCAGTACCACGCCCAGGGCAACCACAAAGGCCATGACCAGGGCGATAGCCGTATCCGGCGGTACCGCGCTGTGGCGGCGCATGAGCGACATGGACACGGCGAGAAGAACAGCGAAGGCCACCACCGCGAAGACCGGCGCCTGCAACCCCAGCAGCGTTCCGATCGCCAACCCGGTCAGCGCCGAATGCCCGAGGGCCTCGGAAAAGAAGGCCATCTGGTTGTTGACGATCAGGCAGCCCAGGAGGGCCAGCAGGGGCGTTATCAGTAGAACGGCCAGCAAGGCATGCTGCATGAAGGTGTATTGGGCCCAGTCGAAGGGCAGGCATCCCATAACGGTGCACAGCAGGTTCATTTCACCCCGCCTTCCGGAAGCTCGCATTGTTCCCTCGCGAGCCGTTGGGCTTCCTCACGCCGGCGGGGTAGATCCTGCCCGGCAATGCTGAAGCCGAAGGTTTGCTTGAGGAGCGGGTTGCCCAGCACCTCCTGGGGTGTGCCATCACACAAAAGGGTCCGGTTCAGGAGAATCATCCGGTCAGCCACGCTGGCCGCCGCCATCAGGTCGTGCGATACGAGCAGGATGGAAAGGTCATACTGCGTCCGCATCCGCGATACCGTCTGGTAGAAGAGTTCCGTTCCAGCCTGATCCAACCCGGCCACCGGCTCATCCAGCAGGAGCAGCTCCGGATTCGGCGCCAGGGCAAGAGCCAGAAGGACGCGTTGGAGTTGCCCGCCGGACAGTTCGCTCAGTTTGCGGTCGATCAGGGTATCCGCGCCCACCACGGCCAGTTGCCCGCGGGCCTCCTGCCGCGTTCGGGTGCGGACGCCCAGCCATAGGGGCCAGCGGCTCAAGGCCCCGACAAACAGATCCAGGACGGTGGTGGGTGACGTGCGGTCGATTTCGAGGCGCTGCGGCACATAACCGATGCGCAAAGGCTGGGTGTTCTCCACGTTTCCGTGATGAATGAACCGCAGTGAGCCGGCGTGGGGGATTTCGCCGATCATGGCGCGCAGCAGCGAGGTCTTCCCTGCCCCATTGGGCCCGATGATCGCGGTCAACTCTCCGCAGTGCATATGCAGGTTGATGTGTTCCAGTACCGGCACACCTCGGAGGGTCACCCCGAACTCAGTCAGGCGGGTGCAGCAGGCACCACAGGAGCGCATGGCCCCCTGGGGTGGTGGTGTCGTATGGATGTCCATCGGCGGCGTAGGGATCACGACCTCAAGGCTTCACGGCGGGGTCGACGGTTTGGCTGGGGTCAACCTGCAAGTCCCCGGTTTCCAGAACTTTGACGGTGTACCAGGGCAGGGATTCCTTGGCGGGACCCCGCAGGACCTTGCCGCTCGCGTCGAACCTGGCCCAGTGGCAGGGACAGCGGAATGAACCATCGTCCCGGAGTTTGACCGTGCAGCCTTTGTGCGTGCAGCGGGTTGAAATCACGGAGACTTTGTTCTGTTGGCGCAGAACACCCAGCTGAACCTTGGCGGGTTTGCCGTCGCTGTCCCGGGCTTCCGTGACGATGACGACTTTTCCGTCGGGATAGGTGTCGAGTTTGTTAAGTGTCAGCAGACCGGTTCCGGTTGCGGCGGCTGGCGTTTCATCCTTGGCCCAGGCCGGGCGGCCGCCGAGAGTGGCCAGGGCCACGACTCCGGCGGCTTGAA
The DNA here is from genome assembly GCA_945870225.1 of PVC group bacterium. Taxonomy (GTDB): domain Bacteria; phylum Verrucomicrobiota; class Kiritimatiellia; order CAIKKV01; family CAITUY01; genus CAMBRF01. Next base: position 14,217 of record CAMBRF010000022.1, on the reverse strand, counting down.
GTGTTTCCACGAGAAACGTTCGGCGTGAAATCTTACGCATAGGTAAACCCTTCTTTAGCCCGCACCGGGCGGGGTGCTGCTGTTCGGTCACAGATCGCCGACGGTATCTTTCATGATTTCGGCTTCAGCCGGATCAATAATTCCATCATGATCCGCATCGAACTCTGCTTCGAGCGGGTTGCTGACTTTGGCCTTGCCCTGGGTGGCGACCAATGTGGCGCGGTCCCGCAGGAAATGACGAGCCTCGTCACCGGTGAGGAATCCGTCGCCATCACTGTCGTATTTCGCCTCGGCCGGGGTATTGACCTTTGATTTGCGCAGGATCCAGAAGGCCCGTCGTTCGGAGGAATTGATGATTCCGTCGTTGTTCGTATCCAGGGTGCTCCGGTGGAACTTGCGCAACTCAATCAGATCGACCTTGCCATCGTGGTTTACGTCCGCCCTGACTTCCCAGGGTCGATTCACCACGGAGGCCTCCTTGACGGCCAGTCTGGCGCGGCGGGCTTCGGCGGGTTCCACGACTCCATCGTGGTCCTTGTCGGCGCGCGCCTCAGCGGGGGTATTGACGCGGGCATCCATCCGGCGTTCCCTGGCATCGACACGCCCGTCCCGGTTCCGGTCAGCTGCCCTTCCTCTAAAAGGCCACGCGTAAGAGACTCCGGCAACACACACAACCGCTGTCATCGCAATGAACAATTTGGCATTCATCTCAATAACCTCCCTTTCTTGATGTTCCGAAGATACAACGAACACTCAATCTTGGCTAGAACAGACCGGTGTCCATCGGCGGCATATAGCCAAATTACGATGGCTCATTCCTCTTGGCCCGGACTGATCGCCGGATCAGGAGAAGAAGGGCGATGGGGGTGAGCCAGAGGATGGACGGCTCCGGTGAGTTCTGGGTTTCGTCGAATTCCAAGGCATGATGGGTGCCCATGGCCTGCTTTTCCTTTTGGGTCAGGATTTTTTCCTGGGCTGAGGTCTCCACCACCATATAGGAGGTCAACGGGATCAGAATCCCGGATCGGCGGCTGTCGGCCACCAGATCCTTCAACCGGTCATCAAGTGTATTGGGTGCCCACACGGTTTTTCGATAGGCGTCCCATAGGGTTAGCCCCTGCGTATACATACTTTCCTCCAAAACCTGCACGGCTGTTAGAGGCATAAACCCTCCGGGGATGGAGGGTTGTGCTCCGTCGCGACCGCTCTTTGCCGCAGGATTGAAAACCTGCAGGGACTTGGATGTTCCGGGAAGCGTAGCAACGGACTGGTCGCTATCCGCCAGGCAGGCGGCCACCCGGTTCTCCGAGCAAATCAATACAACCGGGCGCGGCAGATCGTTTGTCGGCGAAGGTTGGATTCTATGGCCCGTGAACAGGGTGCGGACGGGAACACGATCAGTCTGGAGGTAGTAGAATGGCAGATCCGGCACGAAGCGATGGAAGGCGGTCAGGTCAACCGTGGGTATAGGCACCGTTCCCCGGGCCATAACCACCACAAACAGTGGCACACTCAGAGCACTGTCCGCGCCCCCACCCTCTTGCTGTTTCCGCAGCAGGGCGTGGGCGATGGCACGGTCGTAACAGAATCCACCGCGACGCGGGAGAACATCGTCGGCATGGGCCACGGTCGCCCTCACCTGCGAGAGAGGAATGAAACCGGGAGCCGCGTCTGCACATTCGTAGTTGGCAAAAGTTATCCGGCACGAGGAGGTGGCGGTCCCAAGAGTTTCCGCCAGTGACGCAACCTTATCTGCCAGTTCGGATGCCGTGTTTGTGGCGCCGGCCGACCGGTCCACGATGAAGTGGAGATAAGGCTTGCGGGTCACGGATGGCAATTGCCGTAAGGCGGCGGAGGAGAGAATGACCTGCACCCGCCCATCGGGTTGACCGGCCGCGAGCGGCCGCGCACTTTCCTCCTCCGCCAAGCCCAGCTTCACCTCGCGGTTTCCGATGCGAACGAGGGGGTGAAGTCCGCGAGGAAACAGGAGCTCCAGACCGGTCGTCCGGGTTTCATCGGAGTTGAAGGGAAAGACGTTCAAGGAAAGTTGCGCCTCGTTCTTGAACAAGAGCAGACCGGGATCACGCCGGACGACCCGGATCATGCGATAAACCCATTGCGCGGTCTTCTTTTCGACGATCCGCCCCGGCTTGCGGTGACCGGCGACGTCCAGCCAGTAGCCCGATACGAGTACGCCGTCGGGCAGGACGATGTCCGCCGCAAACTCGGAGCTGGCGGGCCCCTGATTCTTCAGGGTTAGAATCAGGGAGGTGCGGACAAGGTCATTGGTCTGACTTTCCGTCACGGTCACCTCTTGGAGCAGCACGTCACGGGGTGGCAGGACCTGGCGTCCCCCTCCGCGCCATTGGGAGCGGGGCGTTGCGAACGGGTTCCAGTGTCGGTTGAGTTGTTTTGTTGGCGCCTCTTTACCGAAGAACATTCGGTGTATGAGTTGCATTTTGTCATCGGGTAGAACCATGCCGTTGAACACCAGTTTGTTGTAATAGTCGGAAAGGAACGGAAGGTAGATGCCCTCCTTCATATCGCGCAAGTGTTCCAATGCCCGAAGTGTTGCCGGGCGATTGAGTTCCGTCCGGTCGGTTTGGAGGTCGGGGCTGAAGGCGACCGTCATGGCCTGGTTGAGGGCGTTCCGGTCCACCACCGCGCGCAGGGTAAAGCCGAGAGGGATGCTGAGCAGGCACAGGGTGAACGCGAGGATCGTCAGGGGTTTCCCCCAACGGGCCGCGATGGCCTTTCCTTCCACAAACAATTGCCGCGTGTGAATGACGAATAGCAGCGTTGGTGCCAGGATCAGGAACCCGGCCCCGGCAGCGATCATGGCCAGAAGCGAGAGCGGCATGAAAGGTAGAAAGACCACGAAGAAATATAGGCTGAAGGAAATCATAACGCTTCGTGCCAGCCACAGCCATGCGGTACGGTTGGGCGAAGACGGTGTCGGCACCAGAAGAATCAAACCGTTGATCACCGTCAGTACGTAGACTCCGGTGGACTGGAAATCACAGGGGAACGGGATGTGACGATTGAGCCATAATCCCCCCAGAGGCGCGAGCAGGCCCGCCGCGAGCGGTATGGCGAATCGGCTCCATGGCTTCTCTTGGAGCCAGGTGTAGAGCAAAAGCATCAGTCGCATGAAGGCCATCAGGACAAACACTGTGGACACGGTAAAGAAGACGATGGCGAGGGTTTCGGGAAAACGGTGGTGTGTCCAGTGTCTGGATACGATCCTGATCAGCTGAAACAGGAGGAACCATGCGGTGGGCACCAGAAAGAAGGCGCCCAGAGAGAGTGCCGTATCAGAGCTGCGGCGGACGGGCATGTCAAAGCACGCCAGACGAAACCCGAAATAGAAAACGGCTGGCATGATCAAGGCGAACTGATAGTAGATCAATTCGGTTTGCGGAAGCATCCAGGGCGCCACGGTGGAGGGCCAGGCGCGGGCGAAGCGTGAAAAGAACAACCACAGATATCCGATGTGGAGCAGCAATCCGATGGCGCAGAGAACATAACCGGCCGGGCGTTTCCTGACGTGGAGCACCAGAGTGACGGCAAGACCGAGAAACAGGAGTCCGAACTCGTATCCGCCAATCCAGCTTGCTTGAGCTATTTGCTGCACGTTCATCTCTCCGATGGCTAGCCAACCGGCCCAGCCGTTGAGGAACAGCAGAAAGAACTGCGGAATCACCCACAGCCAAAGCAGAAAGACCGGTTGTCTGAGGAGCGAAGGGATCAGTCGGTTCGTCGGTTCGGTGGTGTCCATGGTTATTCTCCTTTAGTCAGTGATTAATTTGGTGCGTCGTCTTTTTGGGAGGGACGGCGTGTCGCCGTCCGCGGCGCGCAGCATGCGCGCCCTCCCCCTGGATCCCGGCTTGCCAGCCACACCGCCAGGGCGTAACCGGCCACTAGAAAACAGGTGAAGACGATGATGCCGGTTATCAAATGAACCCCGGCATGAAAAGTTTCCGGCAGGACACGGCGCGCCCAAAGCCCAGCCCACCACCCCACCACGACCCGCGCCGTGTTGGCGAGCAGGGTCAGGGTGTAGGCGAGAACGGCGTAGACGGCCAGACTCCGCAGCGTCAAACCGTGCCAGGCTGAACACGGGCTGGCTCCGACGGCCATCATCAGTGACCAAAGCAGGCAGAAGAACTGCGCACCGCTGCAGGCCAGGGTGACTTGGACGGCCAGTATGGGAAGTTCGATCAGGTAGCCATCCTGGGTGGCTGTCAAAGGTGCATGGAGAAAAGCCGCCGCCAGCCCGGCCGTGGGGGCGCAGAAGAAAGTCCGCCAGAAGGATGGAAAGAAAGCCGTGAAGGGAAGCGCCAGACAAAGCAAAACGGCGGCGGGGAGTATGGCGCTGAAACGAGTTTCGCCTATCGTAACTCTTATGTTTCCGGCGTTCGACATCCTATCATTTCCGTCTTGCTGCTTTTTCGGCGTCAGTCTCCTGCGTCCAAAACCGGTCCAGCAGCACCAACCCGATACGGCTGAGAATCATGCCGGGCAGGGCCAGAACGGTTAACAGTCGTACAACCAGAAAGGCGATGACGGTCACCATGACCGGCATGGGGACGTGTGGGCCGGCGGCGAAAATGTGGGAGACTATGTCACGGGTGGCCATTTTCACCATGAGAAGATGGTGAGCCAGCAAAAGGGCTGCAATCTCAAGGACGCTGACGATCAGGGTCCATTGCCAACGGGCAAGGTTTTTCATGGGTGGTTCCCTCCTGCGGTAAGCATGGCGAAAAGTATGGCGTCGCCCAACGAGGCACCGGTGACGAAGTTAAGTTTGCCGTTATGTTGGTAAGGGGCCCCGCATGCGTAGGCCGTGGCGAACAGCCGTTTGAAGGCATTCCAGTCACCGTGAATACGAGCACCCCCAATCAGGAAACCGGTGGGAGACAAGCCATATCCCAAAACAACAGGCCCCGAATCGATGTCGCCGACGGTCGGTTTCAGGTGGGCTGGATATTCCTTCACACCGCCGAACCCGAACACGGTGTCGAACAGTTCGCGACGGACGGAGCGATAGAGTTCGGCGGACAATTCCTTGTCGGCGAAGGAGAGGAAATAGATTCCGAGGGCTGTGCCAGACCCGCGCGGATCATCCACGGGGTTTCCGTTGCGCGAATAGACCGCTTGGATGAGCAGACCGCTTTTTGCGTCGATGCATTTCTCACGCAAGGTGCGGTAGAAATGGTCCAGAATTTTTCGCCGGTCCGTTCCCGTAACACGCGAATGAACCGCAATGGAGGCGATCACCGCGCAGTTGTCCACGGGATAGGTCTCATTGGGGTAGGACTCGAGCAAGCCGATGGGGCTCGCCTCCAGGCGTCGGACCAAGGCCGACGTAATGCGGTCGTTAAGATCAGCAAAACGGGACTGTGGGTCGAGTTGGCGATGGAGTCCGAGCAGGAGATTGAAGTAGCCGAGGAAGGCCGCGTGATGGTCCGGGGACTCAAGAGAGTCGATGGGATCGCTGCGCCACATGTCGCCGTCGAATGCGCGCACTTCGGGGGAGAGCAACCGCTCGATGCAGAGTTCCGCCAGGCGGGTGTGGCGTTCACGCACATCGGGATGCGCCAGGGCGGTTTGCGAGAAACCGAGTCCGGCCATCAGGTAGGAACCGAAAAGCCACTCGCCGTCAAACTGCGAGGATCCTGTGTGGAAGTCCTTTCGCGAGAGTCCCTTCTCGACCCAGGATTCCACACCACGGGCGAGCGTTTCCTGAAGCGCACTGTTGCCGCGATACCAGGCGCCAGCATTCCTGGCGCACCACCCATAGGGCAGGAACGCAATACCCGCCAGAAAGAGAGCGGTGGCCGCAAGCATACGGACAAACCGTCTACGGAGAGAGCGGATCCAGTCGGCGTGGCGAAAAATAGATGCATTCATGATCGCCCTCCATTCGTCTGTGACGCCACCACGGCTGCGGTGACACGAAGAGCGTCCAGTGTGTGCTGTCTTTGCCGGGTCCAACCGCGCCAGTTGCGGGTCTCCTCGCGCAATTGGGTTTCAAGCGCCTTGATCGTTTTCTCCACTTTCAGGCGCAGGGCGGCCGATCCTTGTGGGCCTTCCCGGCGGCGCAACTCCGACAGGGCGGGCAGGGCGCCGGTACCCAATGACTGAAGGTAGACCGCATCGAGTTCCTGCCCGCCCCCGCCGGTTTCGCGGCAGTGCTGGATGTTGTAGGCACTGATGAGTCCCGCCCAATCCACAAAACAGCAGAGGTAAAGAACCGTGACGAGGGTGTAGACGTTGGCGTTGATCAGCCAGGCATTCCCGCGGTTGCGCAGGATGCGCCAGAGAATCCAGATGAGGCCCGTCATGACCAGGAACATCCAGATTCCCGCCGCCACCCGCCAGAGTGTGAGGCTGTAGATTTGGACGTAGAGGTTCAACCGCCAGACGGCCGAGACCGCCAGGAAAATATTCTGCGCCACCCACAGGACCAGCAACCGACGCGGCGTGGCGGTATCGCCCGCGCGACAGGTCGGGTGAAACGCCCAGAGAATAAAGACGGCGGCGAGCAGGGCCGTGACAATCAGTGGATAGGCACCGCGATGGGCGTATTGAGCCCAGGTCAGTCCCTGCGGCAGCGCTGCCCCACCCCAGAGATAACGCGAATCGAGCAGGTTCTGAACGGCGAAGAGAACGTTGAACAGCAGCAGGCAGTTGATCAGCAGACGTGACGTCAACAGTGGCTCGGGAATCGGCGGCGGATTTGCTTGGAGCGAGGGAATCGGCGGCGGAGTCGAAGCGATCGGCCTTAACGGCGGCGGCAGGGTACGGCGGCGCAGGGAACGTTGATGACCGTGTGTCCGGCAAAGCGCCCAGGCGAGGAACAATAGGGCAAGCCAGAGCAGCAGGCGCGATACCGGCGGGAGGGTGATAAGGCGGCACAGGAAATCCCACAAGGCGGTAAAGCCGTCTGTGAGCCAGTTGGCCAGGACCGGGTTCGCCGCGGCGAAGAGGCCGACAAAGAGGGCGCCAAGCACCAGCGGGAGGAGAAACCGGATTACCATCAGTTGGGTGATCTCAATAAAACGGGGGTGGCGCTTGCGCCAGCGGTTCACCAGGGACCGATCCCGGAAAGGTTGCGCCGGGGCGGACGTGAGGAACCGCCGCCCGCGGCGGACCCAGTCTTCAATGTCAACCGTCCATCCGTGGCGGACCCCGAGGACCAGCGTGATAAGCCCCAGTCCGGTCAGGATCGCCGCGAGCAGGGACGTCCGTCCGGCCTGCGCCGCCAACAATCCGATGATCGCGAGAAAGACAGCCTGTTGCGGGAGGGATCGCAGGCGGCGGAAGAGGCGGATGGACAGCAGGAGCAGCAAGGCGCCCGCGGCCAGCGGGAGATTGATCCCTAGCGGCTGCCGGTAGAGAAGGGTGTCGCTGAGTGCGACAAAGACCAGGCAGAGGCCGAGCAGCAGGGACAGACGGGTACGCAGAAGGGTCAACGGGTTGTTCATGGTTTCTTTCCTTTCATCCACGAGGCGACCACGGCGCATTCGAGTCCGAATGGCAGATAGCCGGCATAGCCCAGAATGGGCATCTTAAAGATCTTGAATCGATTCACATACGGCACGGTGTAGATCCATTGGGCCTGACTGTCATAGTTCCACATCTCCCAGAAGAACCCGCAGATCAGGGCGGCCAGGGCCAGCAGGCAGACCTGGCGCCAGTCGCCCCGTCCTATATCGCTAAAGAGGGTGGCCTTCCCGCTGAGCGTCAGGAGACTGGTGATGATCAGCAGGGGCGCCAACCACAATAACGGAAAGAGCAGATCGGGCCGGATGCCGATCCCGGCCAGTCCGGCGCAGGCGGCGGCCAAGACGAGGCCGGCAAGGATTTTGGGCTGGCGCGGGCGGAGCACGATGAAGTTATCGAGTCCCGCGCTCAGCCGCGGGAAGGTGGCCAACAGGTCGTAGGTGCCAAGAACAGCGGGCAGCACCGTGGAGAACGGCAGGGTGGCGAATAGAAAATATTCCCACGGGGTCAGCTTGCCGATGCCATCGTAGTACCAGTTCTGGACGAAACGATTCAGGTATTCAAAGAACCACCAGAACCCGGCACTCAACACGAACAGTTTGAGCAGGGTCAGTGGCCGGTCTTTCAGCAGGCACGTCCCGGTCCGCCAATACATCAATGCCTGGATCACGACGATATAGGCCAGCCAGAGCGGACTGAAGGTGAAGGCTTGCAGCGGGGCAAACCAGGCAAAACGATTCCAGGCCAGAATCCAGGCCACGGCGCCAAAAACGAGCCCAGCCCAGCCCCACCAGGGAAAACAGGTTTGGGAGGGACGGCGTGTCGCCGTCCGCGGCGCGCAACATGCGCGCCCTCCTGTGGGGTTATTCGCCTGAATGACACGAAGGATAAAAGGGCCGACAACGACGACGATCAGGAGGGCCAGGGCGATAAAGGCCGGCCACGCGAAGGGCGCATGTTGGACGTACCGGGTCATCGGCGGGAACTCGGTGTAGAAGGCCAACGATCCGCCGTTCAGCAGAATCCCGGCCAGAGGGAGACCCAGAAGCAGCAACACGGCGATGGGCAGCAGGAGCGGCATATCAGGCTTTCGCTTTACGGGTTAAGGCAAACGGGACAGGGGCCGATCGTTCGGTCGGCATGGCGCGTTTGGCTTTCTTCAGGACCTCGCTCAAGGCCTCAAGGTACTGGGTGAAGCGTTCCAGGCCGGTGGCCGAGATGAGGATCGTGGTGCGGGGTTTGGCGTCGATGAACTTCTTCTGGATGCGCACGGCCCCGGCTTCTTCCAGAACCTTGAGGTGCCGGTTCAGGTTGCCGTCCGTCAGGTCGCAGGCCTCCTTGAGATCATTGAACGACAGTCCCTCGCGGGCGGCGCAGAGCGCCGACATGATGGCCAGCCGGTTCGGCTCATGAAAAATACGTTCCAGAGCATCGAATACATTGTCCTTATTATCATTCATTCCTCATTCCCCCGTTTTGTGACGGTCCGGCGATGGTCCTGGATCAGGACCCAGCCGCCCGCCAGTTCTCCGCCAAAAAAGACCAGGCCCATTGTCAGGGGCTGGGTGAACGTGAGGCAGGGCGAGAGGAGACAGTAGGCCCCGCACACGAGATAGAAGAGGCCGATACCGTAGATCCCCTTGGGCAGGGAGTTCCGGTAGGCCACCTGGGCCAGGCCGTAGCAGCTCATCCAAACGCCGAAGAGCAGGTTGAACTCATGGTGCAGGATGAGGGCGGCGGAAAGAATCGCCCCCACCCCGAGGGCGGGAATGGCGTCGAGGGCCGGCTTGAGCATGATGGGATTTCGGCGCGCCTGCTCGTCGAACAAAAACCAATAGACGAGCGCGGCGTAGTTGGCGATCACGCAGATCACCAGCACGATCCCCCACCCCGCCAGATGGATCCACGGCGAATCCGGAATCCGGCGAGAGTCGAGAATGAGCGCCCCGATCAAGGTCACGCTGCCGGCAAACAGGCGCGCCTTGCCGGAGTAGCCCTTGAACAGGTTTTTTTCGAGGATGAATTCCTGCAGGACTTTCACCTGGGCCAGGGCATCGTGAATGTGGTTGGCGATCATAGGCATCCCTTTCGATGGAGTAACACTATCTCATTGGAAAGTACTTTGCAATACAAAGTATAAAGTTTTTTATGGCGCTATAAAACCGCCGGGAAGGGCGGGGTTACGAGAGCAGGTACTTCAGGCGGGGCCGGTACGCGAGCGTCAGGGTGGGCGGCGGCAGCTTGAGATCGTCGACGCCCTCGCGCAGGCTGATCACGGCTTCGACCTTGGGAACATAGAGGCGGGTTTCCGTCGGCAGGTCCCGGGCGATATGATCGAACGAGGAAGCCTTGTGGCGGTCCAATAAGGCCTGCACGCGGCCTTCACCCGCATTGTAGGCGGCGAGAGCCAGCGGCCAGTCGTGAAACTGGCTGTAGAGAAATTTAAGGTAGCGCGCTGCGGCACGGGCCGACTTTTCAGGCTGGGTCCGCTCATCCGGGAGATGGGTCCGCAAGCCAAAGCGCTTGGCGGTGGCGGGCATGAACTGGAAAAGGCCGGCGGCCCCGCCGGGATTCCGGGCTGACGGATTCATCGAGGATTCGACTTCGGCCAGCCACACCAGTTGCACCGGGACGCCCTCCTCCTTGAATACTTTTTTTAGAGCGGGGACTAGGGCGCGTCCGGTAACCGGCGGCGGGCGCCTGGCGAGTTTGGTTTTCCAGATCCGTACACTGGAGGCGGTGGCGTTACGCTGGCGCATGACCGCCGGCGATACGGCCGGGCGGGTCCTGCGGCTTGGGAGTGGCAGGATCGAAACGCGGCCCTTGAGCGGCGAGGGCCGCAGGGGCATGCCGGTCGAGGGCGTGTCGGGATCGGGGATCGCGTTGACCACCGCATTGGCAACCTCGAAGAAATCCAGGCGTTGATTGAGCCAGGCGAGCGTGTCCTCGCTGCCGGGCACATAGACCAGCAGGCGGGCGGCGGTTTCAACGTAGGGCATCCACTCGGCCAGATCTTCCAGGGATCCGTCTTCCAATATTTGTGGAACACCTTTCCAGAAGTTCTGCCACTCCTGCGGCGGGGGCAGCTGGAGATCCGCCGTTATTCCGTCAGGCAGGAGTTGCCGCGCCAGGCGTTCCCCGGTGGTCAGGAGACGGGCGAGATCGACGTCTTCCTGGGGACTGGCGGAGGGGACCCCGGCCAGCACGAAGAGTGTGAGGGCCAAAGGAATGATGCCATGGGTTCTAAGCATGGGTTAAGCCTACCGCCAAGCGGCGGATGGGAACAGAAGAATTTGCCGTCCCCACCCTATTGTTTGCGCAGCAGCTCGGCGATTTTCCGGTTGGCGCGGGGAAAGGGATAATCGTTGAGCGCGGCAGGCGAAATCCATTTGAGGGCTGTGGCGGATTTGGGGCGAGCGGTGCCTTTAACCCAGGTACAGCGGAACGCCGTCAACGTGATGCGGAAGTGGGAGTAAGCGTGCTTCACCACGGCCATGATCTCCCCCACCCTCACGGTCAGTCCTGTTTCCTCGTGTATCTCCCGGGCTGCGGTTTGCTCAAGCGTTTCGCCTTTTTCCTGTTTGCCGCCGGGAAATTCCCAGAGACCGCCAAGCATTCCGGCTTCCTGCCGGCGAGCGATAAGGATGCGGCCGCGCTTCCAGATGACGCCCACGGCAATGGTCTGGTGCGGAATCGTGGATTGACGGAGAACCACCGGCAACTCGGATGTTCGCCCGGTTTTAAAGGCGACGCACTGCCGGGCCAGGAGGCATTGCGTGCATAGAGGTTGATGTGGCCGGCAGATCAGGGCCCCGGTTTCCATGACGGCCTGGTTGAACCAGGAGGGATTAACCTTGCGAATCAATGGAGCCAACCGCGCGGCAATGGCGTCGGCCACTTTGCGGTCACGAATCGGCTCTTCAATTCCCCAGAAGCGGCTGAACACGCGGAGGACGTTACCGTCAACGCACGGGACAGGTTCTCCAAAGGCGATGCTGGCGATGGCGGCGGCGGTATAAGGACCGATACCGGGAAGTTCCCTCAGACCCTGCACCGTTTGAGGGATCCGACCTGCTTGTTCCGATACAATCTGTTGAGCGGCCTTGTGAAGATTGCGTGCGCGCGAGTAGTAGCCCAAGCCCTCCCAACGGCGCAACACATCATGCAGATCGGCCGCCGCAAGCGATTCGAGCGTCGGGAAGGCGGCGAGGAAACGGTCAAAGTAAGGAATGACGGTCACCACTTGCGTCTGCTGAAGCATGACTTCACTGATCCAAACCTTATAAGGTGAAGGATCCGCCCGCCAGGGCATGGGCCGATGCTCCCGCTCGAACCATCGGACTAACTCACGCGGCCATGAAGGGTTTGTTGGCATGTTTTCATAAGCCAAATCGTAATCTTAATCATAATCCATTCTGGGGAAATGGATTACGATTACGATAAAGATTACGATTAGGATTTCTATGGGATGCTACGGACATGATATTCAGGAGTCTTCATCCTGTTCATCTTGTCCAAATGTTCTTTCCAGGTTCAGCTCTGCCGCGCAATGGGGCCCCGTTTTATGATGACCGCCAGGATCGAGATGTCGGCGGGGGTCACTCCGGATATGCGAGTCGCCTGACCCAGCGACTCCGGACGGATTCGTTTCATCTTTTCCCGGCATTCAAAACGCAGGGTGGAGATTTGATCATAATCAATCCAACTCGGAATGGACTGTGTTTCAAGCAGACGTGCCTTTTCGATTTGAAGTTGTTCTCTTGTAATATAACCTTCGTACTTAGTCATAACCTCAATCTGATCAACGACTTGTGTATCAAAATCAAGCCTGGACGGCAGGTCGGAATAGTGGATTTCGGTCCGACGCAGTAAGGCTGCCAACGACTGCCCGCCCACGGAGGTCGACGCAAGGCGCTTGAGTTCCGCCTCGATCTGACAATGCATGCGCTCAGTTCGCGCGAGCGAGGATTCGGCTAAAACACCAATCCTCCTGGCAAAAGGGAGCATTCGGAAGACGGCGTTGTCCTGCCGTAAAATCAGCCGATGCTCGGCACGGGATGTGAACATCCGATACGGCTCGGAAGTCCCCTTGGTCACCAGATCATCAATCAGCACTCCGATGTAGGCATCCCCTCGCCCGAGGACAAACGGATCCAATCCCCTCAATTTGAGGACGGCATTTACGCCGGCCACGAACCCCTGTCCCGCCGCCTCTTCATAGCCCGTTGTTCCGTTGATCTGTCCTGCACAATAGAAATTCTCGATATTCTTGCTTTCCAAGGTGTGAGTGAGCTGGGTCGGGTCCGAGAAGTCGTATTCGATGGCATAGGCCAGATTCGTAAAAACAGCCCGCTCCAGACCCGGAATCGACCGGATCATGGCCACCTGAACATCCTCCGGAAGGCTGTTAGAGGTGCCATTCGGATATATTTCCTGAGAAGAACGGCCTTCCGGTTCAAGAAAGACGTGATGACTGTCCCTCTCTGAGAACTTCACGATCTTGTCCTCGATCGAGGGACAATAGCGAACCCCGGTCCCACTGATGCTTCCTCCGTACATGGCGCTCAACCCAAGATTGTCACGGATGATCTGGTGAGTTTCGGCAGTGGTATGAGTCAGAAAGCATGGCATTTGATCTGAACCAGGCGGCCATGGGGCTAGCGTGGATGGACAATGTTCCACGTGGAACATTGTGTTCTTCGGCGTCGAGGTTGGATCCATGACCCTTGATTGTTCCACGTGGAACAATCGTCGTCCCTCGCGGGCCGACTCAGAGAAAAAAGGTGGCGGCTCCTCGCCGGGTTGGATTTCGGTCTTATTCCAGTCGATGCTGTCCTTATGGAGGCGCGGTGGGGTTCCTGTTTTGAGGCGGCCGAGGCTGAAACCAAGTCGGATTAAAGACGCGCTGAGTTGGTCGGCGGCGGCTTCGCCTTTTCGTCCGCCCGGGAACTGTTTCTTCCCGATATGAATCACGCCTCTCAGAAACGTTCCGCTGGCCAGAATGACGGCGCGGGCGGCGATTTTTGACCCATCGGCTGTGATGACCCCGCGTAAGGTCCCGTTTTCGATCCAAAGTCCAGCGGCAAGGGCCTCAATGATATCCAGGTTTTTTGTGGCCTCAATGACGGCCAGCATTCGACGGGAGTAGGCGTCTTTATCGCATTGGACCCGGAAGGCCTGAACCGCGGGCCCTTTCCTTGTATTAAGAGTTCGGAACTGGATGCCGGTGTAATCCGTATTACGGCCCATTTCTCCGCCCAGTGCGTCCAGTTCGCAGACGATGTGGGATTTAGCAATCCCGCCTATGGACGGATTGCAGGACATTCTGGCTACAGCCTGTCGTTCCATGGTGACCAAGGCGGTTCTGGCGCCCATTCTGGCTGCCGCCAAGGCGGCCTCGCAGCCCGCATGTCCTGCGCCAATGATGAGAACCTCATATATAGGAGTGGTCATAGGGCGGGACTATCGTAATAAGGGTAGGGGTGTCTTGTATAATGAGCGGCGCGCAACATGCGCGCCCTCCCAGGGAATGTTCGGTTATGGCTGAGGGAGGGACGGCGTGTCGCCGTCCGTAGAACGTGATAGGCTTTGCCGTCCTTTGTTTGCAGAGAAGATCCGCCTTTTCTATTTCCCAATACAGAAGCGGGAGAATATATTATTGAGCAATTCATCGTGATAGACTCGTCCTGTGGCTTCTCCCAGGATTTC
>CAMBRF010000021.1 GCA_945870225.1 PVC group bacterium | reverse complement strand
TTGGCAGAAGAAGAATGAACATCGATGGACAGGATAATGCGGGAGAGGAAACATGCGAAGCCGGCCGGCTTGATTGACTTATCCTGTGTATCCTGTTCATCGATGTTAAATGAATTGGCTTGTCGTCTGACAGGAACCCGGGACCGATGAAACAATAGATCAACCATCGGCCTTGCGGGTCAGACCTGGAAACTAGAATTCATGGCTTCAGGGATTGAGCCAGCTGATCGAATCAGCCCTCTTGCTTTCTATTTTTCACGGCTGACACTATCGAACCCTGGCCTTGGCATGCCCCCGCTCTCTACTCTCCTCACTCTCCTCGTCCAGCTCTTTTATTTTTGCTTTTAGCTCTTACTCTATCGGACCAAGATTCCAAGTCTCCTGCTATTGGCAAATTGCTATATGACTCCGGGGGACACAGCTAGTGATGAGGTAAGGTTTTGATCCATGCCTTCATCTCAGACTTGCGCAAGCCAAAACTGCGACCAGCCGATGCATTGAAGAGTCGCGCATAGGCTATGTTGTTCTTGGGTGTCGCCGTATCCTCCCAAATCTCCCAGATCATCTCCCATGCTTCTCGGTCCCGGTGCTTGCTCAACGCTTTCACCAACCATGGAAGGTTAGCGTTTATAATTCCGATTTTGTCACGCCGCTTGGCGATATCGAGCAGGTAATCCCGATCGAGCCAGGGCAGGTACTCCCGGGGGCGGGAGCCAACATGATTCGGTGGGTACTTAAGCCGTTGCTCCATATCTTCGGCAACCGATCTATCACCCAGAACCCATATCGCAATGTCGTATGGATTGGCTTCATGCAGAGGATCACGTGGACGACCTATCTTCTTGACGTGTGTAAGCAGCGACTCCCTATCCCCGGTTGCCCTTGCCAAACCTTTAAGAGCCTCCGCCCTGAAATCTTCAATCTGTGCTAAATTTAGCAATATTTTTATTCCTGCTTCGCCATAAGAAGGCAGAATCTTGGAAATAAGATCCTTCTGCTGCTTCCCAGAGTCCTTCGCCCATGGCGGTTGCGCAATGCCTTTTCGCTCCATGTACCAGCGCTTCTTGTACATAAGAGCATCTGCGGCACAGTTTTTGCCGGGTTCGTAGAAAGGCAGGAAGCGCGCTACCACCCCATCGAGGTCGCCGAAAAATCGCCTATCGAGAAGAACGGCACACTGATCGAGTCGTGAATTCATGGAGAATTCCCCGTAAGGGGTCTTCACGGTGGAACTAAACATGTTTTTAATGTCCGCATCCGCAAGGTAAGGCTTAAGAGAGAACAGTAATTCTTCGCCTCCCTCTTCTTTCTCCGTCATCGCCAGCATCACAACGGCACCCATGTCTTTCTTGAGCAGATTGACCACCTTGCTGCGTAACTCCGGATCATAGGTTTCCAAAGCGGCTTGAAGCGTGCGAGCCAGAAGCATAGGCCTGAAGAGCGCCATCGATTTGTGGTCATTGGTTGCCGTGTTAGGCGCGGAGAGGTCCTTGATCAATTTCGACAAATACTCTTTTGCATTAGGCACATCGTAGATGCCAAGCCCTTGAATGAGGTAAACAAGGCGCATCTTGCCATGCGCCTCATCCGATACCGGCTGGGAGGATAGCTCCGAAACCAAGCATCGAACGCGGTCATCGTCAAATCCAAGGAGATGCTCAAGACTGAAGGACTGTTCGTTTTGTGATCGCCGCCTCAGCAGATCGGTGACGGCGTCCGTCGACGGTGCGTAGATCAAGTCGTATTCCCGCAATGTCTCCAAAGGAAACGGGAAGGCCTTCAATACACGGGACGGATTTCCATAATAATAGGATGTAATCGTCTGAAGCACTTCCGCATTCGTGAGTTCATGTCGAATGACATAATCCTCAAGCCGCCGCATGTACCGTGGCGCACAGAAACCTGCAAGCATGGACAAGGCACGGACAGAGATGCCGGTATCATCAACCTCCGCAATCTTAAGGAGCAGAGCTTCGGTTTGTGGCTCAGTGACTGGATGGCTCGTAGAGTATGTCCAGCCCAGTGCTTCAATAAGCGCCTTCCGATTTGTAACGGACTGCTCACCAGCATAGGCGGTCCAAGCCGGTTGGACGTGGTGATAGAGGTTGGTCATCGAATCATAGTTCCTCATGTCGGGCATGAGCATCTGAACATGTCGATCATTGAACCCCTGCTCCTTCAAGAGCAGGGCATTCGCTTTGTAGAAGGATGAATCAGGATCAGGTTTGTCGGTGAAGCGAGGACCGCGAATAGGTGGCGGAACAGTGGCCAGTAGAGCCGCATCAACGCCCATTGCAATCATCTCAACGTGTGTTTCGCTGACCGGATGGCCCTCCCGATCAATGGTTTTCTGAAAAGACTCGATCATGGGCAGGTCAGGAGACCTATATACAGTTCCCACAACAATCTGCTTGCCATCGAGAGACCGGCTATACGCCAATGTGTAGACCGTGCGCTTCTTGTCAAACCGGTCTTTGGTCGCGACCTCAACAGGTATCTCTTCCTCGGTCATATGGTACGATTCGCCACGAAACTCGTCCGACATTTCGTTCCTAAAGGCGACCATGAAATCGGGTCTCTCAGCCAGCATCCTCCGCGTATAGAGTCGCTTGCCGTTCTCAACAGTATTTGTAACGGCAATCTCGTCAAAAAGTGAGAGATCACCATCCTTCAGAGAGATCTTGTTTGTTTCCACCTTGGCTACAGGTCCGTACCAAGCAGGTTGACGGGGATGAATAGCCGCGTAAGGCGTCCGCGTGTACTCGTAGTTTATGTTACATTCTCCGCCAACCAGGTGAACCCCACCGTCGTCTTCACCGACAAGCAGACTCTTGTACAAATATATACGGTCGGCGCGATTTGTCTGGAGGTCGCGACTTGTATACCGAGTAACGACCCACGTTCCGGGCTCCTGGCCTTTCCAGTCCCCGTGTGTTGGCGGGTTAAGCGGCTCGACCTTACCCTCTGCACTGCAGACGAGTAGACCCATTATGAATAAGACGTAGGATTTCATGATGGATCATCCGGCATCGACTTCTTCATTTGCATGGTCTTTTTTCCCGACGGCGATCTTGTGAGCAGTACGGAAAAAGGCGTGGCTCGCGACATTTCATTTTTTCGCTGATCCAAGCGGGGGGCGCGCCTACAATCTAGGACAGCACGCACCTGCACGCCATTTCCGGCCATTCGACAGAACAGAGCCAAAAGCGTTTTAAAAGATTATGGTATCCCAATCATTCTTCATCCACAACTTTCATCATCCCGAACACCCGCATTCCCCCTGCTCTCCACCCGGCTGCAAATGGCGATAGGGAGCAACGCGATGTTGGCGCGTCATTTATCTCGTTGTCTAGTGATCCGCCACACTCCTATGGACTCGTTGTCCGGATTCCAGCCGTATATGCGACCCCAAATCGTGTCGCCATCAATGAGCCCGACGCATTCTGCGTTGGCCTCGTACATGATTCCTTCATGACGCCATGACACTACATTGCCATTTTGGACAAGTGTGTCAGACATTCCAGCCCACTGTGCGGCCTTGCGGGTCAGACCTGGAAACTAGAATTCATGGCTTCAGGGATTGAGCCAGTCGATCGTATAACCGCGCTGGGGACAGCACGGTCCACCTCATGACCAGCTTGGGTTCCTGAATCCAACGAGGCGGGACGCCTCGTCTACCTTGCAACACTCGGCTCAGTAGGTTCCGCAGGTCCGTGCGGTCTCGTACATGGCCAGCACATTCGCGGTGGGTGAATTATCCTGCAGGCAGTGCGTCGGCGCGAAGCAGTAGCCACCACCCGGCATCATGATGTCGAGCGTCCGCCGACAGGTCTCAACCGTTTCCGCGACGGTTCCCGTGGCCACGGCCCCCGCTGTGCTGATGCACCCGTGGAACGCCAGCCGACCGCCAAAGGTGCGTTTGAGATATTCAGGGGACATATTGCAGGCCTCAGGCTGGAGGGTATCGACCGCGGCGACTCCCATCTCAATGAAGTCCTCATAGGCCCAACTGCTGGAGCCGCACGTGTGCACCATCACCGGGATGCCGAAGCTTTTGGCCAGATCAATGAACTGCTGATGGAAAGGCCGGATGATTTTGCGGTAGAGCTCCGGGTTGATGATGGGAGCGATCTGCGTGCCAAGGTCCTCGCCCATCCAGAGCAGATCGATCCCGCCTTTCGCCGCCTCAAGCGTCCGCCTCAAAACCTCCAGGTTGATCTCCGTCCGTCGCTTCGCCAGCAGCAGACCGGCCGGCTCCTCGGTAATTAAATCGATCAGGGTCTGCTCCATACCCCGCAACATGCCGTTGGAATTGATGATGTCACCCATCCCGGCATTGCCGATATAAACGGCGTAATCCTTCATTTGGGCGCATTGTGCGGCGATCACACTGTAGTCATAGTGGTCCGGGGAAGGCATCGGCCATTGGGCAATGGTGGCTTCATCAGCATCGCGCAGGACGAAATCGCAATAATCCCAGTAGCCGCCGGTCTCGTGCGCCACCCACCGGTAATGGATACCCCAGTCATCAACGTTGACCTCGCTCCCGGGAACAGGCTGATGCAGGCGGGGGCCTTTATAGGCGGCACTGATGCCGCGGAAATCAACACCCAGCGCCACCCTCAGGCCTTCGGAGTCGTCGGGCTTTAAGCCAAAGTGATCCTTGAGCCGCCGGTCAATGCCGTCATTAGCCATGTAGTTGACCGGAACCCGGTCAGCTTGCCGCCGGTCAAAAGTTATCAGCACTCGTTCTTTAGACAGCATGCCATCCCTCCCCTTTTTGCAGCCCACAGGATTCGAACTGAAGGCGGTCGTAATATAATCACACCTGAAAAATGCGCTAGTGCCTTTATGGCTTGAAATATGCCACTCAAGTCACCGCCTTGTTGAACACGTCCAGGGTTTGCGCGGCGGTCGCCGCCCAGGAAAACCGGCCGGCCAACTCGCGGGCATTTTGAACCTTGCGATGGCGGTCTGCCGCCGACCACCCGATGACGTCCACCAGGCTGGCGGCCAGTGACCCGGGGCATTGCGGATCGAAATACACGACCCCGTCCCCACCCACTTCCGGAATGGAACCGCACCGGGTCGTGATCACAGGAACCCCCGCCGTCATGGCTTCCAACACCGGCAACCCGAATCCTTCGTAGAGCGAAGGGAACACAAAGGCGTCACATCCCTGATACAGCGCCACCAGCGCCTCGCGGGAAAGGTTCCGGAGCCGGACCACCCGGGCGGCATCGGGAAGGGCAGCCAGCGCCTTCCGCACCTCCGTCTCCCCCAGCCCTTCATTCCCCACCATCACCAGCGTGTGGGGCAGGCTATTGATAACCGCTCCAAACGCACGCACCAGCGCCGGAAGATTCTTGTGCGGATAGGAAGACGCCACCGTCAGGAAAAACGGTTTTCCGGGGGGAAGCAACGACGACAGCAATTGGTTGCGCCGTTCAAGGGGCAACGGATTCGAAAACTCCTGACTCGCCGCCAGCGGCACCACATCCACTTTCTCCCTCCCGGCCGCCGTGTATTTGACGATCTCACTCCTTGAAAACTCAGAGATGGCGATGAGGCGCCGGCTATGCCGGGCGGCGCTCCGCACCAGGAAATCGGTAACGACCCGCGCCATCCGCGTCAGATCCTCCGGGTGAGTCTTGTACTGCATGTCGGGGATCGTCACGACCTGCGGGCAGGGACAGAAGCGAGGCGCGGTATAGCCGGGCGACCAGAGCACCTCCACCCCGCTCGCCCTGACCCGCACAGGCAACTCCACCTGCTCCCGGACAATCCGGGCCACCCGGTTCCGCGCCCTGACATTCAGGCGCACACAACGCACCTGCTTGAAAGCAGCCAGGTCGGCGGAGAGGACATCATGATTCTCGAGGTTGGTGAAGAGCACCAGCCCGACGGCGGGAAAACGCGCCGCCATCTCCAGCAGAGTCTGCCGCAGGTACGTTTCTGTCCCGCCGACCTCGCCCGGGATCATAAAGAGAGTATTGACGCCGATATCCATGGATTACCCTGCACGGAACATCTGACCCATCCGCTTCCCCATCAGACTGGCGGCGAGGAGGATCCCGGCACCCAGCAGGGCCATCGCCCAGACGCCCAGCGCCGAGGCCACATTCAACCCGTTCTCCAGCCCGTCAATCAGCACATAGATCGCCTTGGTGATGGGATAAAACTGCTCCGTCTGCGCCAGGATCAGGCTGTCGGAGACCTCCAGCATGGAGAAGGAGAAACACAGAATCCCGCCCGCCAGCAGGTTGGCCCCGATCAACGGCAGCGTCACCCGCCACACGACCCGGAACGGCGACGCGCCCAGATTCGCCGCCGCCTCTTCATAGGTCGAACTCACCTGCTCCAACCCCGCATGGGCAGCACGCACCATGTACGGCAGCCGCCGGATGGCGTAACTGACGGCCAGCAGGATCATCGGATTGAACCGGGGATCGAGCAGCGTGTTGGGGAACGTCCCGGAGAAACAACCGATGTAGCCGAAGGCAATCACCAGCCCGGGGACGGCCAGCGGAAGCATGGCCAGGGCATCCAGCCAATCGCTCCCCGCCACCCGCCGACGGACGCACAACCAGGCAATCCCGAACCCGAGCAACACGTCCAGCACGGTGGCGCAAAGCGAAAGCGCCAGGCTGTTCAACAGCGCCGTCCGGGTCAGGTCGGAATTCAGGGCCCGGCCGAAAAACTCCAGGGTGTACCCGTCGGGCAGAACGGTCAGGAACCAGCGCCGGCCGATCGACAGCAGCAGCACGCTGAGATGCGGGAGCAACGCCAGCAACAGCACGCCGCCGATCAGGACGTAGGCCAGCACCGTCCCGCCGCGGGTCAGCGGTACCTCCCGCCTCCCCGAACTCAACCGCCCGAGTGTCGCCACCGACCGAGACCGGGAGAGCAGTTGCTTGCTGATCCAGAACCCGACGACCGAGACCACCAGCACAAACGCCACCTGCGCATACCCGCCGGGATTGGTGCCGATCTCCGCCACGCTGTTGTAGATCATGACCGGCAGAACATTGCGGATGCCGAAAACCAGGGGTGTGCCGAGCTCCGTAAAGGACCAGATGAACACCAGCACCATACCCGCAAACAGACCCGGCCGGGCCAGGGGCAGGGTCACGCGGCGGAAAACCCGGCCGGGCGACGCCCCGAGGTTCAACGCGGCCTCCTCCAGGGAAGGATCGATATTGGCCAGGGCCGCCACAAGATTGAGATAGAGAATGGGGAAAAGGTGCAGCGTCTCCAGCAGAACCACGCCCAACAGAGGGAAGGCGCCCAGCCAGTCCACCGGGCCGTCGGCAAGTCCCAGATTCATACACAGCGTACTCAACGCGCCGGCCCGGGCGAAGATCATCTTCATGCCTACGGCGCTGACAAACGGCGGGAGGATCATCGGGAGCAGCAGGAGTCCGGACCAGACCGCCTTGCCCGGAAAAGAGCGGCGGGCGAAGACCCAGGCGAGCGGCAGGGCCACCCCCACACAACTGACGGTCACGCAGGCGGCTATCAGGAAACTGGTGAGAACTGCCTCGACCTGAACGGGATTAGTGAAGAGTCCGCGCAGGTAAAGTGTGGTGAATCCCGCCTGATCCCAACACGCCCGCGTAAACACATGCGCCATGGGCCAGAGCAGGAAGGCGCCCAGCGCCACAACAATCAGCCCCACCAGCAGCCATGTACCGTATCTGAATTTCATCGGTCTCTCACGTTGCGGCGATCAATATGGTGTTCTTTGCCTGCACGCCCCAGGTCATGCGGGAGCCTTTGCGCAGTTCCAGACTGTCCTGGGTCAATACCGTTGCCCGCAGGGTCAGGCCGGCTGCCGACAACGTCACGGTTACGGTCGGGCCGTTCATCCGCAGACCCCGGACCTCCGCCTCGAACACATTCAGGCCCTCACGGTGATCCCGCACGGGTTGAAGGTTCTCGGGACGGATCAGACACAGGACGCCCTGTCCCTCCGTCAACGGCGGACCGTTTTCCGCCACCACCGTCCCCTGCCATAAGCCGAGGGGTGTCCGAAGGGTCACGCCTCCACCCGTTCCGGCGGGCATTCCGTTCCCGGCGGTCACCTCAATCAGGTTCGCCTCGCCCAGGAAATCGGCGCAGAACCGATTCGGGGGCCGGTAGTACAAGTCCAGCGGGGTTCCCAGGGCGCTGATCCGTCCCGCCGCCATCACCACCATGCGGTCGGCCAACGACAGCGCATCGGCCTGATCGTGAGTGACATACACAAACGTCAAGCCGGTGGCCTGGTGCAGCGACTCGATTTCCTCGCGCATTTCGACCCGGAGCTTGGCGTCGAGGTTCGAGAGTGGTTCATCCAGCAGGACGATGGCCGGGTTCAGCACCAGCGCCCGCGCCAGCACCACCCGCTGCTGCTGGCCGCCGGAAAGCTGATTGGGCATCCGTTCCGCCAGCCCCTCCAATCCGACGCGCCGCAGCACATCGGCCACGCGCTGGGCGATTTCCCCGCGGGCCACCTTGCGTTCCACCAGCCCGAAGGCCACGTTGTCCCGGACGTTCAGATGCGGCCAGAGCGCGTAGTTCTGAAACACCATCGGTGCCCCGCGTTCGTGGGGCGGCAGGGTGGCGATATCCTTGCCGTTGAACAGGATGGTCCCCGCATCGGGGGTCTCCAGGCCGGCGAGGATTCTCAACAGCGTGGTTTTGCCGCAGCCGGACGGGCCCAGCAAAAAGAACAGCTCACCGGGTTGGACGGCAAACGACACACCGTCCAAGGCGGTGACCTTGCCAAACCGTTTGGTCACGCCGCGAACTTCAATGGCAGGAACAGAACAGGACATAAGAATGCTCCAATCGTTAACGCGAGAGGATACTACTCAGCAGCGATTGTCATGATCAATCGTTTTCCGCCGTCGGCGCACCGATTTGACCGAACACGGCGCGCAACATGCGCGCCCTCCCAGCGGTTTTCATTCTAAATTCTGACTCCTGAATTCTGGATTCCTCTTCTTTGCCCCTCCAACTACCATTTGCCTTGCCCCGCCGCATCGGATACAATTCCACCCTTCAATCAGAGGACATATCATGGTCATCAAAAACACATCCGCAAAACCAAAGAAACCGGCGAAACCCCAGATCCCCGCCACTCCCATCGAGGATATGCGTCAATATCGCACTCTGGACACGGTCGAGGCGTTGAAGCTCAGTTTTGAAACCCACCTGCGCTACACCCTGGCGCGTGACCAGTACTCCGCCACCGATCACGACCGCTACTTCGCGCTGGCCATGGCCGTCCGCGACCGGCTGGTCGGCCGCTGGATCCAGACCAACCAGACCTATGTGGCCCGCAACGTCAAACGCGTCTACTATCTATCGCTGGAATACCTGATCGGCCGCGCCATGGGCAACAACGTCATCAACCTCGGCATCGACCGGATCGTTTCCCAGTCCATGTCCGAACTCGGCCTGGATTGGAATTACCTGCGCGACCTGGAGCGCGACGCCGCACTGGGCAACGGCGGCCTCGGCCGGCTCGCCGCCTGTTTCCTCGACTCCCTGGCCACCCTCGAATTGCCCGGCTACGGCTATGGCATCCGCTATGACTACGGCATCTTCCGCCAGGTCATCCGCGACGGCCAGCAGATGGAGGAACCCGATAACTGGCTGCGCGACGGCAATCCCTGGGAAATTGAACGCCCCGAATACCAGTTCCCCATCCACTTCGGCGGCGAGGTCAAGGAGGAGCGCGATGAACAGGGCCGCCTCGTCTCCCGCTGGATCAACCACGATACCGTGATCGGCGTCCCCTTCGACTTCCCGGTCGCCGGATACGGCAATAACACCGTCAACAACCTGCGCCTCTGGACCGCCAAGGCGTCGGAGGATTTCGATCTCTCCTTCTTCAACAACGGCGATTACATCCGCGCCTACGAGCAGAAGATCCTGCGGGAGAACATCACCAAGATCCTCTACCCGAACGACCGGATCGAGCAGGGCCGCGAACTGCGCTTCAAGCAGCAGTATTTCTTCACCAGCTGCTCGCTCCAGGACATCCTGCGCCGCTTCAAGGCCTCCAACACCGACTTCCGGGTTCTGCCGGACAAGGTGGCGATCCAATTGAACGACACCCATCCGTCGCTGGCCATCGCCGAGATGATGCGCCTGTTGATCGACGTGCATGGCCTGCAGTGGGATCCCGCCTGGGAAATCACCACGCAGGTGTTCGGCTATACCAACCACACCATCATGCCGGAAGCCCTGGAGAAATGGCCGGTCCGCCTCTTTGAGGACCTGCTGCCCCGGCACCTGATCATCATCTACGAGATCAACCGCCGGTTCCTCCGCACGGTGATGAACAAGTTCCCAGACGACCACGAGCGCCTCCGCCGGATGTCACTCGTGGAGGAGGGCCCGGACAAGCAGGTCCGCATGGCCAACCTCGCCGTGGTCGGCAGTCACAGCGTGAACGGGGTCGCGGCCCTGCATTCGGAACTGATCAAGGAAACGCTCTTCCGCGACTTCCATGATCTCTGGCCGGCCAAGTTCAACAACAAGACCAACGGCATCACCCAGCGGCGCTGGCTGCTGAAGAGCAACCCCGCCCTGGCCTCCCTGATCACCAAAAAGATCGGCGACGGCTGGATCAAGGACCTCTTCCAGCTCAAGAAGCTTGAACGCAGCCTGAATGACGCCGACTTCAAGGCCCGGATGCGCCAGATCAAGCTCGACAACAAGGCCCGACTGGCCGACTACATCCGCGTGGCCAACGGGGTTGAAGTGGACCCGCACTCGCTGTTTGACGTGCAGGTGAAGCGCATGCACGAATACAAGCGCCAGCTCCTGAATGTGCTGCACATCCTCCACCGGTACTGCCAGATCAAGGAAAATCCCGGCATCGAGATGCAGGCCCGCACCTTCATCTTCGGAGGCAAGGCCGCTCCGGGTTACGCCATGGCCAAACTGATCATCAAGCTGATCAACGACTTGGGCGGCGTGATCAACAACGATCCCGATGTGCGCGGCCGCATGAAGGTGGTCTTCCTGAGCGACTACCGCGTGTCGCTCGCCGAGCGCATCATCCCCGCCAGCGATCTCAGCGAGCAGATCAGCACCGCCGGCACGGAAGCCAGCGGCACGGGGAATATGAAGTTCGCCCTGAACGGCGCGCTGACCATCGGCACCCTGGACGGCGCCAACATCGAGATCCGCGAGGAAGTGGGCGACGACAACTTCTTCGCCTTCGGCAAGACGATCGACGAGGTCAAGGCCCTCCGGCAGAACGGGTACAATCCCTGGGACACCTACCACAGCGATCCGGCCGTCCAGCACATCCTGGATTGCCTGGCCGGGGATTTCCTCAACCTGGAACAACCGGGGCTTTACCGGCCGATCCGCGAAGCCCTGCTGGAACACGGCGACTACTATCTCCATCTGGCGGACTTCCATTCCTACGTGGAAACCCAGAACCGGGTGGATGAAGTCTACCGCAACCCGGACCAGTGGGAACGCATGTGCCTGATGAACATCGCCAACATGGGAAAATTCAGCTCCGACCGCACCATCCTCGAGTACGCCAATGAGGTCTGGCATATCAAGCCCTGCCCCATTGCCATCCCGAATGCACGGAACGGGTAAGGGTTGATCCGAGCGGGCCGGAGATCCTTGAGCCGCACCGACTTTGGTGTCGGCTCAGCCCGCGCGCACGATATCCGCGCCCAGTGCCCGGAGCTTTTCGTCCACCCGCTCGTAGCCACGATCGATGGACTGGGCATTATCAATCACGCTCTCGCCCTTGGCGCACAGGGCGGCAATAAGCAGGGCCATACCGGCCCGGATGTCCGGGCTGGCCATATGGATGCTGTGCAGCCGTGAGGGACCCGTGACCAGCACGCGATGCGGATCGCACACCACAATGCCCGCCCCCATGCCGATCAGGTAGTCGACAAAGTACATGCGACTCTCGAACATCTTCTCGAAAAACAACGCCGTCCCGTGGGCCTGCGTGGCCGCCACAATGGCGACACTCATCAGGTCGGAGGGGAATATCGGCCAGGGCCCATCCTCGATTTTCGGAATGGCGGCGCCGAAATCCTTGACGATGCGCAGCCGGTGCCGGGCCGGCAGGGAGAGCGTGGAGCCATCCAACTGCAACTTCATCCCCAGTTTCTGGAACGTTCGACCGATGATGGCCATCGGCTCGGGATCGACACCTAGAACCCGGATCTCCCCGCCCGTCACCGCCGCCGCGGCCACAAAGCTCCCGATTTCAATATAGTCCGGCTGCACGGTATGCGTGGCGCCCCGTAACGACTCCACGCCCGTAATCTGCAGCCGGTTCGTCCCGAAACCGGAAATCCGGGCGCCCATCTTGTTTAACAGGAGGGCCAGGTCGGTGACATGCGGTTCGCAGGCCGCGTTGAAAATCGTGGTTTCCCCCTTCGCCAGCACTGCCGCCATCAGCACATTCTCCGTGGCCGTCACGCTGGCCTCATCCAGAACGATGGCGGCACCCTCCAGTTTCTTCCGGCGAAAGACAAAATGCTTGCCCCCTTCAACCTCCACACCCAGCGCGGCCAATCCCTGAAAATGCGTATCCAGCCGGCGTCGCCCGATCACGTCGCCGCCTGGCGGGGACAACGTGGCACGCCCCAACCGCGCTGCCAGAGGACCGGCCAGCAGAATGGAGGACCGCACCTTGCGGCACAGTTCCGGGTCCAGCTTGCTCCGGCGCAGGCCCTTCGCGCAGAGCCGCACCGCGTGATCCTTGACGGCCACGTCCACCCCGATGTTGACCAGCAACTCGAGCATGGTGCGGACATCATCGATCAACGGAACATTCTCAAGCAGCACCGGCTCGTCCGTGAGGACGGAGGCCGCCAGCATGGGCAACACGGCATTCTTGTTGCCGCCCGGCGCATAGACGCCGGACAGCCGTTTGCCACCATGTATGATGAATCGAGCCACGATTAACCCAATACTTCTCTCGCCAGCTTGACCACGTTGCCGGTGGTAAAGCCGAACTTCTCGGCGATGACCTTGAACGGAGCCGACGCCCCGAAGTGGTCCACGCCCAGCACACGACCCTTGTCGCCGACGTACTTTGCCCACCCCATGGTGCAGCCCGCCTCGATCGCGAGCCGGTGAGTGCACTCGGGCGGCAGCACCTGCCGTTTGTAGGCGTCCGACTGTTTCTCGAACAGATCCCATGACGGCATGCTCACCACGCGGACGACCCGGTCCTTGGCCAATTCCTTCGCGGCGTCCATGGCCAGGCTCACTTCCGACCCGCTGGCGAGCAGCAGCAGATCCGGCTTGCCGGCGGCGCTCTGCCAGAGCGTATAGGCGCCCTTTTCGAGCGTCGCGGCGGGCGGATAAACCGCCCGGTCATAGACCGGCAGGTTCTGGCGGGTTAACAGGATCAGGGTCGGCCCGGTCAGGTTCTTCAAAGCGGCCATCCAGGCCGCCGAGGTTTCCGTGGCGTCCGCCGGTCGCAGCACCGACACATTCGGCATGCAGCGGTAGCTGGCCAGTTGCTCGATGGGTTCATGCGTTGGCCCATCCTCACCCACATAGAAACTGTCATGGGTGAAGACATACACCACCGGCAGGTTCATGATCGCCGCCAACCGGATGCTGGGCCGGCAATAGTCGGAGAAAACGAAGAAGGTGGACCCGAACACCCGGAAGCCGCCATGCACCTGCAGGCCGTTCAGGATGGCCGCCATGCCCAGTTCGCGAATGCCGAAATGGAGATTGCGGCCCTCGAAGGCACCCGGCAGAACGGACGCGAACCCATCCAGAAACGTCTTGGTGCTGGGCGCCAGATCGGCGGCTCCCCCGACAAACCACGGCAAGGCCTTGGCCAGTTTCTGCATGACCTTGCCCGACGCAATCCGCGTGGCAACCGGTTTGTCCACCTCGAACACGGGCATCTGTTTCTCAAGATCGGCGGGCAGGGACTGTTTCATGGCCGCATCCCACGCTTGCGCGAGTTCGGGATAGGCGGCGGCATACTTCTTGAAACCGGCGTCCCAGGCCACGACCTTCGTCTCCAATTCGCGGGCACGGGCGGCAAAAATTTCCCGGACCTGGTCGGAAACGTAAAAGTCCTGATCCTCGGGCAGTCCGAGGTTCTTCTTGGTGGCCTTAACCTCCTCCGCGCCCAGCGGCTCGCCGTGCGCCTTGTGGGAGTCGTGCAGGTTGGGCGAACCGTGCGCGATGTGCGTATGCGTGATGACCAGCGTGGGCCGGTCCTTCTCCGCCTTGGCCGCCTGGATGGCCTTTTCGATCTCATCGAAGTTATGACCGTCGATTTCCAGCACGTTCCACTTATAGCCCAGGAACCGCTTGCGCACGTCGTCGCTGTACGCCAGATTCGTATCGCCTTCGATGGTGATATGATTGTAATCGTAGAACACGACCAGCTTGTTCAGGCCCAGATGTCCCGCCAGCGAGAACACTTCGTGCGTGATCCCCTCCATCATGTCGCCATCGCCGCAGAACACGTACGTGCCATGATCCACCGGCAGGTAGGTTCCGGCATTGAACCGCGCCGCGAGCATCCGCTCGGCCAGCGCCATGCCCACGCCGCTGCCACACCCCTGCCCCAGCGGACCGGTCGTGGTTTCGACCCCCACGGTATGCCCGAACTCGGGATGACCCGGCGTCTTGCTGCCCCATTGGCGGAACGATTTCAATTCATCCAGAGGCAGGTCATACCCGCAGAGATGCAGCATGCTGTACAGCAACATCGAGCCGTGCCCGCCGGACAGGACAAAGCGGTCGCGATTGGCCCAATCCGGCTTTGAGGGACAATGATTCAGATGCTTGAGAAACAGAACGGCCGCCACATCCGCCATGCCCATCGGCATTCCGGGATGACCTGAATTGGCCTTCTGGACTCCATCCATGGCCAGGCCGCGAATGGTGTTAGCAACAAGATTAAGATTCTTACTCACGCGTTCTCTGTGCTCCTTTCAAAAATAAAACAACGCCAAGAAACCCCTTGCGTCGTCCAACTTCTTTCTCTATATTTCGCCCGTTAATCGTATCGATTCGCATACGGTTGTCCAGCCCGCAATTCCGGCGGTCGCCCGGCCTCGTGAGTCATGGCTCCCTTTTCGGGGCCGAACTATGTCGGGAAAGGCCACTTTGCGGCAGCAACTGTGCGTGATTTGATCGTCAATAAAGTGAAACCGGCTTGAGTCAGAACGATTCAATCCCGCGGCCTCCGAGAGAGGGCGCGATGAGCAACAAACAGGAGTACGGCGAGATGGCACAGACTAGCGGCAAGAAATATGTGTTGAGTTTTGGACCCGGAAAAACGGAAGGCGGCGCTGACCAGAAGAACCTGCTGGGCGGCAAGGGCGCCAATCTGGCGGAGATGTGCCTGCTGGGCCTCCCCGTACCGGCTGGCTTCACCGCCACCACCGAATGCTGCAATGAATATTTCAAGAACGGCATGAAACTTCCGCCGGGCACCGTCGACCAGGTCAAGGAAGCCCTGCACCTGATTGAGGAGGCCATGGGCATGAAGTTTGGCGATGCCCACAACCCCCTTCTCGTTTCCTGTCGCTCCGGCGCCCGCACCTCCATGCCCGGCATGATGGAGACGGTGCTGAATGTGGGCCTCTGCGCAAAGACCATCCCCGGCCTCATCGCCAAAACCGGCAACGAGCGCTTTGTCTACGACTCCTATCGCCGCCTGATCATGATGTACTCGGATGTCGTCATGGAGAAAGCGGAAGGCATCGAACCGCAGGATGGCAAGGGCATCCGCAAGACCCTCGACGAGATGCTGGACGCCTATAAGCATTCCAAGGGCTGCAAATCCGATACCGATCTGTCCGGCGCCGATCTGAAGACTCTGGCTGAACAGTTCAAGAAAGCCGTCAAGCGCGTCCTCAAGAAGGACTTCCCGGACGATCCCATGGAACAGCTGTGGGGCGGCATCACCGCCGTGTTCAAGAGCTGGAACGGCCGGCGCGCCATCTCCTACCGCCGCATCGAAGGCATTCCGGACGACTGGGGCACAGCGGTCAACGTGCAGGCCATGGTGTTCGGCAACATGGGCGAAAGCTCGGCCACCGGCGTGGCGTTCACCCGCAATCCCGCGACCGGCGAAAACAAGTTCTACGGCGAATGGCTGGTCAATGCCCAGGGCGAGGACGTTGTCGCCGGCATCCGCACCCCGAGCCCGCTGAACAACGACACCAAGAACGACCAGAACAAGCACTTGCAGTCGCTGGAAGAGTCGTCGCCGGTTCTGTACAAGCAGCTCGACCAGATCCGCACGAAGCTCGAGAAGCATTACAAGGACATGCAGGATATCGAGTTCACCATTCAGGAAGGCAAGCTCTTCATGCTGCAGTGCCGCAGTGGAAAACGCACCGGCACCGCCGCCCTGAACATGGCGATGGACATGCTCGCCGAGAAGCTGATCGACGAGAAGACCGCCGTCATGCGCCTGAAGCCCGCGCAGCTGGACGAACTCCTTCATCCCATCGTGGATCCCAAAGCCGAAATTCTGGCCAAGCTGCTCTGCAAGGGCCTGCCGGCCGGACCCGGCGGTGCCTGCGGCCAGATCGTGTTCACGGCGGCCGATGCCGTCAAGTGGGCCAAGGCCGGCAAGACGGTCATCCTCGTTCGTGAGGAGACGAATCCCGAGGACGTGGAAGGCATGCGCGCGGCCATGGGTATCCTGACCGCCCGCGGCGGCATGACGAGCCACGCCGCCCTCGTGGCCCGCGGCTGGGGCAAGTGCTGTATCGTCGGCGCCAGCGGCATGCATGTGGAAGCGAACAAGAAGACGCTGCAGGTCGGCAATCTGGTTCTGAAGGAAGGCGCCCTGGTGACGATGAACGGGACACGCGGTCACGTTTACGCCGGCAAACTGACCCTCGTGGACTCATCCGAGAATCCCCGCTTCCAGCAGTTCATGGGCCTGGTCGACAAGTTCCGCACGATGGGCGTGCGCGCCAACGCCGACACCGCCGAGGATGCCCGCAAGGCCCGCATTTTCGGCGCCGAGGGCATCGGCCTGTTCCGGACCGAGCACATGTTCTACGGCAAGGGCTCCGATGAGCCGTTGTTCCTGTTGCGCAAGATGATCCTGAGCAAATCCGTTGGAGAGCGCGTCTCGGTTCTAAGGAAGCTCTTCCGATTCGTAAAGAGCGACATCAAAGCCACCCTGGCGGCGATGGACGGTTTGCCCGTGACCATCCGCCTGCTCGATCCCCCGCTGCATGAGTTCGTGCCCCAGAGCGCGGCCAAGCAGAAGGAACTGGCGACCAGCCTCGGGATCACCCCGAAAGAGGTCAAGGCCCGCGGTGAAGCGCTCCACGAATCGAACCCTATGATGGGTCATCGTGGCGTCCGCCTGGGCATCACCTATCCGGAAATCACCGAGATGCAGGTCCGCGCGATCTTCGAGGCGGCGGCCGAGTTGATCAAGAGCGGCAAGAAGTGCCAACCGGAAATCATGATCCCCGTGACCTGTGATGTGAACGAGCTCAAGGACCAAAAAGCCATCTGCAAGAAGGTTTACGAGGACGTCATCGCACGGAAGAAGGTCAAGGAGATCCCTCACCTGTTCGGAACGATGATCGAGATTCCGCGGGCCGCGCTGCTGGCCGACCGCATGGCGCAGGAAGCGGACTTCTTCTCATTCGGAACGAACGATTTGTCCCAGATGACGTTCGGGTTCAGCCGGGATGACATCGGCGGGTTCATGAACGATTACCTCGACAAGAAGGTGATCGCGGCGGATCCGTTCCAGACCATTGACCAGGATGGCGTGGGCCAGCTGATCAAGATGGCCGTGGAGAAGGGGCGCCAGACCAAGAGCAAGCTGAAGGTCGGCATCTGCGGCGAACAGGGCGGAGATCCCGAGTCGGTGCGGTTCTGCTTCAAGAGCGGGCTGAACTATGTGAGCTGCAGCCCCTACCGGGTGCCGATCGCACGGTTGGCGGCCGCCCATGCGGCGATCGCCGGCTAAGCCAGGCGCGAGGGCTGAAAACCATCAAGCCCCGGTCCCGACCTCGGGACCGGGGCTTTTTTTCGCTCCGAAACCATCACGCTTTCCTTAACGCCGCCAGCAGATCGCGCATATCAACAGGCAGGGGCGCCTCAAAGTTAAGGGTCTCGCCGGTGCGCGGGTGTTTCAGTCCCAGCCGGCGCGCGTGCAGCATCTGCCGATCCGGAACAGGGACCGGCAGAGCGTCCCGGCGGGGCCGTCCATACTGCGCGTCACCCACCACCGGGTGCCCCAGAAAAGCCATGTGGACGCGGATCTGATGGGTCCGCCCGGTCTCAATTGCCACGCTGACCAGCGACACCGCGGCGAACGTTTCCACCGTCCGGTAAACGGTAATCGCCGGACGTCCCGAGGACGGGGTGGCGCTCATTTTTTTGCGATCGCGTGAACTACGACCAATCAAGGTTTCGGTCCGGCCGGCCGGCGGCGACACGTGTCCCCACACGAGCGCCAGATACTCCTTGGCCACCTGCCGGTGCCGGAACTGGTTCATCAGTCCGCGCAGCGCCAGTTCATTTTTGGCGGCCACCATGACCCCGGTGGTATCCCGATCCAGCCGGTGCACGATGCCAGGCCTCTTCTCGCCGCCAATACCCGTCAGGTCGGGACAGTGCGCCAGAAGCGCATTCACGAGGGTTCCCGAGGCGTGGCCGGCGGCGGGATGAACCACCAGGCCTGCCGGCTTGTTGAGCACGACCAGATCGGCATCTTCGTAGAGGATGTCCAGCGGAATGGCTTCGGGCAAAAGACGGGTATCCACCGGCGCGGGCGGATCAATGCGGATCTCCAACCCGGGTGATAATTTCTGGCTTGGTTTGGCGGACCGTCCATTGAGAAGGATATGGCCGGACCGGATCAGGTCCTGAATCCGGGATCGGGACAGGTCGGTCTCTTGAGCGCCCAGCCAGGCGTCCAGGCGTTTGCCGGCCCCTTCAGGCGGTACGATGATCGTTTTCATGGTGCCGTTGAAGGACGATCCACAACCCCAGTCCCAGGGCCATCAGGGCCAGACTCAGGTACTGGGCCGCCGAAAACAGACCCCACCGCAGGCGCTCGTCACCCCGGAGGAATTCCAGCATAAACCGGCCGGCCGGGTATAACATCAGATAGGTCGCCAGAACCTGTCCATGATGCTGACCGCGCCGATGCAGGTAAACGGTCGTGAGCACGGCGTAAACCACCAGATTGAAGGCCGCCTCGTAGAGCTGGACAGGATAACGGTGCAGATGGGCCGATAACAGGCTCGGGACCTCCACAACCCGTCCCTGGCAGCACCCGTTCAGAAAACACCCCACCCGCCCCAGGGCGTGCCCGAGCGGCAGTGCCGTAATCGCAAAATCCGCCAGCTGCAGGATTCTCTCCCGCCGCGACCGGGCGAAAAGAATAAAGGCCAGGACCGCCCCGATAAAGCCGCCGTAAAAGATCAGCCCCCCCTGGTCCACGCGGATGATTTCCATGGGCGCCGCGCTGAAATAGCTGAAGTTGGCGAGGACGTAAGCGCATCGCGCCCCCACAATCCCGCCCACCATGAGCCAGAAGGCAAGGTCACTGGAAAAAGCCGCGTCCCGCCGCCCGGTCCGGCGTCCCAATACCTGCCAATGCCCGATGCCGGCCAGAAAGGCCAGTGCCATCATCACCCCGTACCAGTACACGGGACGCGAACCAACATGAAAGCAAATGGGGTTCATAAACGTGGCGGCAGCCGTTTTTTCTCTCGACACCAATACAGGCAGTATGCACAATGCGGCCCAACAGCACAAGGGTTTCGTCAGTCATGGGAACTAGCCGTACGGACATTTTAACTGAGCCCGTCCTCGACATGGCGTGTTCCAACTGCGCGCACCTACTGGATGTCTCAAGCCTTCCGCCTTTCACCGAGATCGCGTGTCCGGAATGCCAGACGCCCCAAACCGTGCCGACGCGCCTGGGCCCGTTCCTCCTCGTTGAACTTCTGGGCCGGGGCGGCATGGGAGCGGTTTACCGCGGCCGCGATACCTCGCTTGATCGCTGGGTCGCCGTCAAGGTGATGCTGGCGACCTTGGGCGAGAATCAGGACTTCGTCTCCACCTTCCGTCGGGAGGCTCAGTCGGCCGCCGCCCTCAACCACCCCAATATCGTCCAGATTTATTCCTTCGGCGTGGCCCACGGCCAGCCTTACATGGTGATGGAACTCCTGGAGGGCGGACGGCTGGACCAGATGATCGCCAGGGGTGACGCGCTCGACGAAACCCTCATCATGAAAATCGCCGGCGATGTGGCCGAAGGCCTCAATGCGGCGGCAGCCATCGGACTGATTCACGGGGACGTGAAACCCGAGAACATCCTGCTGGACAACAACGGAATCGCCAAAATCGTGGACTTCGGACTGGCCCGGTTCAAGCAAGACAAGGAGCCCAGCGTCAAGGGCATCTGGGGCACCCCTTATTACATCGCTCCAGAAAAAATCCGCGGCCAGGCGGGCGACGCCCGCTCGGACATCTACAGTCTCGGCGGCACGATCTTCCACGCCTTGACACTCAAGCCGCCGTTCGAGGGACAAACCCCGATCGAGGTGGTCAAAGCCCGTCTGACCCGTTCCGCTCCCGAGGTGCGCAGCTTTCGCCCCAATGTAACCCCTGAAGTGGGAGCCATTGTGGCTCGCATGCTCGAGGCTGACACAACGCGGCGCTATCCCACCTACGTCTCCCTGCTCGGCGACATTCGTAACGTTCAGGCCACTCTCAGACCCTGCCCCTCCGGCACCTTCGGCCCAATCGCCAAGCGGGGCGGCAAGATCGTTGTGTCCAGGAAAAAGAACGGCGGATCCGTCGCGCCATCAACCCCCTCTTCTTCCCCCACACCCATCAGCATTCGCGTCGCGAAAACGGATCGCTACGCGACCCCCTTCATGACGCCTCTCCCCGAGGAACCTCCCCGCAGGAAACGCGGTCTTAAGATCGGCCTGATCGTGGCGGGAGGCGTTCTAGCCCTTCTGCTCGCGGCGGGCGGAGCGACCTGGGGTTATCTCCACCATAAAAAAGCAGCTGAGAACCGCCTCGCCGCCGAAAAGGAGGAGGCCCGGCTCAAGAAAACCCGACTGGCGGTCGATACGATCTGGAATGATCTGGCAACGCTGACCAGCAATGCGACCGAACGCTGCCAGACGATCCAGTCTTGGGGAACCGATCTCACTCTGGCTTCATCCGCCATTCTCGCCGCCACCAACAAACTGACGGATGCCGCCTTGATCTCCGAGGCGGAGACCAACACCCCCGTCCTGATCCAGGGGATCAGTCAATCCACCACAGGCACCCTCCAGGGTTTTCTCGTCGAGCTGAAGTCCCTCACCGAAACCCTCCAGACGAACCGGACAGCCATGCTGACCGTCACCAACGGCAACCTCGCAGAACAGGCCCTGCTCACGATCACCAATATTCCCGACCAGGCCCTGACCCTTTCTCAGTCGCTGAAAACAGAGGCCGACCGGACCGAAGCCGCTTACAAGGCCGTACTGGATCTAAAGAAGCGCGTGATGGCCGCCGCCGCCGAGCAGGAGGCCGCCGCCGAGCAGGAAAAGAAAGCACGAGACGAAGCGGATCGCCTCGCCCGCGAGCAGGCTGCCGCCCAGCGCGCGGCAGAGGACAAAGAGAATCAGATCCAGGCCGAGAAGAAACGGGTCCAGGATATCCGCAAAAGCAACAGCTCCCTGATTCAGCAAAACCAGTTCAAACAAGCGGAAGAATCCCTGATGGTCATCGAAAAAGGTCTCACAAGCGATGCCGCCAAAGCCGAATGGAAACTGACCCATGAACGGTACCGTATGCTCATCGGACTGAAGGCCTTCATCATCGAAGCGGTCAACGCCGAGACCAAGGAGAATCCGGAGACGGGTTACAGGTTCGGCTGGCTCAATTCCAAGGACATCCTGTCGGCCAATGAGGAAAAAGTTACGGTCCGGGGGGGATCCTTCCCTTGGGATCAGGTTCCTCCCTCACAAATGGTCCGCTTCGTTCGCCACTATGCCTCGGCCCCCGGCCTGGCAAAACGGGAGGCGGCCCGCCAATATCTGGCGGCGGCCATTTACGTCTTCGAAGCCGGGAACGGCAGCGAATCCGCCCAGAAGTTATCCATGGAATTCACGGGCGAGGCGCAGCGTGCGAACCCCGCCCTCGACTCCATGATCAAGATTTACTTCCCCGACGGGGCGACCAGCCCGTGACAGCGTGCTGAATAAACACCGGCTCAGCCGGAGGCTTCGCCCTACCTTGGAAAATTCCCTGTATTCCGGTAGGGCGAGGCGTCTCGCCGAGCCGTCTTGAGTACAGGGTTATTGCCCCGGGTCAAGTTGAAGCCGAACCTTATGGATGGTCTCCGCCCCGAATGCTTTCTGAAGATTCGCCAGCATTTCGCGCTGGGCATAGCGCTGCAATTCGCTCAACCAAACGGAACTATCCACAAACACGGTAAGTTCGCCATTCATCAAGCGCCCGGCCCGCGTGTGAGCGGCAACCGCTTTCCCCATCGCCGCCTCCCACTTCTCGACCAACACCCCCAACCGGGACTGCTCCTCGAGCTTGATGGTCTTCAGAAGCGGACCGATGAGCCGGCCTATCGACATCCCGCCATCCAGGGCGGCAGGGGGCAGCCTTGGTGTAAACCGGCGCTTGGGAGGGACTCCAGGTGGCATGTCAGCACCTATAGCACAAAAAAAACGGACCGGGAAGCCCCGGTCCGTCTCAAACGTTTCCGCCAGACCTATTCGCCAAGCTGATAGCGGACAAAGCGGCGGATACTGAGCGTATCGCCCAGTTCCTTCCCCTTAGCCTCCAACAACTTGATCACGGACGTATCAGGATCCTTCACGAAGCCCTGTTCCAGCATGCACACCTGCGAATAGAACTTGCCCATTTTACCGTCTACAATCTTATCGACGATATTGGCGGGTTTGCCGGTGACCTGCTTGGCATAGATCTCACGCTCGGCCGTCACAAGCTCCGCCGGCACTTCATCCCGTGACAGGCTCCTGGGGCTGCAGGCGGTGACATGTAACGTCAGATCCCGGACAAGCTCCTGAAAGGCGGCCTTCTCGACCGTAGCGTCCTGGCCGCATCCCACTTCCAGCATCACGCCGACCTTGCCGGCCAGATGGATGTAGGTGATGATGGTACCCTTGCCCTGCAAGGTGTAGCGGATATTACGCTTGGCAATGATGTTCTCGCCGATCTCGGCCACCTTCGCCGTCACGTCGGCCCGGGCAGCCTCGCCGATGGTTCCATCGGCCAGATCGAGCGCCTTCGTGGCCAGGCTCTTGACAAATTTCTGGAACCCCTCGTTCTTCGCCACGAAATCCGTCTCGCAGTTGACCTCGACCAAAGCGCCGACTTTGCCGTCGCGCGTCGCCGAGGAAATCAGCCCCTGATTGGCGGTCCGACTGGCCTTCTTGGCGGCGATCGCCACGCCCCGCTCACGCAACAGGCGGATGGCCTTGTCCTTGTCGCCGGCGGCCTCCACCAGCGCACGCTTGCATTCCATCATTCCAACGTTGGTCGCCTCACGCAACTCCTGAACCATTGCTGCTGTAATCTCAGCCATTTTTGATCTCCTTTTCTTGAAGGGCCGACGGG
Source organism: PVC group bacterium (assembly GCA_945870225.1). Lineage (GTDB taxonomy): Bacteria > Verrucomicrobiota > Kiritimatiellia > CAIKKV01 > CAITUY01 > CAMBRF01. The sequence continues at coordinate 31,184 of CAMBRF010000021.1, read as the reverse complement.
GTCAACCGTTCGGCCCGCTCATGGGTAAACTCCGCGTAACGTACCGGCTCAGGCCGGATCGGCCGCCGGGGCTTCGGCAACGTCAGCCTTGGCGGCGGCAGCGGCCGGGGCCGCCTTGGCGGCGGGACGGCGGCGCTGCGGCGCTCCGCGATTATCACCCCGCGGACCCCCGCGGTTGTCCCCGCGGGGACGGCGCTCCTGCCGGCGACCTTCTTCCGCCGGCTTGGCGGCTTCGATCGGGGGCAGACCGGCAGCCTGGCGTGCCCGGGCTTCTTCCGCCGCAATCTTGGAATACTCCGACGCGCCCTTGGCAATGGCATTCGCCAGCACACCCGCAATCAGCGTGATCCCGCGAATCGCGTCATCATTACCCGGAATCGGGTAATCGATCAGCTCGGGATCGCAGTTCGTATCCACGATGGCAATGACGGGAACATGCAGGCGGTTGGCCTCGGCAATGGCGATCGCTTCGCGATTCACATCCACCACGAACATGGCGCCGGGGTGACCGTCCATATCGGCAATGCCGGAGAGGTTCTTGCGCAGTTTCTCCAGCTCATGGCGCAGGACTGAAACTTCCTTCTTGGGCATCTTGTCGAAGGAACCGTCCTTCTCCATCTTCTCCAACTGGCGCAGGTACTTGATGCGCTTGCGGATGGTCTGGCTATTGGTCAGCGTGCCGCCCAACCAGCGGGTATTGATGAACGGCTGACCACAGAACTCGGCCAGTTCCTTGGTCACCTGCTGGGCCTGCTTCTTGGTCCCCACGAACAGGATCGGCCGGCCGTGTGCCGCCGTGTCGTAGACGAACTGCTTGGCCTTCGCGAGCTGCTCGACGGTCTTGGCGAGGTCAATGATATGAATCCCATTGCGCTTGCCGAAGACAAACGACTTCATTTTGGGATTCCAACGCTTGGTCTGATGACCGAAGTGAACGCCTGCATCGAGCAGGTCCTGAACGCTAACTTCCGACGGTATCTGGGCAGTATCCATGGCAATCCTCCACTTATAAGTCCCGCCAGGCGGGACAATCCGCTTTGGTCGTACCGGAGGCCGGCACAACACTCGCTTCCGTCCCGGACACCCGGGACTGTTAAGAAAGGCGGATAGGATACGGATCAGCCTGGAAAATGCAAGGATGAAAAAACCTGCCCGACTCACCAGGGAAGGTTATAACACCGGTCTAACGGAAAGGCGTTTTCGATGTGGCGGATCAGAGGGGCCTCGTCCCCTTCCCGTCCAACAACCTCGACCACATCGAATCGGAATGAAACAGGGGTTTTCAGTTTCTTGAGATACCGCACGGCGGCACGTGAAAGCGTATGCCGCTTGCCGCGGTCCACAGAGGCGATAGGACGACCGAAATCCTCATCCGCGCGCGTCTTGACCTCGACAAAAACCAGCACCTCGCCCTGCCGGGCCACCAGGTCCAATTCATCCCGAAGCCCGATGCGCACGCGCCGCCCGATAATTTTATAACCCCGCTCCTTCAGGAAGTCGGCCGCACGCGCCTCGCCCCACACGCCGGTCCGGAGATGAAAGGGAAGCCGGGGCAATCTCACACGAGCTCCAGGTCCTGACCGGGGTTTTCCGTCCGGGATTCACCCGACAGGCGGATGCGCATGGCCTCCCGCACCGGGCGGAAGGAACGCCGATGCACCGGGCTCGGCCCCTCCGTCAGCAGGGCCTGCAAATGCGCCCGGGTGCCATACCCCTTGTGTTGCGCAAATCCATACGCGGGATAGTGCCGGTCAAGCTCCCGCATCAGGCGGTCCCGGGTCACTTTGGCCACAATACTGGCGGCGGCAATGCTGAGGCTGCGCGCATCCCCTTTGACAATGGCCAGCGAGGGGCAGGGCAGGCCCTGAACGGGAAGTCCGTCCACCAGGGCGAAATCGGGCGGCGGGGCGAGGGCCAGCAGGGCCCGTTTCATGGCCAGATGGGTGGCCCGCAGGATGTTGAGCGTATCGATTTCGGCGACATCCGCCGAGCCCACGCCCGTGGCCAGGTGCGGGCTCTGAGTGAGGAGGGCGAAAAAATGTTCACGCTGGGATTCGGACAGGGTTTTGGAATCGTCAATCCCGAGCAGCACGCCGTACTGCTCGGCTTCCAGAAAGGCCCGGTCAAAAACAACGGCCGCCGCCACAACCGGGCCCGCAAGGGGGCCCCGCCCGGCTTCATCCACGCCCGCCAACCTGACGCAGCCCTGCTCCCAGAACTGTCGTTCGAACTGGAGCAAGGGTCGCTCCTCAGGCTTTCGCGACCGGCACGGTCTTCGTGCTCTTCGATTTCTCGCGCAGACGGGCGCTCTTACCGGCGCGATCACGCAGATAGTAGAGCTTGGCCCGGCGCGTCTGGCCCGAGCTTTCGACTTCGAGCTGGGCAAGATTCGGGGAATGCAGCGGGAAAATCCTCTCAACGCCCACCCCGTGCGCGAGGCGGCGCACGGTGAACGTTTCCGTGGAACCATGGCCGTCACGGGCAATCACGACGCCCGTATAAGCCTGAAGACGTTCCTTGCCGCCTTCACGAATGCGCACCTGGATTTTAATGGTGTCGCCGATCGCAAATGCGGGCAGCGTATCCTTGCGCAGGTTTTCCTTGTGAATCGTCGCCAATGCTTTAGCAATCATAGTTCCCTCTGCTCTGACAAGTCCGGTCTTTTTTCCTTCGTCCGGCGGTCCGACTGTTCGTTCCGCCAACGGGCGATTTCCTTGTGGTCCCCGGATACGAGAACCTCGGGAACGTCCCACCCCCGAAACACCCGCGGCCGCGTATAGTGGGGATATTCGAGTCGACCATCCGTGAAGGACTCTTCACGTGTGGCCTCATCATTCCCCAGCACACCCGGCACCAGTCGAACCACGGCGTCAATCACCACCGCCGACGGCAAGACTCCATTCGTCAGAACGTAGTCGCCGATCGAAATTTCATCCGTGGCCAGGTGCATCCGCACCCGTTCATCCACACCCTCATAGTGCCCACATATAAAGATCAAATGCCGCTCGTGCGACAACTCAACGGCAACCGCCTGCTTAAACCTGCGCCCCTGCGGGGTCATCAGGACCACACGCGCTCCCGGCGTCATCACCGACTCCACGGCTTCAAACAACGGCTCCGGCTTCATCACCATCCCCGGTCCACCGCCGAACACACGATCATCCGTAGTCTGGTGGCGATCCGTGGTGAATCGTCTCAAATCCACGGTATTAAATACCACCAAGCCCTTTTGGACGGACCGCTTGAGAATACTCTCTTCCAGGAATCCGTTGAGCATCCCCGGGAAGATCGTCACCACGTCCACCCTCAACGGCGCGTCCATGGCCTGTCCTATTCCGCCACTTCCAGAACCGCGCGTCGGCCCTGCTTGGCAGCCAGATTGCTCAACAGGGTCCGCACGGCCGCAATGGTCTTTCCGCTCCGGCCGATCAAGCGCCCGATATCCTTGGGATGACAACGCAACTCAAGAATCGTGGTCTGTTTTCCCACCACTTCGGTGAGGGCAATCTCATCCGGGTACTCGGCCAGCGACCGGACGATATAGCTGACAAACTCCTTCATGCGCTCGTCTTGGCCGCCTTGTTGGCCTTCTTGACCAGGCTTTTCACCGTGTCGCTGAGCTGGGCGCCCTTGCTTTTCCAGTACTCAATGCGGTCCATCTTCAGCGAAAAATTCACGCCCGTCTTCTTGGGGTCATACCAACCGACGACTTCCAGATGCTTGCCGTCACGCGGGCAACGGCCATCCGTCGCCACCAAACGATAGCTAATGTCTTTGTTGGCCCCTGTACGGGTCATTCTGATTTTTACAGCCATTCCAGTCTCCTTAAACGACGCTCCCGGACGCGAAGCTCCTGATAAGCGCTTGACTTACAAAGCGGACGAATATGGCACATTACCGGCGAGGGCGCAACCTCTTTTGCAGGCCTCCGAACCGTTTGGCCATTTCGCGCGCCTGATCAAACTGTTTAAGCAATTCGTTCACATCCTGAACCTGGGTGCCGCTGCCGCCCGCAATCCGCCGTTTCCGGCTCGCATTCAACACCTCCGGGTGGCGCCGTTCCCTGGGGGTCATGCTCCGAATAATCGCCTCCGCCCGCTTGGCAAAACGGGTAAAATCATGCCCCGCCCCGGCGGCATCCTTCATCTTGGCCTTGATCTGCCCCCCCATCGGCATCATCTCGAGAATGTTTTCCAGAGGCCCCATTTTCCGGAGTTGCCCCAATTGCACGAGAAAATCCTCCAGGTCCAACCGGTTGGACCGCAGTTTTTTTTCGAGGCCGGCGGCCTGATTTAAGTCAACCGACTCCTGGACTTTTTCGACCAGACTGACAATATCCCCCATGCCGAGGATCCGCGACGCCATGCGTTCGGGAAAGAAAGGTTCCAGATCCCCGGCCCGCTCGCCCACCCCGGTGTAGAGAATCGGACACCCCGTCACCGACTGGATGGAGAGCGCCGCCCCGCCGCGGGCGTCGCCATCCAGTTTCGTGAGAATCAACCCCTTGAGATCAAGCGCCTTGTGAAAAGCGCCCGCGACATGCACCGATTCCTGCCCGATGGCGGCATCCACCACCAGGACCGTATTCCGGCAGGTCACCGTTTCGCGCAGATCCTTGAGTTCCTGCACCAGTTCCTCATCGATCTGAAAACGGCCACCGGTGTCGAATAACACGACGTCCCGCCCCGCGGCCGCCTTCATCGCGCGCCGCCCCAGGTCCGGAACGCTCTCGCCCTTTTCAGGCGCAAGCATGTCAACCCCGACCTGTTGCGCCAGGACCGCCAGTTGATCGACCGCCGCCGGACGGCGAATGTCCGCGCCCACCAGCAGCACATTCAACCGCTCCTTCTTCCAGAGCGCGGCCAGCTTTGACGCCGTGGTGGTCTTGCCGGATCCGTGCAGGCCAACCAGCATGACCGGGGCGGGGCGCGGGGTGAGGTCCAGCCGGCGGGACTGATTCCCTCCCAGCAGCGACACCAGCTCGTCATTCACCCGCTTGATGACCTGCTGGCCGGGCGTAATGCTCTCCAGCACTTCCTGCCCCACGCAGCGCTCGCTGACTTTGGCGATGAAGTCGCGCGCCACCTCGTAATTCACGTCGGCTTCCAGCAGCGCCATGCGCACCTCGCGCATGGCCTCGCGGATATTGGGCTCCGTCAACCGTCCATAGCCGCGTAATTTCCGGAAGATCGAATCGAGAGAACTGGACAAAGACTCAAACAAGCGTGCCTCCTCAAAACAACCGATGCGCGCCCTGCCAGGCGCGCACCTTCACGGAACTCCGGAGCGATCCGGACGTCTAGACTTTCACCGCCGCACCGGCCACCACCCTGAAGGCCAGCCCGCCGTCCGCCTTCACCACCTCAACCGTTTCGGCTCCCTGCAAATCACCGCGGAGAATTTCCTCGGCGAGCGGATCTTCCAAGTACCGCTGAACGGCACGCCGCAGCGGACGGGCTCCCATCGCCTGGTCAAACCCTTTTTCCAGCAGAAACTCCTGTGCCGTCGGCGCGAGCCGGAGATCGATGCCTTTGGTCGCCAGCCTCACCTTGACCTTGGCCACTTCCAGCGCGAGAATCTTGACGTTATCCTCGCGCCCCAGTTGACGGAACACCACCAGGTCATCGATCCGGTTGATAAACTCCGGTTTAAAGACCCGTTTCACCTCATCCAGCATGCGCAACTTGAGGGTCTCGTAATCCACACTCTCGCTCGACTCGGTAAAGCCCAGCCCCCCCTTGCGGATGAAGTCAGACCCCAGATTCGTGGTGAGAATGATCACGGTGTTCCGGAAATCGATGACCCGCCCGTAGCTGTCGGTCAGGCGACCCTCCTCCATGATCTGGAGCAACATGTGCATGACATCGGGATGCGCCTTTTCGATCTCGTCAAACAACACGACCGAATACGGTCGGCGCCGGACCTTCTCGGACAGCTGTCCGCCCTCCTCGTAGCCGACATACCCCGGCGGCGACCCCACCAGGCGAGAAACCGTGAACTTCTCCATGTACTCCGACATGTCGAGCTGGATCAACGCATTGGCATCGTCGAACATGAACTCGGCCAGTGCCTTGGCCAGTAACGTCTTGCCCACCCCGGTCGGCCCCATGAACACAAAGGAACCGATCGGACGGCGAGGATCCTTCAGATCGGCACGGGACCGGCGCAGCGCCTTGGACAGAGTCACCAGCGCCGCATTCTGCCCGATCACACGGCCGCCCAATTCCTCTTCCATGTGAAGCAGACGGGCCAGTTCCTTGCCTTCCATCCTTTTCAGCGGCACGCCGGTCCATTTGGAGACCACCGCCATGACGTCCTCTTCCGTGACCTTGACCCGCTTCTTGCCGGCGGTTTCGCGCCACTTTTTCACATTCTCCTCGAGTGTTTCGCGTTCCTGACGTTCGCGGTCACGCAGGCGCGCCGCCTCCTCGAACTTCTGCGCCTTGATGGCCGCTTCCTTGGCGACGCGAATCTTCTCAATCGCCTGTTCCTTCTTGCGCAAATCCGGCGATCGCGTGGTGGCCATGATCCTGGCCCGGGACCCCGCCTCGTCAATCGTATCAATCGCCTTGTCCGGGAGATGCCGGCCGGACAGATACCGATCGGTTAGTTTGACGGCCGCCTCGATGGCGTCATCCGTGATCTTGATCTTATGATGCTCTTCGTACTTGTAGCGGATGCCCTTCAGGATCCGAATGGCCTCGTCGACCGTCGGTTCGGCAACCTTGACGGTCTGGAACCGGCGTTCCAGCGCGGCGTCCTTCTCGATGTGCTTGCGGTACTCATCCAGGGTCGTAGCGCCGATACACTGCAACTCACCGCGCGCCAGGGCGGGTTTGATGATATTCGAGGCGTCCATCGTGCCTTCCGCCGACCCGGCCCCGACAATGGTATGGAGTTCATCCACGAAGAGCATGACGTTGCCGCTCCGTTTGATTTCCTCCATGACCGCCTTGATCCGCTCCTCGAACTGGCCGCGATATTTTGTCCCCGCGATCATGAGCGCAAGATCCAGCGCGACCACGCGTTTGTCCCTCAGAATTTCCGGCACCTGGCCCTCGACAATGGATTGTGCCAAGCCTTCCGCAATCGCCGTCTTGCCCACCCCGGCCTCACCCAGCAGGACCGGGTTGTTCTTGGTGCGGCGGCACAGAATCTGAATCACCCGCTCCAGTTCGGGTTCCCGGCCGATCATGGGATCCAACGCCCCTTTCCGGGCCAGTTCCGTCAGATCCCGCCCGAAAGCGTTGAGCGCGGGCGTCTTGGATTTGGCGCCCGGCTGGGCCGGGGCGGAGGCTTTCGGCTCCGGCGCTTCCGTCTCCTCGCCCGGCTCGAAATTCGGATCGAGTTCCTTCATGACCTCAACCCGTGTCGTCTCCATGTTCACATTCAGATTGCGCAGCACCTGGGCGGCGACGCCCTCCCCTTCGCGCAACAGTCCGAGCAGCAGGTGCTCCGTCCCGACGTAGGAGTGATTCAGCGCACGCGCCTCGGCGGCCGCCAGCTGGAGCACTTTTTTGGCACGGGGCGTAAAAGGCACGTTCCCGACCGTCTTAGTCTCCGGTCCTTGTCCGGCGGCCTTCTCGACCTCCATCCGCAGGGCCTCCAGTGAAATCCCCATCCGCTCCAGGACGGAAACCGCGACCCCCTGGCCTAACGCGACCAATCCCAGCAGGATATGCTCGGTGCCCACATAGGAGTGATTAAACCTCTCGGCCTCGGCACGCGCCAACTGGATGACCTGCTGAGCCCGCGGCGTGTAATTTCCAAGATTACCCATGTTCAAAACTTTCCTTGATCCGGACTACCCCTCGATCAGGGTTGCCCGGCGAACTGCCTCACGCACCAGACGGGCCCGCATTTCATCCCGTTCATCGGGATTGCTGGTGCGGCCCTCTGCTTTCTGGAGATGCCCCGGCTGCGTATAAAGCATCAGCCGGTTAATATCCCCCATTTCCAACCCTTTGATCATACCAAGTTCACAACCCAGACGCAACCCGGAGAGCATATCCAGCATCTCACGCGAGGACAGCACCCGGGCATGGCTGAGAATCCCGTAGGCCCGCCCCACACTATCCCTCACATGGCTCGCGCGCTGCTCCATCAGGCGGGCACGGGCATTTTTCTCATGAGTGGCGATCTCGGCGACAATTTGCTCCAGCCGCTCGATGATCACCGGCTCCGATTCGCCCAGCGTCGTCTGGTTGGAGATCTGGAACATGTTGCCGGACGCTTCCGTCCCCTCGCCCAGCAGTCCGCGCACGGCCAAACCGATCTTGGTCAACCCCTTGATGATCGGGTCAACCTCATTCAGCAGACGCAAACCGGGGATGTGAACCATGACACTGGCCCGCAGTCCGGTGCCAACGTTCGTGGGACATGCCGTCAGGTAGCCGACCGACGGGGAGAAGGCGAAATGGACGGCCTGCTCCAGTTCGCTGTCAAGCGCGTCAATTTCCGACCACAAGGCGGCCAGATGGAATCCCGGCCGCATGGCCTGAAGCCGCAGATGATCCTCTTCGTTGATCATCACGCTGAGCACTTCATCTTCGCGCATGACCAGGCTGCTGCCCTTGGATTTCTGGGCCAATTCGTTGCTGATCAGGTGACGTTCACGGAGGAATTCCCGATCCACCAGCGACAGTCCGGCCATGTCCAGGGCCAGGCAAGGTTGGAGGGCCTTCATCCGGGAGAGGGAGTCGAGAAGGCTGGCCTGAAGCCGGGCGCACTCGTCCTCGCCGGCCCACCCGGGAAACGCCACCCCGTCAATGTTGCGCGCCAGACGGATCCGACTGCTCACGATAATCCCGGGATCATCGCCGGGCACCAGCCAGGTGCCCGGCCTGCGAATCAGGTCATCCAGCGTCATGCCCCGCCTCCCGGATGAGATCTCGCAACCGGGCCGCCGCCTCGTAATCCTCGGTCCCGATGGCTCGCTCCAACTTCTTGCGCAAATCGTCAAGCTGGGACGCCGTTTCCATGACTTTTTGCTCCCGCACGGGGATCTTTCCGGTATGGTTCAGCCCCTTATGCATGGCGGCCAGCATCGGATTCAATTCCTGGCTGAAGGCTTCATAGCAGTGCGGACAGCCCAGACGCCCCGTTTTCTTGAAATCCGACCCGCGCATGTGGCAGCGGGGACACCGCCGGTCGAGAGCTTTCTTGTCTTCCTCTCCTCCCGCCATGCCGAACAGGATCTCGGGCAGGGACATAACCGACTGGACATTCAGCCCGGTCTCCTCCGCGCAGTCCTCACAAAGATGAAGTTCGCGGGAATCCCCGCCGATCACCTGCGTGACATGAATGGTGGCCTCATGCTGCTGACAACTCTCGCAAAGCATGAAGACTCCTTTCCGTCACACAATGGGCGTCCCGGTTGAAGACGCAAAAAGATGGAAGGCCTTGGCCAGGCGCCGCGTGACCGGTCCCGGCTTGCCTTTGCCGATGCTGCGGCGATCGATATTGACCACGGGAATGACCTCGGCTGCCGTCCCGGTCAGGAACACCTCATCGGCCGTGTAGAGTTCATACCGCGTCAACACGTCTTCCTTGACCTCAACGCCGGTTTCCGCCGCTATCTTCATCACCACGTTGCGCGTAATGCCTTCCAGGGTTCCACACCAGGGGTGCGGCGTAACAAGCCGGTTTCCCTTGACCACAAAAATGTTGTCGCCGGTCGCTTCCGCCACAAACCCCTGCGGGTTAAGCATCACCGCCTCCATGCAACCGGAGTTGATGGCTTCGATCTTCGCCAGCACGTTGTTCAGGTAGTTCAGGCTCTTGATCTGGGGGTTGATCGATTCCGTGTGATTCCGGATGGTCCCCACCGTCACAATCGACAGCCCCTCGTCGTATAACTTCTTCGGGTACAATTGGATCGAACCCGCGATGATGATGACCTGGGGCTTGGCGCAAGTATACGGATTGAGCCCCAGCGTGCCCACCCCGCGGGTGACCACCAGCCGGATATACCCGTTCAGAACCCGGTTTTCCTTGCAGGTCCGCACGACCGCACGGGCCATTTGCGCCGGGGACATCGGAATTTTCAAGTCGATGGCCTTGGCCGAGCGATACAACCGCTCAACATGCTCATCCAGCATGAACACACGCCCATTATAAGAGCGGATTCCCTCGAACACGCCGTCCCCGTACAAAAGGCCGTGGTCGAAAACAGAAACTTTCGCCTCACGCTCAGGAACAATTTTTCCATTCAAAAAGATCTTCATGCTCTTCTCCCCGCTTCATCGGCCAGCGCCCCACCCCCAAGGCGTCGGCCCCGAAAGGCAGGCGCCCTTATACAGGCGAAAGGTGAATATATAAACTCCACCTTCTACCCATCCTGAATCACAACGTCAACGGTATTCACGCCCCAGTTAAAGCAACCGGAACAGCTGTTGACCTCTTAGAGCCGATACACTACCATATTGACGTGGTTTGATGACTCAGTTTATGGCGTCTGGAGGGGATACCCATGAAACGGTTCTTAACAACTTATGTGGGGGTTGCCATTCTGGCATGGGCTCAAATGGCATCCGCACAGTTTACCAACCTGGCCTCGTTGCCTTTCACCAATTCGTACGAGTTCCCGCTGCTGGTCGGGGACTCCATTCTGGCCAATACCAATGCCGGTGCCTGGTCCGGTGTTGAGGGGTCCTCAGCGTATGTAACCAACGTGTCCTATTCCCCTTCGACCAGTTATCCCCTACCCGGCGAGACGCACAGTAATATCGTTGTTTTTGCAAGCGATGTCGGCGAAATCGTCAACGCCTTTGACACCAACGCCACCGTCTTCTTTCAAAAGATCTGGGTGGACACCATGGTTCAGCCGGTGTTCTCCGAAGAGTTGCCGTTGTCGGAATCGATCACCAACGCCCCGCTGAGCATCTGCTTCCTCTCCTCAAACGGGTTCGGATATGTCAGCATCTATCACGGTTCATTGGACTATGTGGACAGCACTCGTGAATGGGAATCGGTGCAGTCTGACTCGAATTTCTGGTCAACCTTCGCTTCTCCTCAAATCGTTTCCAGCCAGTGGGTCCGGCTGTCGATCACCCTGAGTTATATCAATTACGGTTATGGAAGGCCTTGTTTTAGCGTCAAAATCAACGGCATCGCGCTCACAAATGAATTCGGCTTCACGGACGATACGTTTGTCACAAAGGGCGGGTCATGGTTCCGCTGCGCCACCGACTCCAAATTAATGCTCACTGAACTTTCCATCGCGGGCACCGGCGGCCTTGACGATCTGCTCGTATCGGATACCGAACCCGTCCTAACCGTCTATCCGACCATCTTCGTCCAGGCCTTTGGCCTCGGCTCCATCACGCCTTCGGGTACCGTCATCCTTCCTGCAGACGGCGCTTCGACCAACTTCGAGATTGATGCTCTGTCCATGTACCGTTACATACAATCGTTGAAAACCAATAATGCCACGGTTGCCGATGCCTGGGACCAGCAGACCTACACCCTGTCATGGTCCAATGTTGTCGGGAACAACACCCTGGATATCAATTTTGCGGAGCGCCTTTCCTCAAATGGCATTCCCTATGAGTGGCTTGCCGCCAATGGCCTCGGAACGAATGACGTCCATGCGGGAGTCTCGAACCAATGGAATTATCTTGCCGCAGGCGACTGGGACCTGGATGGCATGACCACTTTTGAAGAGTGGATTGCGGGCACACAACCCAAAGATTCCAATTCCTTGTTGCGGATCATCAGCGAATCGATGAGTAATGGCGTGCCCGTGATCAAATGGCTGAGCAGCACCGGCACACTGAATAACATGCCTTACACGTTTGAGGTGTCGTCCAACTTGGTCAACCCTGCAGCGTGGATACTGCTCCCGACAAATGTCGCCGCGAGCGGAACCGGTACCAATACCCTTCTGGCTCCTGTTGCCCCGGAAATGACACCGGCCTTCTTCCGCGTCACGGTCACGAACACCTACACCCCCGCGCCCTGACCTGACCGACGGAAAACAGAAGAGCCGCCGTGAAAACGGCGGCTCTTTCTTTTGCAAAACCCCTTCGGCCGATCTTAGTGCTTGAAGCACCGCTGCCCGGTGAACACCATGGCCACATTGGCCTCATTACAGGCCTCGATGACCTCATAATCCCGCTCGGACCCGCCCGGTTGAATGACCGCCGCAATCCCCTCGCGGATTCCCACCTCAACCCCGTCCCGGAACGGAAAGAACGCGTCCGACACCATACAGGCCCCCGTCAAGCCGCCCTGCCGGGCCTTCGTTTCCTCATCGATGGCCGCCCGCTGACCGGCCTCGGCGAGCGTATTGAAGGGAACGCCGAAGCGGTCCCAACTGAGCCGATCCGCCAGATTGCGATAGGCCTTGTCACGGGCATATTGGGCCATGCCGACCCGATCCTGCCCGCCGGCACCGATACTGATCGTCACCCCGTCTTTGACGTACAGGACCGAATTACTGATCGTGCCGCATTCCACCAGCCATCCGAAAATAAGGTCCTCGTATTCCTGATCGGTCGGCAGACGTCCAATCCGGAATTCCTGCCCCTTGTAACTCGCCTGGGCCGGAACCACATCCGCCTTGGACCGCGTGAGCGGCACAAAGCTTGTCTGGACAATCACCCCCCCGTCCACCAGGGATTTCAGATCCAGAACAACCTCACCGGCAAATTCCTTCAGGCGCGCCATATTCCCGATTTTCATCACGCGCAAGTTTTTCTTCTTCGCGAAAATCTCCATTACCCCTTCACCAAATTCAGGGGCCACAACCACCTCGGCATAATTCTGTACGATCAGGAGAGCGGTCTCCTTGTCCACGGTGCGATTCAGGGCGATGGCCCCGCCAAAGGCGGCCACGCGATCCGCCAGGTTGGCCTTGTGATAGGCTTCCGCCAGCGAGCCGGCGCGCGCCGCGCCACAGGGATTGTTGTGCTTCACGATAACCGCACAGGGATCGTCCATCAGATACCGCAAAATATTCAGGGCATTGTCGGCATCGGTGATGTTGGTCTTGCCGGGATGTTTTCCCGATTGAAGCAGGTCCACATCGGAGGCCAGGGTGCGCCCCGGTTGAAGGCAGGTCACGGCCCCCAGCTTGAGGTTGCCGCCCGTCAGCCGGTACAACGCCGCCTCCTGACCGGGATTCTCCCCGTACCGCAGCCCCTTCCGGACTCCGTCAATCAGCCAGGCGGCCTTCTCGTAGGCCAGCGTCTGGCGCCGACCGTCCTCCTCGATAAAGCTGATCTCCATCCGGGGCGAAAAATGATCGTCCATGATGGTTTTGTAAGCCGCCTTGAAATCCTGGGTCGCCATGGGGGGTATCTCCTTGTCTAAAGATTATGGGCGCGTCGGGCCGATTCAACCGTATTGTGGAGCAACATGGTGATCGTCATGGGGCCCACACCGCCGGGAACCGGCGTGATCATGCCGGCCTTCTCCTTGACGGCCTCGAAATCAACATCCCCCACCAGTCGGAACCCCTGCTTCCGGCTCGCATCCTCGATGCGGTTCACCCCGACGTCGATCACCACCGCGCCTTCACGGATCATGTCGGCCGTGATGGTGTTGGGGCGGCCGGCGGCGGCAATCACGATATCCGCCTCACGGGTGTAACGCCCGATGTCCCGGGTCCGCGTATGACAAACCGTCACGGTGGCATTGCCGCCGGGACTTTTCTGCATCAGCATGTTCGCCAGCGGCTTGCCCACGATGTTGCTCCGCCCCACAATCACCGCGTGAGCCCCGTCGATCACCACGCCGCTCCGGCACAGCATCTGAACCACTCCATGGGGCGTACACGGCATGAAAGCCTTTTCGCCCAGCACCATCCGGCCCACATTCAAGGGATGGAATCCGTCCACATCCTTGTCGGGATCAATCGCCAGGAGCACCTTGCTCTCATCCAGCCCTTTCGGCAGGGGCAGTTGCACCAAAATCCCGTTGATCCGCGGATCCGCATTCATCCGCCGGACCAGCGCCAGCAACTCTTCCTGCGACGTGGTGGCCGGCAAGTGGTTGTCGTCCGAGTAAAGACCGATCTCATGACAGGCCTTCTCCTTGGCCATCACATAGGACCGTGACGCCGGATCCTCCCCCACCAGAATGACACCCAATCCGGGAACCACCCCCAGGGTCTTGAGCCGCTGCACTTCTTCGGCCAGCTCCGTGCGTATTTGCCGGGCGATCTCCTTGCCGTCAATAATCCTGGCTGTCATCGTCTGCCTCCCCTCAGGACCAATTGCCTTTTAACAACGGAAACTGGGTTTTATACCCCAGCATGGCCAGATACATTCCATAGTCCGGGTAGACCGCCTGTAACTCCTTCAGGTTGGCCATCGGATCATACGGGGTGTCTTCCGGAATGGTGTACCCTACGCACTCGGAGAGAAGATGCAACTTTTTTGACATCCAGCATTCCACGACCACCGGCAAACCAAAGGCTTTCAGCGCGAGCACACGGTCATCACGACCCAATACGGGCTGGGTGCAGATGAAGGCGGCCCCCGCCTCAATCTTGCGCCGGAGTTTGTCCACTTCATGATCCTGCGGCTCGTAGGGATTGAAGGCCACGCCCAGGGAAAACACGCCGGGATAGGTCTTGTGAATATATCCGATCAGCTCCACCGCCGTCACCGAGTTGCAGGACAGCCCGATGGCCGCCGGTTGCAGCTTGGGCAGGCGCTCATTGCCGTCACCCGACACCACCAGCACGTCCCTGACCCCCAGCCCGGCGATCCCGTCGAGAATGCCATGCAGGTCGGCTTTCGCGTGAAACGTATTGAGGTGAATGGAAAGCTGATCCGGCCGGACCTTCAGCCCGAGCTCGGGAATAATATCCGTGGCCTGAAAACTCAAATGCCCCATCGGATTATCCGTAATACATGCGGTGAATCCGGCATCCATAACCTGATTGAATTTCTGGGCGAACTTCTCGAGATCGCCTTCCAGGTCCGCCGTGTTCTGCTTCGGCGTCAAAATCTCGGCATGATAGATTTTCTGACGAATATCGCGTTCGACTGACATGTTTGGCTTCTCCCCCACTCTGATTTAGAACAATCCCTTGACCCGGCCGGTCTCCACATCGATATCGATATTATTGAACGCCGGCTCGGAGGCCGTGCCGGGCATCAGCTTGATATCGCCCGCCACCGGCACCACGAACCCGGCGCCGCGATAGACCATGATGTCGCGGATCGGCAGGATCCACCCCTTCGGACGCCCCTTGGCGTCCGGGTTATGGGACAGGCTGAGGTGCGTCTTGACCATGCAGGTCCCCATCCGCGCCGTTGCCGGATCGGCCTCGAACTGTTTGGCCTTCTCCAGGGCAACGTCCGTGTAACTGACGCCGTCCGCCCCGTAGATCTCCCGGGCGATCACCTCAATCCGCTGGCGCAGCGGCATATCCAACTCGTAAAGGAATTTAAAGTGGTTCTTCTCGTTCGATGCGGCCACCACGGCCTCGGCTAGATCGCGCGCCCCCTCGCCCCCCTTGAGCCAGTGTTGGGAGAGGGCGGCATAGGCACCCCGCGACTCCGCCACCCGCTTAACCAGGGCCACTTCAGCGGCCGTATCCGTGTGAAACCCGTTGATACAAACCACCGGGCGCACCCCGGATTTCTTCACAATCTCGATATGCGCCTCGAGGTTCTCGCACCCTTTTTCGAGCAGGCCGAGATTCTCACGGGTATAGGCCTCGTCAAGCTTGGCGCCCGGCTTCACCGCCGGCCCGCCGCCGTGCATCTTGAGAGCACGAATGGTGGCCACCACCACCACCGCGCTGGGCTTCAATCCCGAGAACCGGCACTTGAGGTTCCAGAATTTCTCGAAACCGATGTCCGCCGCAAACCCGCTCTCGGTCACATGGTATTCCGACAACCGGGTGCCGAGTTCGTCGGCGATGATCGAGCTCTGCCCGATGGCAATATTGGCGAAGGGGCCGGCGTGCACAAACACCGGCTGTCCCTCGATCGTCTGCAGCAGGGTCGGGTTGATGGCTTCCACCAGCCAGGCCGCCATGGCGCCATCCACCTTGAGGTCGGCGGTGGTAATCTCGCGCCCGTCCTGATCGCAGGCCAGCACCATTTTGGCCAGGCGCTGCCTCAAATCCTTGAGATTGCGGGCCACCGCCAGAATGGCCATGACCTCGCTGCCCACCGAGATCTGAAATCCGGAATCCATCTCGAATCCGTCCATCTTCCCGCCGCGGCCGATGAGGATATTGCGCAGACTCTGCGCGCAGAAGTCCATGCACCATTTAACCGTCACCCGCTTGGGATCGATGTTCAACCGGCGAATACCCGTCTTCGCCAGGCGGACATCATCATAGTTCCGCTCATGCTGCATGCGGGAGGTCAGGGCCACCATGGCCAGATTGTGCGCATTGGTGACCGAGTCGATATCCCCGGTCATGCGAATGGAGAAGGGCGACAACGGGATGCACTGGGCCAGTCCGCCCCCCGCCGCCGACCCCTTGATATTGAACGTCGGCCCGCCGCTCGGTTGACGGATGGCCCCGGAAACCCGCTTGCCGAGCTTGCTGAGTCCTTCAACCAGTCCGATCGTGGTCGTGGTCTTGCCTTCACCCAGAGGCGTGGGCGTGATGGCCGTCACATCGATATATTTTCCCGTCGCCTGGGCGCCGATCCGGTCCATGACCATGCGCTGGTCCACTTTCCCGAGCTGCCGCCCCATGGGAATCACTTCCTCCTCGCGGAGACCCAGTTCCTGCGCCAGCTGGCGCAGCGGCTTCATGTGGCCCTCGGCCGCTTCGGCCAGTTGCCAATCCTTCATCGTCAGGGGATCAAGCACCGTTCGGTTCATCATCGACTCCTTGGTTGAAACTATTCGCCACCCAGACGGCCTTCGCGATGCGCCATAATGTAGTCGGCTCCAAAAAGATCCTCGCCCGTCAACAGGGCCTTGGCCAGACCAAACGGCTCGGTCGTCGTATCCACGGCCGACAGGATCTTGCTGTTCATCTGCAGCGGATCCAGAATCCCACTGTCTGCCCCGGCCTCCACCGCCATCCAGGTGAAAACCTGATTGATCAGCTTCCGGTTCGGCATTCCGAATGACACATTGCTCAATCCGCCGGACACATGGATCCGGGCCCCGTATTCCCGGCGAATCGCCGTCACGGATTCCAGGAAGGATTGGGCATTATTGGAATCGGTCGCAATGGGAAAGACCAGCGGATCCACATAGATCGCCTCATCGGTCAACCCCGCCGCCCGCAGCATGGGCATCAGGCGCGCGATGTTGGCCAGCCGCTGCTCGGTGTTGGAAGGCAAATCCTTCTCGCCGGCCGCCGACGCAATCACCACCGCCTTGAACGTCGCCGCCACGGCAATGGCTTCCTGGCGCTCCAGGGAAACCGAGTTGACCATCGGCCGGGCGCGGGACTGATCACACGCCTCCAATCCGGCCTTCAAAATAGCCGGATTTGACGAATCAATGCTCAGCGGCAGCCGGCTCTTTGCCTGGACCACCTGCGCCACCCATCGGATCGCGCGGCAGCGTTCCTCGATATCGGTACTGAACTCATCGACGTTGAGATCCAGAAACGAGGCGTCAGACGCTTCCTGCCGCGCCGCCAGAAACTGGAGATAATCGATGGCGGCCGCCTTGTCGGCCTCGCTCCCGTACATCCCCTGCCACACCGCCACGGCGCAATGCTTGATCTTCCCGTTGGCCCAGTCCGCCGTCTTTTGAAATGGCTCCGGAATGATAAGGGTGCGGCTGTCGCTCTTGCCGCCGTAGATGACGCCATACCGTCCGTCATCGAGCTTCCGGGCAAAGTTTCCGCCCACCTTATAGATGCGCGTGCAATGAATATTCTCCCCAACGACAATCAGTTTCTTCGTCATGACTTTTTCCCCGCTGCTTTCTGTTGGTTCAAGGCTTTTCCAATGGCGGCGATATGCTCCGGTGTTGTCCCGCAACAGCCACCGACGATACCCACCCCGGCCCTGACGGCCGCCGGCACCCAATGGGCGGTCATCTCAGGCGTCTCGGGGAACACATCCACCCCGTTGACATTCCGCGGCAGCCCCGCATTGGCCTGCACCATAATCGGCACATGGGCGGCAACCTTCCGCATCTCGCGGACAATATCAATCATCTGCTCCATTCCCTGCCCGCAGTTGGCACCCACCACGTCCGCCCCGGCCTCCAGAACCGCCGCGACCGCCTCGGCAGGCGACGTCCCCATCATGGTGTGATAGCCTCCGTCCGCCGTGTGCTGAAAGGTGAAGGTGCAAAGAATCTCGAGCCGGGTGTGCGCCTTGGCCGCCCGAACCGCCAGACACGCCTCATCGATGGCCGACATGGTTTCGATGCAAACCCCGTCCGCGCCGCCCGCCTCCAAGGCCACCACCTGTTCACGGAAGGCTTCAAACAGTTCGGCCTCGGTCACATCACCCATCAGGAGCATTTTACCCGTCGGTCCGACCGACGCGATCACATGGCGGTCCGTCCCTGCCGCCTCGCGGGAGATGGCAGCCGCCGCCCGATTGATCTCGGCCACACGATCCTGCAACCCGAAAAAATCTAGCTTGAACCGCGTCCCGCCAAAGCTGTTGGTCTCGATCATGTCACAGCCTGCCGCCACATATCGGCGCGCCACATCCAACACATCCGCCCGGCGCTCCACGCACCACAATTCAGGGCATTCGCCCGGCTTCAACCCCTTCTTCTGGAGAAACGTCCCCCACGCCCCATCAGACAGAAGCAATTCACCCGCCTTGATCCGCTCGGAAATCCGCTTCATGATGCACTCCTTGCTTTACTTGTTCTGCGTCCCTCTGACCGCGTGGCGTCCTCGCCTTGAATCAGACCATTGTGCCTGAACCGCAGCAGGATTCTTGTACGATCAGGCTTTTTTATTGTATAATCAGAGACTATGAAAGAAGAAACGCTTCGATTTGACCTGAATATCGCGATTAACGCGATCGAGAACGTTTCTGGCCAGGGAGCCGTTTACCATGGCCTGTTCACGTCCGAGGTGCGGGTCGGCAAGCGCGTGTGTGCTTTCTGCCTTCACGCGGTCACGCATCCCGTGACCGCCCCCCTTTGCCGTTTCTCATGCTGCAACGCCACCATGCACGCCATGGCCTCCGGTGAACCTTACTATTATCGTTGCTGGGCGGGGCTGCTGTTCGCCACCATTCCCGTCGCGCCCCATAATAAATGCGGCGGCGGTCTCACGCTGGGTGGCTTTCATGCCGCCGACGAGGCCCATGATATCGCGGAAACCGTTACCCAGCATCTTCACGCCTGGCCTTCCACGGACCTCCGCTCTTTCCTTGATCGGCTGGACAGTCTCCGCCCCATCACGCCCAGCGCTTTGCGCGGGCTGGGATCTCTCGCCCTGGAAACCACTTTTTCATCCGGCCTTAATTCCAACGCGTTCTTTCATGCCCAGAACGAAAAATATCTCCAGCAACGAAAAATCGCGGAAGCCTTTGAGGATATGCGCCAGCAGTCCCTTTCCCCTCCCGACGCTCTGGGCGACACCTTCCAGTTTGTATCCTATCTGCACCGCGACGACCGCGCCAATGCCATGGAGTTCATGTCCAAGTATCTGGCCCGGCTGCTCATGGCCAGCAATTGGGACCTCATGAAGCTGAAGGCGCACATCCGCGTGCTCCTGGCCGTCATGACCAGTCAGGACATTCTACGGGGCACGCCCTGGGCGGTCGCGACCAGCCGCGAGCTGCGCCACATGCTCCGCCTTGAAAACGCACGCTCCACCGAGGAGAGTTGCTACGAGGTGGCCGAATGGATCCAGCATTTTTTCCGCGGCCAGGAACGCGAGGACTCTGACGGGCGCAGCCTGGCCGAGCGCGTCTTAAGCTGGCTCCAGTCTCACTATCAGGAGCACGTCTCACTGGCCGCCGCCGCGCTGGCGGTCGGAGCCAGTTCCTCGACTCTCGTCCATCGACTGCGGCGTGAGACCGGGAAGTCGTTCAAGCAACTGCTCACCGAGATCCGCATCGCCGAGGCGAAAAAACTGATGGCCACCAGCGCCCTGGAAATCAGCGCCATCGCCGATCACTGCGGCTTTTTCGATCAAAGCCATTTCACCCGCGAATTGAAACGCGCCATCAACCTGACGCCGGGGGAATTCCGCAAGCTGCTACGGGTCCCCGATGAAGCCCTGCGCCGTCCCGGCCTAAGCAGCCTGGAGGCGGTGGCCCATAAAATTGCACCATTATATTGAATATGAGGCTGGAAATGTAGCACCGATCTATGATCGGGCTTTTACCAGAGCGACCGTTGCGCCAGATTTGATTGGCAGTCAAAACTGATGGCGCCAAGATTCACCACTGATCGGGGAAATAGAAGAAATTAAGAGAAGATTCACCACCCGCTTCGCTTGAGACACCGAGGCACTGAGAAGACCCAGCAGAAGAAAATGTTGCGGGCATTTAAGCTGCGGAGTACCCACCTGCGCCAAGGCTCCGGCGGGCAAGCCGCACCTGAAATTCCCGCAACCCGTTCTGGAGTAATATACAGAGAATAGAGTTCTTTTCAGAAGCTGCGGAGTTCGCAAAGAAAGTAGACGAGGCGTCTCGCCTCGTTCTTGCCGAGAATTCCTCTGCCTGCCCTCGAAACCCAAGTGTTGAACGAATTTTTCATGGGGCAGAGACTTTATGGTAGCTGACCAGGATCAAATCAAGCTTCAGGCCCTATGATAAATTCGTTCAACGACTTCGCGGGGAGAGACAGGAAGAGGTCGGGGATGACGGGGTTTCTCCGTGTTAACTTCTCTGTGTCTCCTCTTCCTCCAGCGAAGCGGGTGGTAGAGATTTCTTTTGTTGGCGGCTCATGTGTGGAAACGCCGGGAGGGACCCCGGCGTCCACCAAAGATTCTTCCCTCATGCAAAACTCATCCTGTTTATCCTGTCAAAGAAATCCCGGGATGGCCGAATCTTTGGCGCGGAGGGGGACGGCTTGAGCCCATCAACCGCCGACAAAAAAAGGGCGCCATCCCTCGCGGGTGACGCCCTTCGCAACAGTCAAATAACGGCTTACTTCGCCAACTTACGAGCCAGATCCGCCGCCGAAGCCGCATCCGCCGCGTAACCGTCGGCGCCAATTTCATCGCAGAAAGCCTGCGTCACCGGGGCTCCACCGATCATGACCTTCACCTTGCCGGCCAGCTCGGAAGCCTTCACGGCATCAACCACCTCTTTCATGTTCGTCATGGTCGTGGTCAACAGGGCCGACGCGCCGATCAGGGAGGCGTTGTTCTGCTTGGCCAGCTCAATGAACTTGGCCGGCTCGACGTTGATGCCGGCATCAACCACCTTGAAGCCGCCGCCTTCAAGCATCATGCCCACCAGGTTTTTACCGATATCATGCAGATCGCCCTTGACCGTACCGATCACCACCACGCCGCGCGGCTCGACTTTGGCCGCGGCCAGGGCGGGCTTCAGAATCTCCATACCCGACTTCATCGCCCGGGCGGCAATCAGAACCTCGGGAACATAGACCTCATTCTTTTTGAAGCGCTCGCCAATCACACCCATCCCGGCCAGCAAACCTTTATTGAGGATGTCGGCCGCACCGATCTTTTCATTCAACGCCTGCTGCACCAGCGCCTTGACGTCGTTGGCCTTGCCCTTCATCAGGTTTTCTTTGATCTGCTCTAATACTGCGCTCATGGTCCTGTCTCCTTGGTTCTATTGAATTTTCGCTCGGATCCCTAAAAAGAAGGCGTGACTCTATCAGCATACCCAAAGCATGAAATAGGGACTTCTGGCTCGGTTTTATAACATTCTTGCTGACTACCGCATAACAAATGATATATTTTCGCGCTTTAGGCCAGAAACTAAAAGTTTATACGTCATTCTTGCCACGGGCAGGCTCGTAGTGACCTGGAACACAAGAACCGTTCATGAAAAAAGAGTTTGAACAAAAGCCCGCAAAGATCGCGAAGAAGAAGGCGTTAACCCCTGATTGAGGTGGCAGCCGACGTCCCTGGCGGCTGCTTTCAATGGACCATGCGTTCGCCGAGGACGTCGAACGCCACCTTATTCGGATTATTCTGGCTTCTGGATTCCTGAGCAGGCAGGGTTTATTCTTCGCGGCCTTTGCGAGCTTTTGTTCAAATCCGGATTTCTTGCATTTCATAAATTAGTGGTGAAGTCTTTCTTAAGCGAACGTGTCTGACGGGACTCTATGTCGAAACTATCGAAACGAATCCTGACCGAAGTCAGTCGCGACACCTATAAAACCGTGGGAACGCGGCCGTTTTTCATGGATTTGAGTGGCCGGACCGATTTGGGCACTGATCCACTCGGGGTGAGCGCCAAGGTCCGGCGGTTCCGAACTTACGCCCTGCACGAGAGCATCAATACCGGCGAGCCCCATTTCTTCGAGGTGATTCCAGGCCTGAAAAGCTGGCTGGTTGCGCTGGAGGACCGCCGGATCATTCATGGTGCCATGGTCGGCGGCGAGGTTTTTTCCGAAGAAACCGCCCGGGACACCGAGGAAAGCGTGCGAGGGTTAACCGCTCTGGGCCTGACGGCGGAAGCCGCACGGGATTATGCGGCCACCCGGCTTTCCCTGACTGCCCCGCAAATCCGGGAAGCCGCCGACTATCTGCGTCGTGTTTTCTATCAGGTCAGCGGCTGGAAACCGCTCCAGATGGAAGAGAACCGGCTGCGGGTGATGCAGCAGCAGCAGATAGCGGAGGCCATCGAAGACCAGAAACGGCGCGGCGGGGTCGCCACCTACCCCTTTGAAAAAGAACGCATTCTGCTCTCACATATCCGGGCGGGCGATCAGGCCGGAGCGCGGCGGGTATTGAACGAAATGCTGGGCGCCATGTACATGACCGCCCCCAAGCTGGTCGTCCTCCGGGCGCGCGCCATTGAATTGATGGGCTACCTCACCCGGGCGGCGGTGGAGGACAGCCCGATCATGGAATCATTGATCGAACGTAATCATCAATGGATGCGCCGCCTGATCGGTGCGCGGGATTTCGAGAAACTGGCGAGGGTGCTGACCGATGCCCTGAACGACTTCATCGAAGGCATTTACCTGCATGGGTTCAATCGATCCAACACCCATGTCAGCAAGGCCCTGGATTTCATCACCCGGAACTACACCAAACCCCTGACCCTGAACGAAATCGCACGGGAAGTCGGCCTGAGTTCCTATCGGCTGGCCCATGTGGTCAAGGCCCACACCGGGAAAACCGTTCTGCAGATCATTGCCCATGCCCGCATTCAGACGGCACAGCATCTTCTGGAACATTCAGAAAAATCATGCACCGAGATTGCCTACGAGGTGGGATTCAACGACCAGAGTTATTTCATCAAACACTTCCGGCGCCTCACGGGCATCACCCCCGCCCGCTATCGCCGGACCCGCATGGTCCGCCCCCGGGACTCATAACGATTAAGATATCCAGGGGATGCTACTTACTGAATGCGGCCAGGTCTTTGCCGTTGGTCTCGATGATGCGCAGCCCCCAGGTCGACGCGATGAAACGGAAGGTGGCGACGGAGTAGAACGCGATGTGGGTCTCGTCGTTGGCATAGGACCATGTCCGGAAGTCCTGGCCCGGCTGCCATAACGCCGACATCACCACCAGCAGGCCGCCGGGGCGGAGCAGTCCCGCAATACGATCGAGCTCCGCGCGAGGCCGCCGAAAATGCTCGAAGGTTTCGGTGGAAACCACCGCATCAAAGGGCTGGCTGAGATCGGTTCCGGGCGCAAAAAAGGGATCGTACGCCCAAGACTCAAATCCCTCCCGGCGGAGAAGTTCAACCAGCACCGGTGTCGGCCCTGACCCGAAGTCCAGAATGCGGGCGAAGGGAGGGGACGGATTAGCCGCACCACCGGCCCGGAGCTGGCGCACCAGGCAGGTCACTACAGGCTGGAGGAAGCGCACATACCCTTCATCCTCGAGACGGTTGCGATGGAGTTCATATCGAGCCCGCTCCCGCTCCAGCGTCACCTGCCACGGCTCGGGAACAAATTTCAAGTCGCACTGCGGGCACGCATAAACGGGCCGGACAGGAAGTTGAATCGAAAAAACGGCGGCCGCCCCGCAGAGAGGACATGGGTACGCCTCCCCCACCTACGCGTCTCCGCCGCCCGTGTCCGGAGTGCCCCCTGCTTCGCCACGGGGTGCCCGGAAGGACTTTCCTCGGCGACCACGCCGCCCACCACCCGGCCGCCGGTCACGCCCGCGGCCCGGCACAAAATCGTGCTCGGGCGAGGGTTCCCACGGCAGCGTTCGGACATACTCCAGCGCTTCGCGGTGTTCACCCGTGAGCCGCACCGTGAACTCCAGATAGGCGACGGCTTCAGGGAAAAAGGCGCGCGTCGTCAAGGGCTTGGCGCGCTTCCCGCCTTCAGCGGTTAAACGCGGCTGCGACGCCAGGATTTCCGCCGACCGGTAACGCACCATCTTGGGCACCTGCACCCGGTCGGTCAGCCCGCCAAAATGTTCCAGCGTCACCGAATGCAGCGCCAGACCGCGGTGCTGCCCCTGCGCCGTCATCTCGCCGGCCCGCGCCTCGTGCATCCCGCCAAACATCACGGCAAACAACAGGGCCGGCGACACATCGCGCCCCGCCTGCCGCCACTCGTCCACCTGCCGCAGGGCTTCGCTGATCCGCCGACAGGGTGGAGTCCCCGACTTCGGTCCCAGCCATGAACCCATTTCGGGGAATAAAATCTCGAACAGGCCGAAATCGCGCAACAGTTCGTACGCCCGTTGCGCCGCCCCGCAGAAAAACAACTTCTGAACTTCCTCGTAAAGACGGGACCGGTTGGCCAACGCCAGCTTGCCGCTCTCGGCCCGGATGGCCTGCTCGGTCAGGGGCTCAAACGTGAATCCCAATGCCGCCGCAAATCGGACGGCCCGGATCATCCGCACGGGATCCTCGACGCAGCGGACCACCGGATCGCCAATGAACCGCATGACCCGCGCCTGCAAATCAGCCAACCCGCCCACATAGTCAATCACGGAGTAATCGCGAATGTTGTAGAAAAGGGCATTGACGGTGAAATCACGACGCCGGGCATCCTGATCCGGTGTTCCAAACACATTGTCCCGGACGATCACCCCGTCATCGCTGGTCACATGGTGCACACCGTTTTGGGCTTCGTCCGCCTCATCCGGGGTCTGATCGGACCGGAAGGTGGCTACTTCGATGATCGTCTGACCGAAGAAGACATGGGCGAGCCGGAACCGGCGCCCGATCAGCCGGCAATTGCGGAACACACGGCGAACTTCATTGGGCGTGGCGTCGGTGACCACATCAAAATCCTTAGGCTTGCGGCCAATCAGAAGGTCCCGGACCCCGCCGCCGGCAATATAGGCAACATAACCGGCCTCTTTAAGGCCGTACAGAACCCTCAACGCCTCTTGACTGATGTTTTGGCGGCTTAGCGAATGACTCTCACGAGGGACAACAACTGGATCCACACCTTCTCCTCTACAATGAACGTCTCTAAATCATAACCGAATGCCTCATGTGAAACACGCCAAATCTCATTATTCTGAATATCCAGTTAATCCTGTCAAAAATTCCCCGAAAGAATTGATGTTTAATCCTCTTCGTGTAATGCGAGTCTGGGGAAACTGAACATCGATAGACAGGATGAACAGGATAATCCATTGGCAGTCAAAACTGCTGACGAATCAGCCAAGATTCACCACTGATCGGGGAAATTGAAGAAATTAAGAGAAGATTCACCACCCGCTTCGCTTGAGACACCGAGGCACAGAGAAGACCTGGCAGAAGAGAATGTTGCGGGCATTTCGTCCACGTCAGGCCGTGGCCAAAATTCCCGCAACCCGTTCTGGAGTAAGATACGGAGAAAAGAATTTTCTACAAAAGCCGCGACGTTCGCAAAGTAGACGAGGCGTCTCGCCTCGTTCCCGCCGAGAAACCCTCTGTCTGCCCCTCAAAACCCAAGTGTTGAACGAATTTCTCATGGGGCAGCGACTCAATGGAACCAAACCAGGATCATATTAAGGATCAAGCCCCATGATAAATTCGTTCAACGTTCTTCGTGGGCGTGAGGATCAGGCATTCTCCGTGTTAACTTCTCTGTGCCTCCTCTTCCTCTAGCGAAGCGGGTGGTAGAGATTTCTTTTGTTGGCGGCTCATGTATTGATTTTCAAGAGCTACTACGACGTTGACGACCGCGGCTCTTTTCTTCTAGCCTTGCTCGCCATGACCCACTCTCCCATTAGCAAGCCCTGCCGGGGACACCTGTTCCATCGCACGACCATGCTGGTTGGCAAACCGGCCATGGACCGTCTGGGAACCCTGCATGTGGCGGTGTTCGGCGTGGGCGGGGTCGGAAGCTGGACCGCCGAATCCCTGATCCGCTCAGGTGTTGAACACCTGACGATAGTGGATTCGGATGTCGTCTGCTCCACCAACGTCAACCGTCAACTTCAGGCTACGGCCCTGAATGTCGGAAGCCCGAAAGTGGACGAACTCCGCAAACGCCTGCTCGAAATCAACCCGCAGGCCACCATCCACGCCCGCCAGATGGTTTACAACGAACGCACCGCCGACCAGTTCGACCTGCGATCCTTCGACTACGTCATCGATGCCATCGACAGCCTGTGCAACAAGGTCCTGCTGGTTCAAAAATGCCAGGAGGCCGGGGTCACCATCTATGCCTCAATGGGAGCGGGGGCGAAACTGGATCCTACCCAAATCAAGGTGGCAAAACTGGTCGACACCAAGATGTGCCCCCTGGCCCGCATGGTGCGCAAGCGGCTAGGCCGTCGCAAGGCCAGCGCCGATTTCCTCTGTGTCTATAGCGAGGAAGCGCCCCTCGACCCGGCCACGGAGACACTCTGCGGCACGGGAAACTGCGCGTGCAGCCATGCCCACCCCAAAACGCCCGAGCCCGATTCCGAAAACCCGGACTGGTGCGCCCGGAAAACCCGCATCAATGGCACCGCCGTGCATATCACAGCCGTATTCGGATTCATGCTGGCAGGCCTGGTGATCCAGGATGCCGTGCGGCGGGCAAACTAACACTCCCAAACTCCCACACCCTTTCCTCTCCCGCTCGGCACTCGGCCCTCCAAGCTCCCCGCTAATCACACACTCTTACCCGCTTCCATCGCTCGCCGTGCATTAGCCTGCCAGCGGGCCAGGTTATCCTTGGGAATGTATCCAAACAGCGGGTAGACAACCTTTTCGTACGTCTCCTGGTCCATGGCGGCCAAGGCGGCGGGTGTGAGACGGTCCAACACCTCGTCCAGCCACGGCGTGGGTTCCCGCCGGTCCCACTTACCCTTGTTCATGGGGCACACCTGCTGGCATACATCGCACCCGTAAACCCACGCCCCCATCCTGCCCCACAGTTCAGGGGCGACCGGCGCCGGGGCTTCGAACGTGAGATAGGCAATACACCGATCCTGACACATGACGTAGGGCGCCTGCAGGGCACCCGTTGGACAGGCGTTACGGCAGGCCTGGCAGCCTTCGGGACACGGAGCCGGCGGGGCAGGAAGATCCGGTTCCAATTCGGCATCGATCAGCCACGACTCGATATTGATCCACGAGCCGCATCCCTCGGCATATACGAAGTTATTCCGGCCGAACCCCGCCACACCAGCCCGCACGGCCGCCGCACGGCCCGGGACACCGCCGGTCTTCACGCGCGCCCCCAACCCAACCAGGCCGGCTTTCATTTTTTTGGGCATCGCGTGGTCCGGGCAGTCCTTGATCCGCCGATCGCACAGGTAATTCCGTCCGATATGCCCGACCAGTTCCTCCGGGACCGCATATTTCCCGTAACGCCGCACGCACACCACAATCGCCCGGGCCCAGGGTGCCACGGCACGGGGATCCACACGCCCCTCCAGCTCACGGTACAACTCCGCCGCCTCCGGGAACCGATGGATGCGATCCCGCAAGGCGGCGCGGTATTCCTCAAAAGGCTCCGTACCGGCAATACCGCACGCGGCATAACCCACCTCGGCCGCGAGTGCCTTGATTCGTGCTTTGAGCGTCATATCAAGGACAGGCTATCATCCAGACACCCACACATACAAGAAGGCGCGCAAGGGACTGCGCGCTCTACCTTGAAAATCCATCATTACAATGGCTGGGATTTATCCTGTTCATCCTGTCCATCCATGTTCAGTTTCCTCAGACTCGCATTACACGAAGAGGATTTAACATCGATGGACAGGATTAACAGGATGAGTTTTGTAAAGGGGGCCGGATCTTGGGAGGGACCCCGGCGTCTCCGCACATATACGCTGCGATCTCATCCGCTCCATTCACGGGCGCGGGGGGGCGGCGGGACAAGGCCAGCAGGCGATCAATAAAGTCGGGTTCGACCCCGGCCCCCAGATCGGCATCGTGCAGTTCCAGACCCGCCACATGGCGTTCAACAAAGGCGGTCAACCCCGGCATCTCGGGATAGTTCCGGCGGGAAATATAGCCAAACGGGACGCCTGACCCATGGACCTCCGCCAGGGTGCTGTAACCCAGCTTGCCGATCACAGCGTCAGCCGCCTGAACGAGATCGGGATGATAGAAGGCCGAACGCAGGGGCAGACAGATCACATTCCCTCTGACACGTCGTTCGGGCGCGCCCCAGGCGACGACAAAGACCAGATCGTCGCGCCGGGCCATGTGGGCCAGTAATGGCGTCCGCTCCGACACTCCGCCCATGGTGATCAAGACCATCTTCCGGCCCGGCGCCACCCCCAACTCCCGGCGGATCGCCGCAGGCCCGGTTTTTGGGGGACGGGTCACCGGGCTGGTCGTGGCGAAGGCGGCAGCAACCCGATGGCAGACGGGTTCCGTCTGGATATGGAAATCGGCGGCAGAAAACCACTGGCGCAGCAGGTCGGCGTGGACCTGCAGACGCGGATAGTGCGGCGCATAATGCTCGTAGAGGTTGTCCCAGGTGAAGTTCTCAATGAGGATGGAGGGAATGCCCGCCGCACGTGCCACGGCGATACCGAGGGGGGCGATGTCGCAGATCAGAGCCGTGCAGCGGGCCTTGTGCACCTCAGCGGCCAGGCGGCGGATGAGGGCGTCCGGGAACGGCAAAAAGGCATCGAGCCGCCGCACGGTTTCGGGGATATCCTTCACCAGGGCACTTTGTTGGACAAACCCGATATCGAGACTTTCCGGATGAATCGTGACATTCCGGCACCCTGAGGCGGTAAAAAAGTCAGCCGCAGCGGTGGTAAAGAGGGTGAGCTTGATATCAGGCTGGCGTTTTTGCAAAGCGGCCAAAACGCCGGCCGCGCGGGCAGCATGACCCAAGCCATGCGGCGTGATGAAACAGGCCAGTCGGTGCAAGGAAAGTTTCGGCGTCATCTCAATTTGGTTCCTCGATATTGCTCAGGATGCAGGCTGAAGACCGCAAACACAATCCCAATTCAGGGATAATAAGATTTCACCACTGATTAGGGAAATGAGGGAAATCCAGAAGAGAAGGATTCACCACCCGCAGGATGGGAAAAGAGGATTTTGACAGGATTTACAGGATATTCAGGTCGCAAGAGAGGATTCACCACCCGCTTCGCTAGAGGAAGAGGAGGCACTGAGAAATTATCACGGAGAATACCTTATCATCCCCGCCTCTTCCCGTCTCCCACCGCGAAAATGTTGAACGAATTTATCATGGGGGTTGAAACTGAATATGATCACGATCAGCCTCCACAAAGTCGCTGCCCCATGAGAAATTCGTTCAACACTTTGGGTTTCGAGGGGCAGGCAGAGGAATTCTCGGGGCGAACAATTCTCTGTGCCTCAGTGCCTCCAGCTTGTCCGCCTCAGGCGGGCGAAGCGGGTGGTGAATCTTCTTCCCACGAACAGGATAAAAGAACAAGGCGAGACGCCTCGTCTACTTTGCGAACTTCGCGGCTTTTGTAAAAATTCTTCTCTCCGTATTTACTCCAGAACGGGTTGCGGGAATTTTGGCCACGGCCTGACGTGGACGAAATGCCCGCAACATTCTCTTCTGTCAGGTCTTCTCTGTGCCTCAGTGTCTCCAGCCGCAGGCGGGTGGTGAATCTTCTCTTTATTTCTTCCATTTCCCCGATCAGTGATGAAATCCCTCTTCGCTTATGGCTGAGGGAGTTTCTGGCCTAGAATGGCTTCCATTTTCTGGGTGCAGGGAGGACAAAGATTGCGGCCCTTGGCATCCAATTCCTCCATCGACTCCGCCGGTTTCAAGGCGCACAGGGAAAAGACACAGGCTGGCATTCCCATCGCATAGGACACCCCGGCCAATGACTCCTTCTCCACCCGGCGCGTAAATTGTTCTTCCCAACCTTTTTTCTTCGCATCAGTCGGGTGCAGCATATCGACATCAACCAGGGCGATACGATTAAAGACAAACCCGTGCGTCTGGCCATGCTTGGTCAGCCCGCCCACCAGGACAACCGTGGCCAAGGCAGTCTGATCGCGCTCCTTGATGGCTTGCGCGCATACGGTTTCGAGAGTGTAGGGCGCCTTGATTGGCATGGTGCCTTTGTCGACCACCGCCACCAGATTATTCTCAATCCATAAGGCCACACGGGTGGACAGAACGGGATCAACCTTCCCAACCGTGACCAGGCTCACATGCGGACCGGCAACCGGCGCTTTGGTGCTGGCGGGATGACGACATCCTTGCGTCAAGGTTGTGGCAAGAACGATCAAACTGAAGGCAATGTGTCTTGTGATCATAACGCTCCTGTGTATTGAAAGACCTGATCCGTATCCCGTCATTCTGAACATCCTGCGAATCCTGTCAACCCCCTGAAGAAGGATTTCACCACTGATTGGGGAAATTGAGGAAATTAAGAGAAGATTCACCACCCGCAGGAAGGGAAAAGAGGATTTTGACGGGATAACAGGATAGTCAAATCGCAAGTGAAAATTCACCACCCGCCTGCGGCTGGAGGCACTGAGGCACGGAGAAGACCCAGCAGAAGAGAATGTTGCGGGCATTTCGTCCACGGGGTCCCCGCCTTCGCCAAGGCTCCAGCGGGCAAGCCGTGGCCAAAATTCCCGCAACCCGTTCTGGAGTAATATACGGAGAAGAGAATTCTTTACAAAAGCCGCGAAGCTCGCAAAGTAGACGAGGCGTCTCGCCTCGTTCCGAAACCCTCTGCCTACCCCTCGGCAGATTCTCACAAAAGAATAGCCATTTGAACCGCTGATAGCGCGGATGGGGACGGATAAGTTTTGAATTTATCA